>JAPYUM010000017.1:20447-58620 GCA_029940535.1 Vicinamibacterales bacterium
GTCATCTCTTCCGCTTCCGCCTCGTAGGTCAGGAGCACCCGGTGCCGAAGCACGTCGAGACCGATGGAGCGGACATCTTCCGGCGTCACATACCCCCGTCGCTTCAGGAACGCATGCGCCCGGGCCGCCTTGGCGAGACTGATCGTGGCGCGCGGTGACGCGCCGAACGCGATCAGGTCGGCCAGGTCGCCCAGATTGTGCGCTTTCGGCTCCCGGGTGGCGAACACCAGTTCCACGATGTATTGCTCGACCTGCGGATCCATGTAGATCGTCTGGACCGCCTCGCGGGCTCGAAGAATTTCCTCGGGCTCCACCACGGCGGCCACCGCGGGGGCGGAACCGGCCGACATCCGGCGCATGATCTCCATCTCCTCCTCTTTAGTGGGGTAGCCGACGGAAAGCTTGAGCATGAACCGATCGATCTGGGCTTCCGGCAGTGGGTAGGTGCCTTCCTGTTCGATTGGGTTCTGGGTAGCCAGCACGAGAAACGGTGAGTCCAGCGGGTAGGTGGTGTCGCTGATGGTGACCGTGCGTTCCTGCATCGCTTCGAGCAGCGCCGACTGCACCTTGGCTGGCGAGCGGTTGATTTCGTCGGCCAGGATGATGTTTGCGAAAATCGGACCTTTGCGCGTTTTGAACTCCGAGTGCTGGGGGTCGTAGATCAGCGTGCCCAGCAGGTCAGCCGGCAACAGATCGGGGGTGAACTGAATCCGCCGGAAGGTCGTGTTGACTGCGCTGGCGAGGGTGTGGACGGTCAACGTCTTGGCCAGACCAGGCACGCCTTCCATCAGCACGTGTCCGTCGGCGAGCAGTCCGATCAGCAGCCGCTCGATCATGTAGTGCTGGCCGACGATGACCTTGCCCACCTCGTCGAGCAGGCGCGTGACAAAGGCGCTTTCAGTGTGGATGCGCTGCTGAATCGCTTCGATGTCGTGATGAATGGGCATGGTGTCGAGTGCGTGTCCTTTCGCTCCGCGGGCCGAGGTGTTGACCAGTCCGGTCCACCCAGCCCTACATTTTACGGGTGTTGGGGGGCCGACCCCAAGAGGTTCAGACGCCAACGGCGACGAGATAGCCGGTTCACACCTCCGTGGCTCCGGCAGAGCCCGATGGTCTGGCCGCGGCGGACGCATGGCCCGGTGTTAGAGTGAGGCGGTTCACCCGATTCTCCTGTGAGGTGCCCGAGTGCCACCCAGATCTGCCCGTACCCTCTGTCTTGCCGCGACGCTGATCGTGGTCTGGATCGATGATCCTGCCGCGGAGTCCGCCAATGCCAACCCGGTCCTCCCCCGTCAGACGCGGGAGCAGGCGGAGACTCTTCGCCAGGCCGTGCGGGATGTCGAGGGCGAGCGGGTGCGTCTGGAGGCGATCCGGGCCGCCGATCGGTATCTAGAGACCTGGAACACGCGCGACCCCGTGGCCTGGGCCACATCGCTGCATTTTCCGCATGTCCGACCTGGGCCGGGGCGTTTCCGCCTGACTCGTACGCCAGAGGAGTACACACGGGGCGTGAACTTCGAACGCACCATCGGAACCGGATGGCATCGCTCGCAGTGGGACTCCTACGACGTGTTTCAAACGGGGCCCGCGAAGGCACACGTAGCCGGACTCTACTCACGCTACAACGTGGATGGCGAGCGGATTCGCCGCACCGTCATAACCTACATCGTGACCCGGCAGGGTGACCACTGGGGGATTCAGGCGCGGTTCGCGGCCGGGTCCGCTGACGTGGCAGACCCTCAACGTGCCGCGGCGCGGGCTAACGCGCTGGCGGCGGTCGACGCCTACTTCGAGGCACTCGACGATCCAACCGACATCGAGGCGTGGGCGTTGACCCTGAACTATCCGCATGTGCGTGTCGCCGACGGTACGGTCGAGCTGTGGGAGACCGCCGAGGACTACATCGACGGATTGCAGGGTGGGCGTCTGCGGACCTGGGCCGGCACCCGGCTCGACTGGGCCGAGCCGGTGCAGGTCGGCACTGGCGGTGTCAACGTGGCCGTGCGTTACAGCCGGCTGAATCCGGTGGGCGACACGCTTTCCAGCTACGAAGCCGTCTACCTGGTGACCAACCGCGACGGCCACGTCGGGATTCAGGCCCGATCAACCTTCGCCCCGTAGGTTTCCTCATCCCCTCGAGTCTTGATTATGTCCGAGCATCCGTACGAACGAGCCCCCGCGCGACCGCATCGCCTGATGCGGTTTGGGCTGGCGGTTTGGTGGGCCGTTGGGCTGAGCGCCGCCGGCTCGGCCTCCGGGCAGACAGGGGGCACGTTCACCCAGGCGCAGGGAGCGGCCGGACGTGCCGTCTACGAGCAGTCCTGCGCGAGCTGCCACATGACGGACCTCAGTGGCGCGTTCGAGGCGCCCGAACTGGCGGGTCCAAACTTTACCCGGGCGTGGGGCACGAGGCCGGTCGGCGAGCTGCTGGACCTGATCAAGGTCTCGATGCCGCCCGGGCAAGGCGGCTCCCTCTCCGACGACGCCTATGCCAACCTGGCCGCGTACATCCTGCAAGCCAACGGGTCGGCGCTGAATCCCGGGGGCGCTGCCAACCCGGCCGTCACCGTCGCGGCGCAGAACGGCGGGTCGTCTCCGCCCGCGCCCACCTCGACTTTCGCCGACATCGAGACCTTCGTGCCGGTGAGCGAGGCGACGCTGCTGGACCCGGACCCGGGTGACTGGCTCATGTATCGCCGGACCTACGACGGGTGGGGCTACAGCCCGCTCGACCAGATCAACCGCGACAACGTGCAGGCGCTCTCGCTGGCCTGGGTCTGGTCCATGCCGGACGGAACCAATCAGCCGACCCCGCTGGTGCGCGACGGTGTGCTCTATCTGGCCAATCCCGGCAACGTGATTCAGGCGCTCGAGGCCGACACCGGGACACTGTTGTGGGAATATCGACGCCCGTTGCCTGAGGGCCTGCGGACCGGGTCCGTCCGCAATCTGGCCATCTTCGAGGAAAAGCTGTTCCTCGCGTCCAGAGACGCCTACCTCGTGGCCCTCGATGCCCGGACCGGATCGGTCGTGTGGGAAACCCAGATTGCCGACTACCAACTGGGCTACACGAACTCGGCCGGACCCCTGGTGGTCGAGGGTACGGTGATCAATGCGATCAATGGGTGTACGCGGTTCCAGCCGGAGAGCTGCTTCATCACCGGGCACGATGCGCGCACGGGCGAGGAGCGTTGGAGGACCTTGACCATCGCGCAGCCGGGAACCCCGGGCGGCGACACCTGGGGTGACCTGTCACTGACGCTGCGCGGCGGCGGCGACTCCTGGATCACGGGCAGCTACGACCCGGAGCTGGGTCTGGTCTACTGGCCGGTCGCGCAGGCGAAGCCGTGGGTGCCGGCGAGTCGCGGCCTCACCGTGCACGACGCGGCGCTCTACACCAACGCCACGCTGGCGCTGGACCCAGACGACGGCTCCATTACCTGGTACTTCCAGCATGTCCCGGGCGAAGCGCTCGACCTGGATGAAGCATTCGAGAAAGTGCTGGTCGATGACCGCGACGGTCGGCAAGCCTTGTTCACGATCGGCAAGAGCGGCGTGCTCTGGAAACTGGACCGGGAGACCGGTGCGTTTCTCGGCCACACCGAGACCGTGTATCAGAACGTGTTCGATCGTATCGATCCGGACACCGGCGCCATCACGTACCGGCAGGACATCGCCGAGGCCGGCATTGGCGACTGGGTGTCGGTCTGTCCGAGCACGGCGGGTGGTCACAACTGGCAGGCTATGGCCTACAGCCCCGAGACCCGCCTGCTGGTGATCCCGCTGAGTCAGAGTTGTGACGAGATGGCGGGGCGGGAGGTGTCGCTGGTGCAGGGGTCGGGGGGCACGCAGGCCGATCGCAAGTGGTTCGAAATGCCGGGGACGGACGGCAACTTGGGCAAGCTGGCCGCGTACGACGTCGACACGCTCGAAGAACGCTGGAGCATCGAGCAGCGGGCGGCGCTACTGACCGCGTCGCTGACCACGGCTGGGGGGCTGGTCTTTACGGGCGATGTCGACCGGTACTTCCGCGCGCTGGATGTGGAGACTGGGAACTTGCTCTGGGAGACCCGGCTCGGTACCTCTGTGCAGGGGTTCCCCGTCGCCTTCCAGGCGGGGGGCGAACAGTTCATTGCCGTCACGGCGGGCGTCGGTGGCGGCAGCCCCCGCCGGATCCCCGCGCTCCTCAGCCCTGAGATCCATCATCCACCCAACGGCAATGCGTTGTATGTGTTCAAGCTGTCGTCCCGTCGCTGACGACGGGCGTTACGAACTCCTTCGGTCCAGGAACCGCTCGGTCAAGGAACGCCGTTCCCGGGAGAACTGCTTGGCCGCGGCGCGCAGGTAGGGCTCCAACTGACCGCTCCAGTAGGCGACGACGCCGTCGCGGCGGATCTCCCCCAGCGTCTCACGATAGTGATCGAGCAAGGTGCCGGCGAACATCTCTCCGGTGCTCTTCGCCGCGGTGGCGGCACTCAGGGACAGCCAGCGCGCGCCGTCGGGCAACGCACCCAGCGCCGACACCGCCATCATGGACGACATCTGAAACACCGACCGCTGTTGCGTCGCCGCTTCGGCCCGAAGCTCTCGCCATCCGTCCCACAAACGGTCGGCGGCGGGCATTCGCTCAGGCGGGATCTTGCGCACGCGTTCCTCGATCTCACGCCACTCCCGCCGCAGGCCGGCCACGTCCAGTGGCGGCGCATTTACGGCGTCGGCCGCTCGACCAGACGCCTGTTCCAGCCCGGCCAGGATCTGGTCCACGGTCTCGAACTCCGTGTCAGGATCGAGCAGGCCTTCTTCTTTCAGCGAGCCCGCGATCTCTCGGATCAGCGTGCGCCCGGCGCCGGACACGTCGGCCAGCGCCGCCAGCACCCATACGGGCGACGCCCGAAACGCCAGGATGCCGGCCATCTCGATGACATTGCCCGCCGCGCGACGCCGTAGGAACTCCCGGCCGAGCGGTGCCTCCTCTGGGAACGTCCCATCTACCTCCCCCACCGTCTCGATGAGAAAACGCAGCGTGCCTTCGACTATGTTGCGGTAGAGGCTGGTGCGCCGGAGGGCCGATGGGAGCGCGGCATCGCTCAGTTCGCGGAGGAGGCCGGCGCTGGCGACAGAGGCGGATCGAAGCGTGCGCTCGGGAAGCGACAGGAGATAGCGGTCGAGCCGGCCAATGGGCGGAGGCATGGTGCCGGGTCAGTTATCCTCGGACCAAGGGCGGCAGGTCGGTGATCGCCGACACGACCCGATCTGCCGCGAACCCGAGTTCCTCGGGTGGTTCCGCGGCGTTGCGTTGGATCCAGAAGGTGGTCAGCCCGGCCGAGGCCGCGCCATTGATGTCCCAGGAATTCGACGAGACGAATCCCAGCCCCGTCCGACCCACCTCCAGCCTCTCCAGCCCCAGCTGATACACCCGCGGGCTGACTTTAAAAATCTTGACGTCTTCGACGCTGATGATCGCATCGAGCAGGGTATCGATCCCCGCGCTGGCGGCCGCCGCCTGCAGCATCCGTGGCTCGCCGTTCGACAGGATGGCGAGCTTGACCCCCTGGCTCTTCAGCGATTCCAGGCCTGGTCTCACATCGGGAAACGCAGCCAGGGTGAGGTAGGCCTCCATCAGCCGGTCGCGCCGCGCCGCGGTGAGATCGAGTTCCAGGCTCTTCGCTGCATACGAGAGGGCGTCCTGGGTGACCTGCCAGAAGTCCTTGTGCCGTCCCATGAGGCTGCGGAGCAGGCTGTACTGGAGTTGCTTGACGCGCCAGACCTGGGCGAGCGCCCTGCCATCGCCGGGGAACAGTTCCTCACACAGCGCCGTCACCGAGAAGACGTCGAACAGCGTTCCGTACGCATCGAAGGCGAAGGCCTCGATGCGCCCCAGCCGATCTGCCGGCTGGGCTGCGACGGCGGCGGCGATCGCCCGTGCCGGCGAGACGGTGGCCGCGGTGGCCACGCAGGCTCTGATGAAGTCCCTTCGTTCGGTTCTCATGTATGAGGATGGTGACGGCTACCAGCCCCCCTTCGCGGCGTTCGCGGGGTGTGAGAATGGCCAGAATGCCTCGGACGACACCTTGCATCTCCGGCGCGGGAGCCGCTGATATGGGCGCGTGCTTGTCGGTGACAGCCTGGGTCGCCATGGAGTCACTCTGGGCATGGCCGGGACAAGGTTTCTGGCTCGCGTCTGAAATCCGCCGCCAGCGAATTCTACGCGGTGGTCACTGACAGTTCACCATTATTGTCACCGCGGCGACCGCGCCAGAGCAACCGTGTGGGCAGAGAGCCGCCTCGACGACGAGCAACCCGTCGACCCGTTCGGGCACGCGGGGCGCCGCGTGCGCCCTGCCGTGCCGTCACCGTCGGCACGGGTTCCCGACGGCTCTCTTGCGGCGCGACCCGGCTCTTTGAGCGCCGAGCCTTGTAGTGGATCTGACAGCGAATGGGGTGTCTAATAGCGCCTGTCGCTCTTCGTTTCCCAGAGGAGAATTCTCATGCCAGATCCACGACTCACCGTGACCCGGCGAGAGTGCCTGACCGCGCTTGCCGCCACCGCGATGTTCCCCGCGCTGCGCGCCCGCGCCGCCGAGGGGAAGTCGATGCGTGGGGCATTCATGATTCTGAGCACCCCGTACGAGGCCGGCGGCGCGGTCGACTACGAGGGGCTGGCGAAGCAGGTGGTCTTCTGTGACCAGTGCGGAATCGAAGGACTGGTCTGGCCGCAGAACTCCAGCGAGCAGCGTTATCTGAGCCAGGAGGAACGGCTCCGCGGGTTCGAGGTGCTGGCGAAGGCCGCTAGGGGCCGCGCGCCGGCGTTGGTGCTCGGCGTGCAGGCGGATGACACGCCCGGGATGCTGGCGTATGCGGAGCAAGCCGAAGCCCTTGAGCCAGACGCGATGATCGCGATTCCGCCGACCACGGCGACCTCGTTGGATCAATTTCGCAGCTACTACGCGGCGCTGTGCGATGTGACCGACCGGCCGATTTTCGTGCAGACCAGCGGGGGGCCGGACATCGAATTGACCATCGATTTCTTGGTGTCGCTGGCCAGGGAATTCCCCCAATGCGGCTATGTCAAGGAAGAGTATCCGCCCGTCCAGCAGCGGATGCTGGAGCTGGCCAAGCACCGTCCCGACCCGATCAAGAGTATTCTCGGCGCCAACTTCGGACGCGGGTGGGCCTATGAGATGCGGCTCGGCACCGACGGGGTGATGACGGGCGGCGTGATGTACGCCGACATCTATGCCGGTCTGTGGGATCTGCACCAGGAGGGTCGCCCCGACGAGGTTCGCGACCTGTACGGCAAGTTGCTGTTGATGCTCAATCTCGACAGCTTGATTCCTGGAGTCCGGCTCTACGTCCTGCGGAAGCGAGGGCTGTTCAAGACTGTCGTGTCGCGCCGCGGTGAATACCGTTTTACGCGGCTCCAGATCGATGAAATCGAGCACCGTTTCGCCGCCCTGGAACCGTACCTGCGCGGGTGAACCCATCCGAGCGTCGAGCCGTTGGGAAGGCGACTGGACATGACTCGGTGGCCGAGTACGGTCGCCCGTCGAGACTGCGGCCCGTGTGTGTCGCGAAAGAGGAGAACCGATGAGACGAGTGGCGCGGTTGGCGTGTGTTCTCGCGTTCGGTGTCCTGCTGGCGTTCCCGACTCCGGGCCTGGCCCAGGGACCGGGAACCGAAGACGGGCAGTGGACCTATCTCGGTGGCGATGCGTGGCACACTCGCTACACGCCGGCCGACCAGATCGATGCGTCGAATTTTGAAGAACTGAAACTGGCGTGGCAGTGGGACGCGTCCAGCTTCGGCGCGAGCACGGCGCGCGCGACCGGGTCCTATATCGACGGCAAGCTGATCACCGTCGCGGGTGACCGTCGCCACGTCGTGGCGCTCAACCCGTCGTCCGGTGAGATGCTCTGGAGCTTCACCGAGCCGAACACCCATCGATGGGAATATTCGATGCGGGCGGGCTACGGGAAGGGTATCGCCTATGCGGAGATCGATGGCCGCGGCGTGGTCTATCTCTCGACCCCTGGCTTCTTCCTGCATGCGCTGGACGCCGACACGGGCGTGCCACTCGAAAATTGGGGACGACCGGTGCCGATTCCAGGCTTCCGCGAGTCCGGCACGGTGGACATGGTCGAGGATCTAATCGCCGACTGGGGCCCCTGGATCAGCATGGACCGGCCCTACGACGCCAACCAGGGCATCCCGCAGGAGATCGGATACATCACCAGTTCCTCGCCGCCGATCGTGGTCAACGATGTGGTGGTGGTGGGTAACTCGGCCGAACAGGGCTACAACCAGACCCGGGTCGACAATGTGCCCGGCGACATCCTGGGATACGACGCGCGGACGGGGGAACACCTGTGGAAGTTCCACGTCATTCCGCGCCCGGGTCAAGTCGGACACGAGACCTGGGAGAACGACGCCTGGCAGTGGACGGGCGATGTGTCCTCCTGGGCGCCGATGTCCTCAGACCCGGAACTGGGACTGGTCTACATCGTGACCAACGGCGCCACCATCGACTACTACGGCGGATTCCACCCAGGCGACAATCTGTTCAGCACCAGCATGATTGCGCTGGACGTCAAGACCGGCGAGCGGAAGTGGCACTTCCAGATGGTGCATCACGACATTTGGAACTACGACACCCCGACCGCCCCGGTGCTGATGGACGTCACCGTGGACGGTCGCAAGGTCAAAGGGGTCTTCCAGGCGACCAAGCAGGCCTTTCTCTATGCGCTGAACCGAGAGACCGGCGAGCCGATCTGGCCGATGGAAGAGCGGCCGGTCCCGCAGTCGAACGTGCCGGGCGAGCAGTTGGCGGCTACCCAACCGTTCCCCACGAAACCGGCCCCGTACGACTTGCAGGGGCGGACCGAGGACCACCTGATCGATTACACGCCCGAGCTGAGACAGCGTGCACTCGAAGTGGCCCGGGCCGGGAACTTCTTCGCGCCCCTCTTCAATCCACCGACGCATGTGGGGAACGAACAGGGGGCCGGCCCCGCGCGGGTCTGCCCGGGTGGCACCGGCGGTACAAATATCACCGGCCCGGCGGTGGGCGACCCGGTGGCGGGAGTCATGTTCATCACCTCCCACAGCGGCTGTGGGCGCCTGTCGGTCGCCCCGGCGATCGGATCCAACCTGGACGGCGACCACCAGACCGGCACCACCTACTCGGACTTTTCACGCGCCACTGGCGGTGCCGGCGGAGGCCGCGGTGGTCGGGGCGGCCGCGGTGGTCGCGGAGCCAACCCGGAGAGCCTCGACGGTTTGTCGATCTGGAAGGGCCCGGTCGGTCGCATCACCGCTATCGACATGAACACCGGTGAGCATCTCTGGGTGATTCCGAACGGTGATGCGCCGGAGGCACAGCAGGAGATGCTGCGCAACCACCCGCTCCTGCAAGGGGTCCCCGATGCGCCCACGAATCCGGGTCGTGGGGGCCACGCCGTGATGACCGTCACGCCCAACCTCCTGCTGGCGTCGGGCCAAACGAGTGACAACAACTGGAACCTGTTCGCCATCGACAAGCGCACCGGAGAACGGGTCGGTGCCATCGAGATTCCCGGTCCCACCCGCTACGGGTTGTCGAGTTGGGTGCACGAAGGTGAGCAGCACGTAGTCGTCCAGCTCAATGACGGGCTTGCGGCGTTCGCCATCAACCCGGTGAGCGCGGGAGGCCGGGCTCACTGACGGGCGGAGTATGGAGCGTCGACCGTACTTCTTGCTCGGCGACCTCGTCAGCAACACCGCCGTCGGCGGGCTCGTCGCCCTCGTGGTGGCGTCCGTCGTCGGCGAGACTTGGCCGATGGCGCTGGCCATGGTGCTGGGGATGCTGGTCGGCGACTTCGTGGCGCTGCCGGCCGCGGTCGGGCTCTCGGTCTTGTTCGGCGCGATGGAGCTGATGCTGCCGGTGATGCTCACCGGCATGTTGTCCGGTATGGTCGTCGGGATGCGGGCCGCCAGCGGCCCGATGTCGACCGGCGCCGCCGTCGCGCTCGGTGCCGCTCTGGGGCTGCTGGCTCTGCTGGCGACCTACGGTCTCAACGCCTATATCCAGGGGCAACATCACCCGCGGGCCTCGTGAGTACGGCACGGGTCCTAAGAGAGCGTCCGTTCTGATGGATATCGCCACCCAACGAAAGTGGGACAACGCGGTCCGGGGCTATGACCTGATGAACGGGTTCGGGCCCGAGCGTCGCTGGGAGCCCTGGAAACGGCAGTTGTTCTCACACATGGCCGGCAACGTGCTGTTCCTGGCCATCGGCACCGGCCAAGATATCCAGTTTTTCCCGCCCGGTCGCCGTATCACCGGCATCGACATCAGCGAGCGTATGCTCGACCAGGCTCGACCCCGGGCGGAGCAGTACGACGGAGACCTTGAGCTCCGCCATCTCGACGTGCACGACCTCGACTACCCGAAGGCGACCTTCGACCAGGCGTTCACCTCCTGCACGTTCTGTTCAGTGCCGGACCCGGTCGATGGTCTACGCGCTTTGGGTCGCGTACTGAAGCCCGGCGGGGCGCTTGGCATGTTCGAACACACCGGCAGCTGTTTTTTTCCGTTCAGCCTGATGCTCGATTTGATGACTCCGCTGACCCGCAGGCTGGGCCCCGAGTTGAACCGGAATACGTCGGACAACGTACGGCGGGCGGGGTTCGTGGATGTGGAGGTCGAGCCGGTGTATCTCGACGTCGTGAAGATCATCCGGGCGCGACGCCCTGACTGACCGCGCAGCCTGCCACGAATTCGCGACTGGTTCTACCCGCCTCTGTGGTGCGGGCCTGGCCGCCGACCTGCCGGCTGTACTCAGTCAGCGATGAAGCCCGCGAGACGGCGGGCCCCCGCGACGAACTTCTCGCGAAGGGAGTTCAGGGCATCGGTCACCGGGGCCGCCTGTTGGTCCAGCTTCTCCAGCTCGTCGACCGCCTCGCGGGCGCGCGCAGCAAGCTGTTGAGGCGCGGCGTCGAGGTCGATAGGCACGTCACCGCCTCCGGCAACAAACCCGATGCCCGCCGCGACGGTCGCGATACCGACGTACTTGATGAGTCGAGTGAGGCGCATGGTAGTACTCTGGGGCAGTCGGATCGTCTATCGGCCGTTCGCTCCCCGAGCGTGAACGGCGCCGCGACAAGATCCGGCTCGGCTAGTCCACCCGCAGCGCAATCATCGGATCCACGCGCATCGTCCGACGTGCGGGAATCAGACAGGCGAACAGCGCCGCACCCAGCAGCACGAGCGACACCACGAGGAACGTCGATGGGTCGGTGGGCGCGGTCTCGTACAGCAGATTGGCGAGCACGCGGCTCAGCGCGGTGGCACCGGCCAGCCCGAGAATCAAGCCGAGCACGACCATGGTCAGGCCCTGGCGCAACACCATGCCGACGAGGCTGGTCGGCGGCGCGCCAAGCGCCAGCCGCACGCCGAATTCGCGAGTGCGCTGGCTCACCGACGTGGCGATGACCCCGGCGATGCCGGTGATCGTGATCAGCAGCGCCAGCCCGGCGAACAGCGCCAGCAGCGTCATGGTCAGACGCCTCGTCACGAGCGTGTCGCTGACGGTCTGGGCCAAGGTGCTGAAGCGTTCCACGGGTTGGTCAGGGTCGACGGCGTGCACCGCCTCGCGCACCTCCGTGGCGAGCGACAACGGGTCCATCCGCGCCCGCACCAGGATGCGGGTGGCACCCGAGACCTGGAGAAACGGGCGATAGAGCGCGTCCGGGGGAGCGCTCTCGAGCCCGTCATGCCGCACGTCACCGACGACGCCGACAATCGTGAGCCAGTCCTCGCCGCCGTTGAGCGTCACGCGCTGGCCGACCGGGTCGGCGGCCTGCCAGTGGCGCTCGGCCAGCGAGCGGCTGATGATCGCCACGCCGGGGCCCTCGTCATCATCCAGATTGGTGAACGTCCGGCCAGCGAGTGCGGCAATCCCGATGGTCTCGAAATATTTCGGACTGGCCACGCGCACGTCGAGACGGGGTCGCAGGTCCGGGTCTTCGTGTTCGCGGCCCTCGATATCGAAGGCTTGTTGCTGCGCCGGTTGCCCATCGAGCGGGACGTCGCTGGCCGCCGCCGCCGACAGCACTCCGGGCCGACTCTCGATGCGATCGAGCACACCGGTGAAGAGCTGCCGCCGACTGTCGGGCGTGCGGTATTTCGACCAGTTGGGAAACACCTCGGCGGTCAGGACGTTCTCCGGATTGAACCCCGGGTCGACCTGCTGCAGCTTGTAGAAGCTGGTCAACAGGAGGCCGGCGCCAATCAACAGCATGAAGGACACGGCGACCTGCGCCACCGTCAGGCCCTGGCGAAACCAGTGCCGGCTAGCGCTGTCGGTGCTTTGGCCGCTCCCTTCCTTCAGTGCGGTGGACACGCTGCCTCGAGCCGAGAGCGCCGGAACGAGTCCGAAGGCGAGCCCGGTCGCGACGGACACGATGAGGGTAAAGACCAGTACCCACCCGTCGAGTGCGATCTGGCTGGTTCGCGGCGTCAACAGCCCGGCGAATGATACGAGCAGGTCGAGCCCGGCCCAGGCGAGGACAAGCCCCAACGTCCCTCCGGCGAGTCCCAGCAGCGTGGTTTCGGTGAGTAGTTGCGTCACGATGCGGCCTCGACCCGCGCCGAGGGCGGAGCGCAGCGCCAGCTCCCGCTCTCGTCCGGTCATCCGGGCCAGTGTGAGGTTGGCGACATTGGCGCAGGCGATGAGTAGTACGAGCCCGGTGGTGCCAAGCAGAATCAACAACATGGGCCGAGCGTTGCTGGTCAACTCGTCCGCGAGCGGAGTGGTGACGGCGCTGTAGCCGGAGCCCGGTTCATACACGTCCGGGAAATCCTGTCCGAGCCGCCCCGCCACGGTGGCCAGATCAGCGCCGAACTGCTGGGTGTCGACCCCGTCACGCAAGCGCCCAAAGGCGACCATGCCACGAAACGCGGTGCGGTCTTCATGCATCCGCGCCTCCCCACGCGCCCGGAAGGGACACGCGGACGTCGGCATGTACACGTCGTTGTCGCGTGGATACTGCGGAATCGGAGGCAACACCCCGACCACGGTGTGCGGTCGGTCGTTCATCTCGAACACGGCGCCGACAATGTCCGGGTCTCCACCGAAACGTTGCTGCCAGTAGGGGTAGCTCAGCACCAGCACCGCTTCGGCCCCCAGGTCGTCGTCGGTGTCGACGAACGACCGCCCGAAGAGCGGCTGCACGCCAAGCACGTCGAAGAAGTTGGCGGAGACGACGCCGGTCAGCACGCGGTCCGGTTCGCCGCGGTTGAGCAACGTGAACGCCATGCCGTGATACTCGACAAACCCGTCCAAGCTCTCGAGTTGATCCCGGTAGTCGATGATTTCCTTGACCGAGAAGGGGATGTTGTCCGCACCCGCCCCGGGCGCCTGTTGCCGGGCCAGCACCAGTTCGTGTCCATCCTGATAGGGAAGCGGCCGGAGCAGCACGCCATTGACCACGCTGAAAATTGCGGTGTTGGCGCCGATACCCAGCGCCAGCGTGGCCAGGACCAGCAGACTGTAGCCGGGATGGTGCCACAGGTTGCGCGCCCCGTACCGGATGTCTCGGAGGATGGTGTCGGCCAGCCGAGGCTGGTCTGTGCGTGGATGGTTGGCGCGGCCCATGCCTGATTATGTCCTCCGCGGCGACGAAGAACACTGGTTTTCCGACGAGGCGTCCGCGTGGACGGCGTTGCAGGCGAGGCGCGCGACAATGCGCGCCCCGCGGCGGCGGAGTGGGGCACTCGGGGTCCCCGCGGAGCCACCGCGTGGGGTTCGGGGCGCAGCCCCGTCTTAAATCAGTTGCCGGGGGTGGCGTCGGCGTTCAAATGCACGACCTGTCCCGGGAGAATCTCGACCCGGTGGGCGCTCTGGTTCCCGGTGTCCGAGTTTGTGAGGTTGACAACATAGGCGCCGGGCCGCAAGACCAATTCCTTGTCGCCGGTGCCGCCCCTGGTGGTGCGTACCGGCCGGGTGCCGACCCGGACCTCGACCTCTTCCCTGGACGTCACGACCAGCGACCCCGGGAAAATCGCCTCGCTGAACAGCGTGCGATGTCCAGGAAGGACCCGCACCGTCCGTCGCACTTCCCCGAGCGGGCTCGAGAGCAACAGCTCGTGTCGCCCCGCGGTTAGCACCAGTTGCACCGGGGTGATCCCTCGTGGCTCCCCGTCCACAGACACTTCAATTTCGGATGGTGTCGAGGTCACAGCGAGCTGTCCCACCAGCGGGGCCGGCCCGGGCGCCGTCCGGGCGACCGGAACCTCCGTCCAGAACAACAACTCGAGGACGTTGGCCGCCTGGTCCTGGAGCCCCGCCGGGGTCCAGATTCTGACGCTGGCCACCAGGGCCACCGCCAGCAGCAACAAGAGCGATGGCCGTCGAGCGCGCTGCTCGGTGAGGGCCGGCACCTCGGGAGCCCCCGGTTCATCGGTCGTCGTGAACGTCCAGTCGTCCTTGATCGGACGTCGACTCGACGAGTCGTCCGTGGCCAACGAGTCAGGCTCGACGACGCCTCCCGGCTTACCGCGAGCGTTCTCCAACCGGTCGACCTTTAGCCGTATCCCGTTCTGTCTCGGTTTCCGAGATACTTTCGGCGGCGGGGGGGCGACCCTGACGTCCGAGGGGGACTGTGGCACCGGCTGTTGGTCTAGCTCTCCCATGGGGGTTCCTTGCACGACGCGGAAGGCGTCCGGCCCTCGTTGACCTTCAAGTACCGTACCGCCATACGCGGGTACCGCGAAGGACCGGAACAGCGCGCAAATCTGCGCATGGCTCGCGGTTTGGCCCCTGTGGTCGGATGACGCGGTGGGGAGGCCGATTACCATTTCGTCGAGCCCGACGACGATCTTGACGCTAGTGTCCCGTCTCAGACGATACCGGTGAAAAGCACGCGGGCCGGGACGGCGTCGTGTAAGGATCACGAGATTGTCACGCACCACGTTCACCATGGGTTGCCAGGAGCAGAGTTGATGTCACTGAGGTTGCGAGTGTTGGTGTTGGCGAGCGGGCTGATTGTCTCCAACGGCGCGACCGCAAGATTCGTGGCCGCTCAGCCGGTGGATCAGGCCACGCTGGCCGCCATTAGGGACGAAGGCTTGTCTCGTTCCGAGGCCATGGATCATGTCAGCTGGTTGAGCGACGTGTACGGTCCGCGCGTCACCGGCACCCCGGCCATCGAGGATGCCCGTCGCTGGGCGATGGAACGGTTGCGCGCCTGGCGGCTGACCGACGTGCACGAGGAACGTTTTGCCTTCGGCCAGGGATGGTCACTGCGGCGGTTCCACGCACACATGATCGAGCCGCAGGTGATGCCCCTGATCGGGTATCCGCGGTCCTGGTCGTCGAGTACCGACGGGACCGTGACCGCCGAGGTGGTGCGGACCGACATCAGCACCCCCGCCGACCTCGAGACATACCGCGGCACCCTGCGCGGCAAGATCGTGTTGCCCCAACCGGCCCGCGAGGTCCCGATGTTGGAAGGCGATGTGGTGCTGCGGATGAGCGACGCGCAGCTCGCGGACGCCGCGAGGACTCAGGTGCCGCCGGCGCTGGCCGGCCCACGTCCACGTCGCGCCGGCCCGTCATTCACGGCTCAGCTCCAGCAGTTCTACGTGGAAGAGGGAGTGGTCGCCGTGCTCGATCGTGGTAGCGACGCGGTCACGATGGGCGCCGGTTCCGGGCTGCCGTATCAGACCCAGCGGACCGATGGCGGGACGATCTTCGTCGGCGGCGGCGGACCTCGGAACGAGGAGGCCGGCAGCCTGGTGCCCGCGGTCACCCTGGCCGTTGAACACTACAACCGGATGGTGCGGATTCTGGACAAGGGACTGGGGGTGCAGGTGGAGCTGCACGTCGAGGCGCAGTTCCATCCGGAAACGGTCGCGACAGACGCGATGAATGCGTTCAACCTGTTGGCCGAGATTCCAGGGACCGATCTGGCCGACGAAGTGGTGATGATCGGTGCGCACTTCGATACGACCCATGCCGGGACCGGTGCCACCGACAACGCGGCCGGGGTCGCCGCGATGATGGAAGCGATGCGCATCTTGCAGGTCGTCGGGGCCCGTCCGCGACGGACGGTCCGATTGGCGCTGTGGGGCGCCGAGGAACAAGGGCTGCTGGGGTCACGCGAGTATGTCCGGCGTCATTTTGGTGACAGGGCCACGATGACCCTCAGGCCGGCGCACGAAAAGCTGTCTGGATACTTCAACATCGATAATGGTGCCGGCCGGTTGCGGGGCGTCTGGTTGCAGGAGAACTATGCGGTCGCACCGGTCTTCAACGAGTGGATCGCGTCGATGCGCGACCTCGGCGTGACCACGCTTGGGCCGCGGCGGGTCTCCGGCACCGACCATGTCTCGTTCGACGCCATCGGCCTGCCGGCGTTCCAGTTCATCCAAGATCGGTTGGAGTACAACTCGCGGACCCATCACTCGAACATGGATGTTGTCGATCGGGTCCAACGAGGCGACGTGATCCAGATGGCCGTGGTCGTCGCGACGTTTGCGTACAACACCGCCATGCGCGACGAGCGTCTGCCTCGCAAACCGTTGCCGCGGGTGGAGCCGTAACCCAGTTCGGCATCCTCTTGCCATGCGTCCGCGCTTGTTCTACGGATGGGTCATCGTGCTCGTCGCCGGGCTGTGCTATGGGCTCGGCATGTCGCCGGTCTATTACAGCTGGGGCATCTTTGCGCCACGCCTGGTCGCTGACCTCGGCGTCGATCGTGGCGAGGTGGGCGGAGTCTTCGGGCTCTTCAGCGTGGTGTATCAGTGTGTCGGTGTCCTCGTGGGCTTGGCGATCGTGCGGTTCGGCCTTCGCGGCGTGATGGCGGCGGGTTTCTGCCTGACGGCGGCCGGCTTCCTGTTCCTCAGCCGGGCGGAAACCGTCTTCGACTGCTACGTCGGGTTCTCACTGCTGGGAGGCATGGGCATCGGGTTCTCGACGATCGTCCCGGCTCAGACGCTGGGACAGAACTGGTTCCTGCGCCGCCGGGCGCTGGTGCTCGGTATCATCTTCGCGTCCGGCGGTATCGTCGGCCGCCTGGTGGCGCCGGTCGACGCCTGGGTGCTGCAAAACTACGACTGGCGAACCGGTTGGACCGCGATCGCCGCGCTGTCGGTGGCGCTGGCGGTGCTCGCGGGCGTCTTCGTGCGAGAAACCCCCGAGACGGTCGGACAAGAACGAGACGGTGGGAAACCGGACCGGTCGCGGGACGTCAACGCCGATGGGATGGCGGCGGTCGCCGACCAGTGGACGGCGGCACAGGCGATTCGCACCCCGCAGTTCGCGCTGATGATTGTGTGCGGCGTCGCGTACGCGGTGCCCTACAACACCGCGGCCGCGCACCTCACGTTGCATCTGACCGATCTCGGACACGCCGAAGCGGGAGCCATCGGTTTCGTGGGGACGATGGTACTGGTGTCCATCGGCGGCCGTCTGATGGGCGCCATCGGCGATTGGGTTCCGCCACAGTGGGCCCTGGCGGTGGCCCTGACCCTCGAAGGGCTCGGCGCCGGCGGGCTGCTCCTGGCCGCCGATAGCACGATGGCGTTGGCGGCGGTTTCACTGATTGGCGTGGGGTTCGGTCTGGCCTACATCAGCATTCCGGTCGTGTTCTCCCACTTCTTCGGTCGCCGGGCGTTCTCCGTGACGGCCGGGGTCCGGATGACGATCACGGGGGTGGTCGCCGGCCTGGGTCCTTGGTTGGCTGGACTCGCTTTCGATGCCACCGGCAGCTATGCCGCGCCGTTCATAGGGCTGATGCTCGTGGGCCTCGTCGGCGCTGGATGCGCGGCCGCGCTTCGGCACCCTGGACCACCGCCGTCGGCCATGTCTTGACGCTGGGTCGGGAGGGCATGCTCGAAGAAACCTGGTCGCGCGAAGACCGTTCGAGGTCTAACGGCGCATATCGCCAGATACGATCACCTGGCTGTGGCTCGTTGGCGGCATCATCCTTCTCGCGAGCGAGCTGTTTCTTCCGGGCCTGGTCGCGATGTTCCTCGGCCTGAGCGCCATGGTGGTGGCCCTCTTGCGCTGGCTGGGTGTCATCGACCGCGTGGCCTATCGGCAGGAGCGTCGCGAGCAGGTGATCGATATCCCGCCGCAAAGCTGTATTACCAAGGACAACAACCAGGTCGGCGTCGATGGGCTCGTCTTCTTGAAGGTCGTCGACACATACAAGGCCAGCGACAGAGCCGGATCGACAAGTCCGAAGGCCTCAAGATGCAGGTGGTCAACCAATCGGAAGGGGAAATGCAGCGCCGGATCAACGAGGCGGAGGGAAGGGCGGACGCGATCAAGACGATCGGGAACGCGACCGCGGCATCGATCGAGACCGTGGCGGCAGCCATCTCGGTCAGCGGCTGAGCCGACGCGGTGCGGCTGCGCCTCAGCCAGGAGTATCTGCGCAGCCTTGGTCACCTGGCCGATCCAAAGACCAGAGTCGTGCTGCCGGCGGATCTGTCCAAGGTCGAAGACGTCCTGGCCTCGCTGGGACTGTCCCATCGAGACGAGCCGACAGGACGGGCGAACTCATCGACGTGAGCGCTTGCGATGCCCGCCCTAAAACCGAGGTAAGCTGACCCTTCTGACGTGGACAGAGGAGACCTGAACCATGACGACACGGACCTGGACCGGCCTTGCGAGTGTGCTGCCGCTACTGTTCGTCGCCTGCGGCGGTGATGCGCCTGGGCCAGCACCGTCGACGCAGCCGATTGAAGAGCGCGCGGGGGCCAGAGACGTGCAGGCCAGCGGGGCGGACTTACCGATCATCGCGCCCGATGACGTCCAGAAGAGCCAGAGCGGCGCGGTCTTCCAGCGCGTGGCGAACACCGACATCGAGGTGGTCTACGACCGTCCCGTGGCCCGAGGCCGCGAGCTGTTCGGCGGGATCGTGGCCCTGGACGAGGTGTGGAATCCGGGGGCGAACGATGCGACCGCGATCTCGTTCAGTCGCGACGTGACGGTCAATGGAGAAGCGCTGGCGGCCGGCCGGTACTCGCTATGGGCCATTCCTGGCGCCGGGGACTGGACCGTCATCTTCAGCACGGCGGCCGACGTGTATCACACGCCGTACCCCGGCGAGGAACACGATGCGGTGCGTCTCACCATCACCCCGCGCCGCGGCGACCACGTGGAGACGCTGGCGTACTACTTCCCGATGGTCGAGGAGAAGGACACCGAGCTGGTTCTGCACTGGGGCGAGACCATAGTCCCAATGATGATTACCGTCCCCTAGTTTCCCGGCGAGGTTTTCCTGGCGAGGCGCCCGCCTGGCGGCGTTGCTTCCTCGGTCACATGCCGCCTGCATGCTCCCTCGTCGCGCCTTGCCAGGCGAACGCCTCGCCAGGAAAACCAGCGTCATCGATGGATGAAACCAAGTTGGAGAATGAACAGGGAACTGCCGTGAGCTCTGATACTCGACGCACCGACAATCCCACTCGGGTCACCCGCCGCGACTTCTTATGGTCGTCGGCGGCAGTCGGGAGCGCGGCGGCGATCGCCGGGCCGATCGCCTGCGCGCCGCCGGGCCCGCCCGACGCCGATCCGGTGCGTGAGGGTGTCGACGCCGTCGACGATTTTCCGCTCGAGGAGATGACTGTCGACGCGCTGCAGGAGGCGATGGCGAGTGGTGAGTGGACCGCCCGCTCGATCACCGAGGCGTATCTCGCGCGTATCGAACAAGTCAACCTCGAAGGCCCGGCGCTTCGAGCCGTCATCGAGACGAATCCGGACGTCGAGATTCTTGCCGCCGAGCTGGATCGCGAGCGGGGAGGATCGGGACCACGGGGCCCGCTTCACGGGGTGCCGATCGTTCTCAAGGACAACATCGACACGGGCGATCGCATGACCACCACCGCCGGGTCGCTGGCGCTCGAGGGCTGGGTGCCGCCACGGGACTCCGCCGTCGCCGCCAAGCTGCGGGCCGCCGGGGCGGTGCTGCTGGGCAAGGCCAATCTGAGCGAATGGGCGAACTTCCGGTCCACTCGGTCGTCGAGCGGATGGAGCGGCCGGGGCGGTCAGTGTCGGAACCCCTACGTGCTCGACCGCAATCCGTGCGGCTCGAGTTCCGGGTCCGGGGTGGCCGTGTCGGCCAACCTGGCCGCAGTCGCTATCGGGACTGAAACCGACGGGTCGATCGTCTGCCCCTCGACGGCCAACGGCATCGTCGGTATCAAGCCGACGGTCGGGTTGGTCAGCCGCGCCGGCGTGATCCCGATCTCGCACACACAGGATACGGCGGGACCGATGGCACGCACGGTGCGAGACGCGGCCATCGTCCTCGGCGTATTGGCCGGAACGGATCCGAATGACCCGGCCACCGCCGACAGCGACACTCGCGGGCTGGTCGACTACACGCCGTTCCTCGACGCGGACGGTCTGCGCGGCATGCGCATTGGCGTGGCGCGTCGATTTCTAGGTTTCCACGCGGTGGTGGACCAGGTGGTCGAATCCGCCATCGCGGCCATGCAGTCGGCCGGCGCCGTGATCGTCGACCCGGTCGATCTTCGACCGATCGGTGGGTCGTCGCCAGGCGAGTTCACCACCCTGGGGGCGGCGGAGACGCAGGTCCTGATGTACGAGTTCAAGGCCGGACTGAACGCCTATCTCGCTCGCCGTGGCGCAGACGCGGAAGTCCGTTCGTTGGCGGACCTTATCGCGTTCAACGAGCGGAACGCCGAGACGGAGATGCCGTACTTTGGCCAGGAGCGGCTACTCGAGGCGGAGACAAAAGGACCGCTCACCGAACCGAGGTATCTGGCCGCGCTCGCGGCGTCTAGCCGGTTGTCGAGGGCCGAGGGCATCGATCGCACGATGGACGAGCACCGGCTCGACGCCATCATTGGCCCGACGGGAGGGCCCGCGTGGGTCACCGACCTCGTCAACGGCGATCACTTCGGCGGCAGCAGCTCCCAGTATCCGGCGGCGTCCGGCTACCCCAACATCACGGTCCCCGCGGGAGACGTCCATGGCCTGCCAGTCGGTCTCTCCTTCTTCGGCCGCGCCTGGAGCGAACCGACCCTGATTCGTATCGCCTATGGGTTCGAACAGACCGTGCAGGCCCGCCTCGTGCCGCGCTTCCTCCCGCGGTTTCCTGCCGAGGCGTCCGCCTGACGGCGTTGCTTCCTCGGTCACATGCCGCCTGCATGCTCCCTCGTCGCGCCTTGCCAGCCGAACGCCTCGGCAGGAAACCGTTCTTCGTCGTGTTTTGGCACTCTCTTGGCCTGAGACGGGACACTAGCTGGCCAAGCGGCCGGCAGCCCAAGGTCTGGGAGACAGGCAAGGCGTTGCGTTCGAACAACGCTACTCGTCGCGGAGTGCGACCGTCGGGTCGACCTTGGTCGCCCGAATGGACGGGATGTACGAGGCCAGGAGCGACGCCGCAAGCAGGATCAGCGGCGCGGTGACGAGCACGAGTGGTTCGACGGTGGCCAGCATGGCGCGGCCGGCGTCCTCATCAGACACCCGAAGCTGCAACGTCATGGCACTCTCGAAGTGCTGCCCCAGCGGCACGGAGACGTGGGGCCTTCAAATCTTGTGACCACTGTCAGTCCGTCATTTTCTTGCGGCGCGTAGTACGGGCCTGCGGTCGACAGAATTAGGGCCGCCATCCGCCCTGACCAGGACACCGAGTACCGCCGATTCGACAGTCCCGCTCAAGGACCGAATATCTACTGCTCGGATCGACCATTCACGGATGCCTGCAGTGGAGCAAGCCGCGTCGTCGACAGATCTGGGATCTGACCTCGGCCCGCTCCTTCGACCTGCTCAGTCATCGCCGTGTTCGCGCGATTGCCCGATTGTTCGATTCAGGGGCGTGACCAATGTCCTTGCGGATGCCACCCTCGGCCTTCTGTCGCATGCGACGGAGCGCAGTCTCTATTTCGGCCCGATCAAATGGACGAGGTCAACCAATCGTCGGGGTCGTACGAAGATGAGGCTGAGGCTCTTCAGTTCCTTCAAGTATTGACGGCCGACCGGTGAGACTTCGTAGTTCCGCAATTCAGCCGAGGATACGATCTCCTTCGGCACGAGTAGACCCACACGATGCAAGTCTTCAATCGTCAGATCGCCGAACCGCGCCAGATCGCCAATTTCGACGTGACCTGATTTGTCGTGAGTAGCACAAACTTCGTCTCGGTGGACAAAGAACTCTACTTCAAGACAACTCATCGCTCGATGCTGTATCACTGTCCAGCGGTGGACCCAGCGCGGGGTGCGCCGTGGCCGCAATCGCCGCGGCCGCCGCGAGCTTGTGCTTGGCTTGCCAAGGTGGCCCGACCGACCGCCCCATCGCGGACAGGAAAGCGTCGATGTCCTCGCGGCCGAGCACCGCTGCCGCCTCGCGAGACACGCGCTCGCGGTCGTACCAATGCACCGACCAGCCGCGCGCCTCGGCTGCGTCTGCCAGGGCTTCGCGATACATGACGGAGTCGGCGACAGTCTGCGCGCGATTGTCAGCGATTCGCTCCTCGGTTGTTGGCGGAAGCTCCGGGCAGACGCGGATCGCGATACTCGCGATTGCCAGGGGTACCGCCGCGGCCAGCGCTGCGAGGCCATCGCGGGCGCCGTGCGTGGCGGACTCTCGCACGCGTTCGACCAGCGCCACGGCGTCAGCGAGCGAAAGTGCCCGAGCTCCCGGCGTGTTGAGGTAACGTCCTACCGCCCACGATCCTTCGTGGTGATGCGGGTGCGTCGGCAGATCGTGATCGGTGAGGTCGATGCGCCGGCGATCGAGGAACTCGCCCCCCACCGTGACGGTGACGAGCACCGCCGAGTTACTGTGCTCGGCGACGCCGACGGTAGCGGCTTGCTGCGCTTGGCCTCTCGCCACGTCCTCCTCCTGCGGGGACACACCCCTGCGGTTGACGCCGTCGCTCACTCTCGTCCGCGATGCCGGCATTGGCCCAGGATGCCGCGTCATCTTCCAGGGAGCGCACGGCGCGACACTCGATTCAGACCGGCACCAACCACGACGGCAGCTGGTGCGCGCCGCAGCTGCTTCTGTGGCCTCGCAGGCTCACTGTGATTGCGTTGGGCTAATGGGCACCGCTCCGTCAGACTCGACCGAGCATTCAGCGCCGCTCAGATACAGCATACCGTTCGACTCCGTGCGCTGAGTCGGTGTCGACGTCTGAGATCACTTTCCAGCCGGTCCCTTCGACGTACTCGGGTAGGTCTTCGCTTCGCACAGCGGACTTCCACGGTTCTGCGATGAGGCGGGTCAGGAACGAGAGCAGCACGCGTTCACCCGGAATCGCGTGTGAGAACACGAACCGGCTTCCGGGCGATGTGCAGGTGGCCGCGTCCGACAGCAGTCCTCGCACCTCATCGTCTGTCAGGTACTGGAAGAGGCCCTCTGCCAGGAGCACCGAAGGCACCGAGGATTGCCAGCGAGCGTCCTCCGACAAGACCTTCGAGAGGGCCTGCTTGCCGAGATCGGCCGCGATTTGGATCATGTTCGCCGGTTGACCCTCGAGGGCGATTCCTCTGGCCTTCGCCGCAGACGTCGCGGGATGGTCGACCTCGAAGAACTGGATCTGGCTGTGTTGCGGGGCGAGTCTCAGGCAAAGGGTGTCAAACCCGGCGCCCACTACCAGCACCTGTCCTGCTCCCTGCTTGATCGCGGCCTCCACCTGCTGCTGCATGAAGATCTTGCGGTGACCGAAGCCCTCGAACTGCCCCGGCACCATGCGATCCTGGATCTGGTAGACGCGGATCATCCACGGTCGCTTGGACATCCGCATCAAGCGCGGGCCGTAGCCGGGTGACCCCGAGGCCAGGAGGAGTCGTTCGCTCACGTCCACAAGGCCGGGAGGAAGCCGATACTCCCAGTCGTCCTTGACGCTCAACGTGACCAGGGCAAGCGCCACCTTGAGAGCCGTCTGGCTCATTCGCCCCTGCTTCATGGTTGATAGCCCGGAAGATTTCTCAAGTAAGGAGAGGACTCACGGTCTCGACGCACAATGTCTGGTGCGACGGACCGGCGCCAGCGGACCAGCGGTCTCTGGGCGAATTGATGCACCGGAGCTTCGGGATCGACGTGCTCGAGTGTCCGCGGCACCGCGGACGCTTCCGGCTGATCGCCGTGATTGAAGACCCGGCGGTGGTCACGCGCCTCGTGCGCCATCTGGGCCTGTCGACCCAGATCCCCGAAGCGCGCGCCCACCGCCAGCTGTTTTCCCCTGACTCTGTCGCTGCCCATCGGTCCCGCAGTCCCCCCTCGACGGCCGCTCGCGTGGGCGAGGGCCGAACCGCCAGTCGTGCGCGTGCCGGCTGCCTAATTGCTTACTCGACCAAGGCTGAGGAATGGGCGAGGACGAGCGAGGAACCTGCCGCCGTGGCGTCGTAGTAGGAGACGAATCGCTTCGTCTCCACGGCATCGTACTCGCCCAGGTTCTGAGCCCACCGGTACCCAATCGGCTGGTAGCGTAGTTCGGCCTCGATCATCAGCGACCCGGCGGCGTCCGGCGAATCCACGACATACCGGACGCGGTCTCCGCCGGCCAGGAAGTCGGGGTCGGCATCGGCCCGCCCGCGGACCGCAATGTCGTCGGATGCGGTGGTCTTGTCGAAACCCCGCGGCAGCAGCCGGTTGTCCTTGACGTAGCGCGCCCCTCTGAGCAGGCCGGTGGTGACGACGCCGTCGGCGTCAGTCATGACCGACTCGTAGATCTGCACTTCGTCGGCCGCGCGAATCTCCTGGTAGTGGCGCTCGTAGACGGTCGCGTCGGCGTCATTGTCGTTGCCGGCGATCGCGCCGTCTGGCGCAACGGCGCCCGACTCGAAGACGGTCCGCCCACTGGCGTCGCGGATCGTGACGTGGAGCCACACACGGCGCGACGGGTAGCCGGTCGGTAGCTTGTGGCCGACCCCGCTGGTCACCGACACGGCGAATTCGATCCCGGCGGCGGTTCTCGCGGTCGTGGTGATGTCGACCGAGGCGGTGTCGGTCTGGAGCTGCCGCTCGGTCGCCCGCGCCGCCGCCTCGAGTTCCTGCGGGGGCACCGTGACGCCCAGATCGGCACGATACCGGTTGAGCATCCGCAGCATGAAGAAGTTGCCACCAAGGAACGTGTGGCGACCGAGCCGCTCTCTGGGCTCACCGACCACCGACGTGATGGGGGTAGGTTCCGTGACGGCCGGCATGTGACACGCCTGACAGCTCTGGTCTTCGCGGAACGCGCTGTGCTGCCATTCCAGATACGGCACCTGCTCGGGCAGCGTGCCGACCACCCGACTCTCGTCCTCGATTGCCGCGGTGTGCATGGGATGGTCGATGGTCTCTCGTCTGACTGCGCCCTGCCAGTACGGGTCGCGCGCCGACTGGGCCATCATCGAGGCGCGCCAGTTGACCCCGATCGACACGTTCTCGCCAGTGGGTGTGGTCAGCCCGTTGTGACAGGCCACGCACTCGTACGAGGTCTGGAACGATGGACCACCACGGTCGCCCCGGTCGGTCTGGGGCGCGGTCTGCGCCCGCACCTCCGCCGGTCCGGCTTGGACCAGCAGCAGGAGTCCCACCGCGCCCGTCGCCATCGCCGCCCGTGGGCCCGCCGAATGGCCGAATCCTACCGCGGTAGCAACGGCTGGCACTGCTAACGCGGGGGCCGTTGCTACTGAACCCCCGTGCCACCCGCAGGTTTCAGATACGCATTCGCCCAGTTCAGCATCTCGGCCACGGTGTGTAGCACCGATTCGCGCGCGGCGTAGCCATGAGACTCGTGGGGCAACGTTATGTAGCGCACAGTCGCGCCATGTCCTTTGAGCGCCATGTACATCCGCGCCGACTGAATCGGGAACGTCCCTGAGTTGTTGTCCGCTTCGCCGTGAATCAACAGGATCGGTTCGTTGATCTTGTCGGCATGGAAGAACGGCGACATCGCCGCGTAGATGTCGGTGGCTTCCCAGAAGGTTCGGCGTTCGTTCTGGAACCCGAAGGGCGTGAGAGATCGGTTGTAGGCGCCGCTTCGGGCGATACCCATCTGGAACAGGTCTGAGTGCGCCAGCAAGTTGGCGGTCATGAAGGCGCCGTAACTATGCCCCCCGATGCCGATGGTGTCGGGGCTGGTGACGCCGAGGTCGACCACGGCGTCGACGGCGGCCTCGGCACTTGCCACGAGCTGTTCGATGTAGGTGTTGTTGGCGGTCTCACCCGCGCCGATGATCGGCATCGTCGGCCCATCGAACACCGCGAAGCCCTGGGTGAGCAGCAGCAGGTGTGACGCGCCGCGAATGGCGGTGAACCGGTTGTCTGATCCGCTTACCTGCCCGGCTAACGTGGGGTCGACGAACTCGCGGGGATACGCCCACATGACCATCGGGACGCGTTGCCCCTCCTGGTAGCCGGGTGGGAGATAGAGCGTGCCGGAGAGTTGAACGCCGTCGGCACGCTCATACTTGACGAGTTGCTTGCTGATGCCGGTGAGTTGCGGCGCCGGGTCGACCACACTGGTAATGGCGCTGGGCGCGCCGGCGGTCCCGCCGGACAGGTCGCGGACGTAGTAGTTGGGCGGCTCGGTGCGACTCTCCCGACGCGTCAGGATCGACGTCGCGTCGTCGGACAGCAAGGCACTCACCGTTTCGTAGGCGTCGTCGTTACTCTGAAACAGCCGCTCGGTTTCGAACGTGTCGAGGTCGAGGCGGTCCAGAAAAGGGCGGTCGCCTACCGGTGACGCACCGGCGCCAGTCAGATAGATGGCATTGCCAGTCTGCCGGATGACGCGCCCCCCGGGGCGCGGGGCGGTCAGCGGCTGGCCGGTATCTCCATATCGGTCTTCGCTGCTCCGGTCCCACAGCAGTCGTGGCTCGCGGTTACCTGCCAGCATCCAGGTTCGGGTCCACCGGGTGGGGCGGTCGCGCTCGGTGAGGAGCGTGGCCCCGCCCTCCGTCCACCTGAGGCCGCCAAACCGGAACTCGGTGCGGGCCAGCTCGGTTGGTTCGGCGTTGAACGGCGCGCTCAGCGACAGCACCCGGTCTCGATGATCGACCGTGCGCTTGGGGTCGCCGCCGTCTTGCGCCTCGACCCAGGTCAGGGTGTGCGCCTCGGTCAGGTTCCAGCCATACGATCTCGGCCCGGTCGGCACCCCACCGATCGGGACCGCGTCGGCCAGTGGAATCCGGGCCACCTGCGCGACCACTTCACCGCTGCCGTTTCGAATCGTGACGTCCTTCGGGAAACTGCGGGCGGTGACCAGCCAGGAGAACGGTCGTTCCACCTCGACCATCAGGAAGTACTGGCCGCTCGGCGAGGCGCTGACCTGCTGGTAGAGCCCCGGCGGGCCGATCGCGGTGCGGCGGCCGGTGGCCAGGTCGATGGTGCCAACCTGGGTCGTGAAGAAATATTCGAAAAGCGCTTCGTCGTGCGCGTTGCCCAGCAGGTCCTGATAGGTCCGGATGGGCGCGGCGCCGCCGCCGTGCGACTGCACGTTCGGTTGCGCCGGAACGTCAGGTGCGTCGGGTGGCGCCCCGCGGGCCGACGCCTTGAACCGGCAGACGACCGTGGCATTGTCATCGAGCCAGTTGCACGGGTTGCCCCAGACCGCATTGATGGAGGTATCGCTGAGCGGCCGGGCCTGACCGGTCGACACTTCCATCATCCACGCCTCGATGCCGTTGTAGCGGGTCAGCAAGAAGAGCAGCCGCGACCCGTCCGGCGAAAACGTGGGCGAGCCGAGCGAGGTCTCGCGCGGCGCGTCGAACGCGTGCTCCGTCCCATCACTGATGTTGCGGATGGTGATACGGCTCAGTCCCGGCGTCGTGTGCGGGCCGTTCGTGCGTGGGTTGACGCGATATCCGGCCAGACGCAACATCGGCTCCGCCAACTCACTCAGCGACGGCATGCTCGGTCGGGTCAAGATGGCCATCGTCTCCCCGGTGGGGCTGACCACCGCGGGCGGAATCGGTGACGCATCGAGAATGTCCACGATCGCCTGCGGGGGGGTCAGATACCCCGTGTCCGGCTGCGCCTGGGCCGCCGGCGCTTCGACAAGCAGCGCTGCGGCGACCGCGATGACCACGGCGAAGGGCACGACACGGGCCTGCGGGATGTCTCGCATGATGCGAACTCCTATCGTCCCCGACCTTCGGTGGAAGGCTGGGGCAACGGTTTTCGAGGCAAGAGCGCCTCCCGGTTGGCGGCGTGATAGACGAACGAGGCGACGATGACCGCGTTCTTCATCAGGTCGGCCGGTTGGGCCCGCTCGTAGAGATCCAGGTTCGTATGGTGCGTGCGTGTTCTGTACTCCACCGGGTCTTGGATGAACTGGAACCCCGGCAGCCCGATGGCGTCGAACGCCAGGTGGTCGGTGCCGCCCGTGTTGCGGATCGCGAGCGTGGTCATCCCCAGATTGGCCACCGGCTCCATCCAGGCGTCGAACACCGGGGCGATCGCTTCGTTGCCCTGCAGATACACGCCGCGAATGAGTCCGGTGCCGTTGTCCACGTTGAAGTAGCCGGACAGACGGTCGTGTGGCGGCGTCAGCTCCATCGTCCTGACATTGCCGAAATGACTCGCCACATAGGCCCGCGACCCCAGCAGGCCGTTTTCTTCGCCGGTCCACAGGGCGATGCGGACCGTCCGTCGCATCGGCAGACCGATGGCCTTGAGGATGCGCATCGCTTCCATCATCACGGCTGAGCCGGCGGCGTTGTCGGTGGCGCCGGTGCCGGTGTGCCATGAATCGAAATGCGCCCCGAGCATGACCACTTCATCGGCCTTGTCGGTGCCGGGGATTTCGGCGATGAGGTTGAACGCGTCCAGCGTGTCGGTGTGGAACGTGTTCTCAACCTGGAACTCGAGGGTGACCGGAATGTCTTTGTCGAGGGTGCGAGCGATGCGGCCATAGTGCTCCGTCTGGAGCACGATCTGGGGCGCCACGGGCGCGGCGTCCGGGCTGCGCGATCCGCCGCTCTGCACCCACACGGCGCCGGTTTCACCGCCTCCAGTGGCTGGGTTTGGTCCCGGTTGGATCAGTGCCGCGACACCTTCTTCGAGAAAGAACGCCATCCGCCGTTGTGGAAATTCGCGGTCGCGCGTGGGTCCGCGTCCGCGTCGGTTGCGTCGCACGCGGGTCGGCTGCTGGGCCAGCGCCGCCAGTTCCGCCTCAGTGTAGCGTTGGGCCGGAGCCTCGAACAGCGCGGGGGCGTCAGGCACCGCGGCGGTGAGCACGAATTTGCCCGCCAGTTGTCCCCGATACCGGTCGAAGTCCGCGTCGGTCGCGATCGTGACGCGCACGGCCTCCGCGGTCACCGTACCGTCCAGGCCTGGTGTCCAGGCTTTGGGATAGCCGACCAACGGGTAGGCTTGCGGCTCGAGCGCGTGGGCGTAGAAGCGGTCATTGGTCCACCCCGGACCGAACTCACCCCACACCTCGTGGGCGATGTTGCTGAGCCCCCACTCGCGAAACTGCCCGCTGGCGTAGTCGGCCGCCGCTTGCAGGTTTGGTGAGCCGGTCAGCCGGGGGCCATACACGTCCGTCAGCCAGCTCATCACGTCCATGATCTGCGAGCGGTCCAACCCCTCTCGCTTGATCAGGAACACGGCGTTCAAGTCGACCGGCTCGCCCGCCTGGCCAAACACCGGCGTGGGTGCCGCCAGGGCCAGTCCGGTCAGCATGGTGAGCACGACGAGCGCGTGCATGTTCCGGTGTGAACGCGGGTGAGACACGCCGCCTCCTTTGTCGTGTTCTTTGCACCGGCCGGGGCGGGTCCAAAGACCCGCGGCTACGAAAGACGACACCCCATCGTCACGGCCGGGTCGCGAGCCTACTGTATCCCTGTCGTCGGACCCGGCCAAGCACACGACCCGGCGGCTGACGACCGAGTGGGTATAATCACAGGCCTCGGGGGCTGGGCTACCCTATGAGCACCGTCACACATGTACTGTTTGTCTGCGCCGGGAACATCTGCCGGAGCCCGATGGCCGAGGTGCTGTTCGCGAATCTGGCGAAGTCGGAACCGGCGATGGCCGATGTGGAGATCGGTTCCGCCGGCACCATCGCGATGAACGGCAACCTGCCCAACGCCGATTCGGTCGAAGCACTCCGGCGTGCGTGTGGGCTGGAACTCGCCACGCACCGCGCGCGACGGCTGTCCCGACGTTTCACCGCTGACCTCGTGCTGACGATGGACCGCGAGACCGAACGCGAGGCCAAGGCAATGAACCTTCCCGGTCGGGTCGAAATGCTTGGCGACTATGTCGGCACCGGTGAAGAAGTGGGAGACCCGTACGCAAGGTCGCGCCGACACCACGACGAAACGGTCACCCAGATCGAGCGCCTGGTGCCGCTGGTGCTCGCCCGATTTGTCGCCGAAGCCGCTCCTGCCCCTACACCGTGACCCGCCGATGTTCTCGGCACGCGTTCCCGGAGTCGGATCGAATCGGGTGGCCCGGGTGCTGGCCGCCCAGCGAGCGAAGGGCCGCCCGCTCGACGATCTGACAGCGTCGAACCCGACCCAGGTCGGGCTGTCGTATCCGCCGGGCCTTCTCCAGTCGCTGGCCGACCCCGACGCGTTGCGTTACCAGCCGGCGCCGTTCGGGTTGCCAGCCGCGCGTGAAGCGGTGGCGGCATATCTGGTGGCTCGGGGCGTCTCGGTGTCTCCCGACCGGGTCGTCCTGACCGCCAGTACGAGCGATGCCTACGCCCTCCTGTTCAAACTGCTCTGCGACCCGGCCGACGTCGTTCTGGTGCCGCAGCCGAGCTATCCGCTGTTCGAGCATCTCACTCGGTTGGACGGCGTCGTCGCCAGCCCGTATTTGCTGGAGTATCACGGGCGCTGGGAACTGAGCCTCGAGAGCGTGAGGCGGGCGGTCGAGCCGCGCGCCAGGGCGATCTTGCTGGTGAATCCGAACAATCCGACCGGTTCCTTCGTGCGTCCGGCCGAGCTCGAGGTGGTCCGCGAGATCGCTGTCCGGCACGAGCTCGCGCTCATCAGTGACGAGGTCTTCGACCTCTATCCGTTCGACGACCTGGCGACCGGGTCGCCCGGCGCCCTGGTCGGCGAGCCGGAGGCGCTCACGTTCACGCTCGGGGGACTGTCCAAGTCGGCGCTCCTGCCCCAGTTGAAGCTCGGGTGGATCCTGGTCGGCGGGCCCGATCCGACCGTGCGGCGCGCGCTCGACCGACTCGAGTTCATCACCGATACGTACCTGTCGGTGGCCACACCGGTGCAGTGCGCCCTCCCCGCGCTGTTGGAGGGCACGCGCCCGCTGGCGGCCCGGGTGCGCGATCGGGTCCGGTCCAACGTCGCGAAGTTGCGCCGGCTCGTGAAACAGTTCCCCGCGTGCCAGGTCCTGCACGCGGAGGCCGGGTGGTACGCTGTCGTGCAGGTGCCGGCGGTCCGTTCCGAGGAAGCGCTGGTCATCGAGCTGATTGAGAAAGACGGCGTCCTGACGCATCCCGGCTACTTCTTCGACTTCCCCCGCGAGGCATTTCTGGTGGTGAGCCTGTTACCGGAACCTGAGCCATTCGGCGCCGCCATGACCCGCGTGCTGGCCCGAGCCTCTGGATGAACGACCAGCCTGTCCCGATCGTGAAGGACCTCGTCTTGATCGGCGGGGGACACACGCACGTCGGCGTACTCAAGCGGTTCGGGATGCGCCCGGTCCCCGGGGTGAGACTCACCCTGATCACGCGCGATGTGCATACCCCGTATTCCGGCATGCTCCCCGGCTTGGTGTCAGGTCACTACGACTTCGACGACGTCCATATCGACCTGGCGCCGCTCAGTCGGTTTGCGGGGGCTCGATTGTTCCACCAATCGGTGATGGGGCTCGACCTGGATCGCCGGCTCGTTCTGTGCGAGGGGCGTCCGCCGGTGCCCTACGACCTGTTGTCGATCAATATCGGTTCGACGCCATCGTTCGGCGGCGTACCGGGGGCGGCCGAGGTGGTGGTGCCGGTGAAGCCGATCAGCCGGTTCGTACCGCGGTGGGATCGGATCCGGGCGCGGGTGGCGGCCTCCGACGGGCGGATGCGGGTCGGGGTGGTCGGAGCCGGAGCCGGTGGCGTGGAGCTCATCCTGGCCGTGGACTACGCGCTGCGGCACGCCGGTCAAGCGGCTGGGCGGCCGACCGACACGGTAGAGCTGCATCTGTTCGGTGCCAGTGACACCATCCTGTCCACCCACAACCGGGGCATGCGCCGGCGGCTCGAGCGGATCTTGCGCGAGCGGGGGGTGCAGCTCCATCTGGGGCAGACCGTGGCCGCGGTGGCGGAGGGGCAGGTTTCGCTGGCCGATGGCGGCACCGTGGCACTCGACGAAATTCTCTGGGTTACCCAGGCCGGCGCGGCGCCGTGGTTGGCCGGGTCGGGCCTGGACGTCGATGAGCGAGGATTCGTGCGCGTCGACGACACCCTGCAGTCACGTTCTCATCCGCGCGTGTTCGCGGCCGGCGATGTCGCGGCGGTGGTCAACCACCCACGCGAGAAAGCGGGCGTGTTCGCCGTGCGACAGGGGCCGCCCCTGGCCGACAACCTGCGGCGGGCGCTGTTGGGTCGGTCTCTTCGGCCGTTTCGTCCCCAACGACGGTTTCTGACCCTGGTGTCGACCGGAGGGCGGCATGCGGTCGGGTCGCGCGGCTGGTGGTCCTTCGAGGGCGATGCCGTCTGGCGATGGAAAGACTGGATCGACCGCCGGTTCATGACCCTGTATGCCGACTTGCCAGCGATGCCCGAGGCCACCGCGCCGACGATCGACCCGGGTCTGGCCGCACCCGAGGTCCTGCGAGAGATTTCGACCGCCGCGATGCGGTGTGGCGGCTGCGGCTCGAAGGTCGGCGCCACCCCGCTCGGTCGGGTGCTCGAGCAGTTGCAACCGGTGCGGCGCGATGATGTCCTGATCGGGCTCGATGCGCCGGATGATGCGGCCGTCGTCACGGTGCCGCCGGGCAAGGTGCTGGTCCGTACGGTGGATGCCTTCCGCGCCATCGTCGACGACCCGTTTGTGTTCGGTCAGATTACAGCGAATCATTGCCTGGGCGACATCTTCGCGATGGGGGCCGAGGCCCAGACCGCGCTGGCGGTCGCGACCGTGCCCTTCGGACTCGACCAGAAAGTCGAAGACACCTTGGTGCAATTGCTCTCGGGTGCGGTGCAGGTGCTCAACGAGGCCGGGGCCGCGTTGGTGGGCGGGCACACCAGCGAGGGCGCGGACCTGTCGCTCGGGCTTTCCCTGACCGGCCTGGCCGACCGTGACGCGGTGTTGCGCAAGGGGGGCCTGCGACCGGGCGACCGGCTCGTGCTGACAAAGGGCATCGGTATCGGCACGTTGTTCGCGGCGGAGATGCGGATGCGGGCGAAGGGCCGATGGATTGACGGGGCGATTGCCGCCATGCGGCAGTCGAGCCGGGAGGCGGCCGCCGCGCTACGCCGCCATGCCGCCAGTGCGTGCACCGATGTCACCGGCTTCGGGCTGCTCGGGCATCTGGTCGAAATGACCCGCGCGTCGAACGTGGATGTGCGGCTCGACCTGGCGGCGGTGCCGGTGCTCGATGGCGCGCTCGAGACCAGTGCGGCCGGGTTCCTCAGCTCGCTCCATCCGCACAACGTGCGGTTACGGCGCGCCGTGGCGGACGTAGACCGTGCAAGCGCCGACCCTCGATACCCGCTGCTCTACGATCCCCAGACCGCCGGCGGGCTCCTGGCCGGCGTCCCATCCGACCGGGTCGATGCCTGTGTCGATGAGCTCCGCGCCCGTGGCTACCAGCACGCGGCCATCATCGGGACCGTCGAGCCCCGTGGCGCCAGTCAGCCACGCGATTCCATTGGTGACAACGACGCTCCGATCCGCATCGACCGATGACTCGCGTGAGCGCGCTCTGGACGGGGGGCACACGCAAGGAGCCACGATGTGGATGACCACCGTCGAGGAAGACACGCAACGGACCCCCAACTGTGCGAGCCGCCTCGACGCTGACGGATAGATGGCGTTGGCGACGACAGGACGGATTAGGCCACCCCCGTTAACGTAAGACCCGTTGTCCGACTCGTCCGCCGAATCGGGGTCCTGGCCCAATCCTTTCAGACTGACCGGGGCTCGACTGACGGCTGCGGTCAAGGTCGACAGCCCACGGACGCGTACCTCCAGGGTGCTGACGCCAGAGGCGAGAGGAGTCAGGCGGGTTCGGCGGCGGCGAAGAGGTCGGCGACCGGCGTCGGGGGCGTGCGGGCCGGTCGCGTCCGCGCAAGATAGCACTCAGTGTGTTTGTCGCCTGCACAACTACGAATCGGGAGGTGGGGCGCCGTGCGCATCGTCGATCTCGAGACCGGCGCTGTTTCCCCAGTCATCGGCACGGACGCGGCCCAGCACGTCTGACTGCGTGCACACGTCCGCGCAGAGTCGCCTGCCACCGCACGACATCTCCAGGATGGCGGAAGTCGTGCGCTATGAGTGTGTTACACTCCGAAGCTTATGTTTGAATGTCTGCGTATGCACTCGTCGATCCGCTCGCTCCGACTCGGTGTCGGCGTGGCTGTCGGCGCAGCCGCGAGTCTGGCTGGGTGTGGATTTGAAGAGCCGCCGCTGCCCGATCCGACCGGTGGCCCCGACGTCTACCTCGTGCCTGATACGCGGGTCGTCGAAGACGAGATACCTCGCAACGCCACGTTCGCTGGGCTCCTGGCCGCGCACGACATGCCGAACGATGTCGCCTACGCCTTCGTCGAGGCGATGCGTCCGGTGTTCGATCCCACCGATTTGCAACGTGGACACGCCTACCGCATGGTCTACGACACGGACGGCGATTTCCGTCGGTTCGAGTACCACGTGGACGACGACCAGTTCCTGCAGGTCGCGAGTGGCGGGACCCCGTCGGTGTTCAATGCGGCGCTCGTCGACTACCAGAAACGGCGCGAACAGGTCGCCATGCACGGCGAGATCGACAGTGAGAACAACTCGCTCTTCGCCGCGATGGTGGCCGGGGGCGGCGATGCCCAGGTTGCGGTCGACATGGCCCAGGTCTTCAGCGGTGAGATCGATTTCAACACCGAACTGCGGCAGGGCGACCATTTCTCGGTGCTCTACGAGCAGTTCGTGCGTGACGAGGTCCACGTGACCTCGGGGGACGTCCTGGCGGCGACGTTCGTGAATGACGGCAGACAAGTGACCGGGTTCCGATTCGAGGTGCCAGGCGAGGCCCCGGCGTATTTCGACACCACGGGTCGCTCGATGAAGCGTCAGTTTCTCTCCTCGCCGTTCCGGTTCGAGCCACGAGTGACTTCGCGGTTTTCGTATCGACGCCTACATCCGGTACTCGGCACCAATCGAGCGCATCTTGGCGTCGACTACGGAGCGCCGACCGGTACCCCGGTCATCGCGGTGTCGAAGGGCCGGGTGGTGTCGGCCGCGCGTAGCGGCGGGTCGGGCAACATGGTGCGGCTGCGTCACACCAACGGGTACGAAACCTACTACCTGCATCTGTCGCGATTCGCGAAAGGGATGCGCCGGGGCGCGGCGGTGGCGCAGGGGCAGGTTGTCGGGTATGTCGGTTCGACCGGTTTGGCGACAGGCCCACACCTCGACTACCGACTGCGGAAGAACGGCACCTTCGTCAACCCGCTGACCGAGCGGAAGAATCTGCCGCCCGGCGATCCGGTGCCAGACGCGCATATGACCGCGTTCGAGCAGGTGCGGGACGGGGCGATGGCGAAGCTCACCGGTCGTCCGGCCCCTCGAGACGAAGGCCTGCTGAACGCGAACAACTAGCACGGTCGCCGCGTAGATCCGCTCGCGGGCCTCCGCGTCCGGTGCCGTCGACATGACAGGTCCCACCCGGTCGCCCGCATGATTGTCACCTCGTAACAGAAGGTCTCCGATGGCAGTTGTTCGTCCGTTCCGCGCACTCCGACCGGAACCACACGCGGCCGCGGCCGTGGCCGCGGTCCCCTACGACGTGGTCAACACCGAAGAAGCGCGCGCGCTGGCCGGTGGTGCTCCGCTGAGCTTTCTTCACGTGACCCGTCCGGAGATCGATCTCGACCCGAATGTCGACGCGCACGATGCCAGCGTGTACGACACCGCGCGCACGAACCTGGCTCGGCTTCGCGAGACCGCGCCGCTCGTGGTCGAGACACAGCCCGCGTTGTATGTCTACCGTCTGAAGGACGGTGACCACACGCAGGTTGGGGTGGCTGCCTGTTTCTCGCTCGACGAGTACGACAACGGGACCATCAAGAAGCACGAGCGGACGCGTCCCGACAAGGAAGACGATCGCACCAGGCACATGGTGACGATTGAGGCGCAGACCGGCGTCGTGTTTCTGACCTACCGCCAGACGTCCGACATTGATGCCGCCGTTGGTCAGATCTGTGGCACGGAGTCGCTCTTTGACTTCGTGGCGCCGGACGGCGTTGAGCACACGCTCTGGCGCGCGACCGCCGCGAGCACCGCCGGATTGGTTGAGCGGTTCGCGGCGGTACCAGCCTTGTATATCGCCGACGGTCACCATCGGGCCGCCAGCGCCGCCCGTGCTCGGCGCGAACTTGCGGGGGCCGCAGCGGACGCTGAGCCTGATGACCACGAGCGGGACTACGTGCTGGCCGTTGCGTTTCCCGACCACCAGACCCGAATTCTTCCCTACAACCGGACCGTGTCTGACCTGGCCGGGGCCACGTCGACGCAGTTTCTCGAGCGGGTGTCTTCCCGGCTCGTGGTCGAGCCGACCAGCAACACCACGCCGGCCAAGGGAGCCGCGTCGATGTATCTGGATGGCCGCTGGTATCGTCTGGCCTTGTCGGACCGTGCACCGAAGGCCGGCGTGGACCCGGTCGGTTTGCTGGATGTGTCTCTATTACAAGACCAGGTGCTGGGGCCGGTGCTCGACGTCGCCGACATTCGCACCGACCCACGCGTGCGTTTCGTGGGCGGGATCCGCGGCCCGGCCGAACTGGTGCGCCTGGTCGATTCCGGACACGCGGCGGTCGCCTTCTCGATGTCGGCGGTCACCGTGGCGGAACTGCTGGCGATCGCCGACGCCGACGCCATCATGGCGCCCAAGTCCACCTGGTTCGAGCCCAAGTTGCGCGACGGGCTTCTCACGCATCTGATCTGACCCATGTCTTCTACCCCTACGCATCGTGTGTTCAATTTCAGCGCCGGGCCGGCGGTCTTGCCGGAGCCGGTGCTTCAAGAGGCGCAGCGTGACCTGGTCGCCTTGCCCGGGGTCGGCATGTCGATCCTGGAAATCAGCCACCGGTCGGCCGTCTTCGATGGAGTGCTGGAGCGAGCTGAGGCCGACCTGCGGACTCTGACGGGTCTTGGTGACGACCACCATGTGCTCTTTCTCCAAGGGGGCGCGAGTCAGCAGTTCGCGATGGTGCCGATGAATCTGCTGCCCGCTGACGGGGTCGCGGACTACATTGTCACCGGGAGCTGGGCCAAGAAGGCGGCGGTGGAAGCCGAGAAGTTTGGCCGGGTCAACGTCTGTGCCACCACGGAGGCGGATGCGTTTACCCGGGTGCCGTCCTCCGATGAGCTGCACCCGACGCCCAGCGCGGCGTATGCCCATCTGACATCCAACAACACCATTGTGGGGACCCAGTGGCCGACGCTGCCGGAGGTGGGCGACGCCCCGCTGGTAGTCGATGCGTCCTCTGATCTCCTGTGCCGCCCGATCGACGCGAATCGGTGCGGGCTGGTCTACGCCGGGGCGCAGAAGAACTTGGGCCCCGCCGGTCTGACGGTGGTGATGGTCCGCAATGATCTGACGGAGCGCGCGCCCGAGTCCATTCCAACCATGTTGCGCTACGCGGTCGCCGCCAAGCATGGGTCTCGGTACAACACGCCGCCGGTGTTCGCGATCTATCTGTTCGGCCTCGTCATGCGATGGCTGCGCGACATGGGCGGGCTCAGCGCGATGGAGACGCGCAACCGTCGGAAGGCCGGTGTGCTGTATGACGCCATCGACCGGACTGGCTTCTACCGCGGCACCGCACATCCCGGCAGCCGCTCGCTGATGAACGTCACGTTTAGGCTGCCCTCCGAAGCACTCGAACAACAGTTCGTCACCGAGGCCGCCGCCGCCGGGCTCTCGGGCTTGAAGGGGCACCGTTCGGTCGGCGGACAGCGCGCCTCGATCTACAACGCCTTCCCGGAGGCCGGCGTTACCGCGCTGGTTGACTTCATGGTCGAGTTCGAGCGCGTCCACGGCTAGGGTTTCT
>JAPYUM010000017.1:58720-65960 GCA_029940535.1 Vicinamibacterales bacterium
AGGGTTTCTCGGGTATCACTACTATCGCTTCGACCTCGACGTGACGTCCGCCTGGAAGGCTGTCCACGAGGTAGTTGGTGCGCACCGGCTTGTGCGGGTTGGTCTCCTCGTTGTTCCACTCGGTGCCATAGACCTCGTTCCAGGCCGCGGCCAGCTCGTCGCCGTCGGTGCCCATCGCGACGCGATAGACCCGCAGCTCGGCGACATCGGCCAGGGTCGCCCCGAGCGCGGCCACGCGGTCCTTCATGATGGCGACAGCCGCCGCGGCTTCGCCGTCCGGAGCGGTGCCGGCCGGTGCGACGACGCCCGACAGCCAGGCCAACTCGGCGTTGGGCGCTATCATCGCGCCGTTCGCGATGAAGCTGCGGGGAGAGCCCGACATGCGCAGCAACGGGTTCGTGGCCTCGGCCGCGGGGGCGGAGAACGCGGCGGGCGGCGCGGGCGGCACGGCCCAGACCTCGATCTCGGAGAAGCGGCCGGTCGCGCTGAACCCCGGCGCCGCCCACAGCGTGTAGGGCGGTGCGTGGCCGGACGTCAGCTCGCCCAGCGTGTCGTACACCGGCGCCCAGGCGCCGAAGTCCGGGTCCGGCCGGTCCGGCTGGGGTGTCGGCATCACCCGGACGAAGAACGCGTCATGCCAGCGCAGGCCTTGTCCGACGAGCGTCCGGCCCAGGCTGTTCATCGACGACCGAATGTGCGCTTCGAGCGACGTGGGGTTGTCGAGGTCGCGACCCGGAAGCGCGCCAGACGACAGGAAGAGCCCCGACCTGGTCGACACGATCGCGGTCGGACTGTTTGCCGAACCGGCGAGGCGAAGATTGGGATTGAGGGTCTCCCTGGCGCCCGATACCCGTACGGGATGACCGGCCTCGGTGGGGTAGACGGCAACGACATCCAGAACCACCGTGGCGTCGTCGGGTAGGCCCGACGAGTACACCGTGGTTCGCGCCGGCGGCGTGCTCCCGTCGAAGAAGTCGGTCCAGGCCTCGTTCCAAGCAGCGAAATCGGCGCCGCGCGTCAGCGCCGCCCGTACGCGCAGGATCTGCCCGCGGTCGAGACCGACCGCCTCGAGGCGTGCGGTGACCTCATCCAAGGCGGCGGTGCTCGCTGTGGCCACATCCGCTCCGGCGCCGGCGACGCCTCCCAAAACCGCGAGCGTCGCGCCAGAGTGCGAGACGAGGGCGGCCGAGTAGGACGCGCCAGGGGCGGGGAGCGCCCGCTGCGCCGCCGCGGTCACTGGAAGACACACCAGACCGACGGTCCACACGAGTCGAATGCTCGTCCTTCGTTGTCTCACCATGCCGAAGATGTTGAACGGGCAGGAGGTCGCTGTCAACGAGCCGCCTCGGGCGCGCCGTGGCCCGACGCGGCGCGGCGACTGCAGTCCAGCGCCACACCCTGTCGTCAGGCGACCCCGCCAGACGCTCCTTTCGAGAGATACTCAAGCGACCGCAATTCGAGCCATGACCCGAGCCGGCGCTCTTTGACCGAACGGTTCCTGGATCGCAGGCGCCGTAGGGGCCCGTCGCGCGTGCCGTGACAACAGGACTCCGTGGAGGAAGTCGAGAACATCCGCCACGAACTCTCCGTCCTTGAACGACGTGACGCCAGGTCTTGAGTGCGCGTCCGCCTGGACGGGGCTGTGGTAGCGTTACTCGTTGGGCGAGAGATTGCCTTCATTCCGGTTCGTCTTCACTACGCGTAACAGGATCGCGCCTCCACATCCGTGAGACAGGTTGAAGGTTCCGTCGTCTGCCCCCAGTGTGGTCGTCTGGTGGGCGTCAACGAAGAAAAGTGTCCGTTCTGCGGCTCTTGGCGACCCGGTTTGTTTGGCTGGGCGTCAGTGCTCCGCCGGGCCATGGGGGGTCGGCTAGACCTCTTCAACCTCATCGCCGGCGCGTGCGTCACGCTGTACGCCCTGGCGCTCCTCCTGCAGCCCGAAGCCATTTTTCAGGCCGGTGGTCTGATGTCGATCCTCTCGCCGGGTGGACGCGCGCTGTGGCAACTCGGGATGACGGGGGGGCTGGCCTGGGATCAAGGATGGTGGTGGACGATATTCACCGCCATGTACCTGCACGGGAGCCTCCTGCACATCGTGTTCAACGTGATGTGGATCCGGAACCTCGGTCCCGGCGTGGCCGAGGCTTACGGCCCAGGACGTGCCTTTCTCTTGTTCAACATCGCTGGCGCCGGCAGTTTTCTGGCCTCGAATGTGATGAGTGGCGTGCCTACGATCGGCGCATCGGGGAGCATTTTCGGGCTGCTGGCCGCCCTGATTGTCTACGGCCGCCGTCGGGGCAGTTCCGTGATGACGCAGCAGCTCTGGCAGTGGGCAATTATCTTGGGGGTGTTCGGCTTTATCATGCCGGGCATCAACAACTGGGCCCATGGGGGCGGATTCGCCGCCGGCTGGATCGCAGCGCAGCTCATGCCCCTGGATGACGACCGCCAGGACAGCAGTTGGGTGCTGCTCGCCTCGCTCGGTTTTATCGCGATCGCCGTGGTGGGGGTGGGCATGTCGTTCGTCCGCGTGACCGGCATCCTGCTCGGGTAAAGGGCCTAACCCCCGTTATCCGTCGGATGGAGTCTCTCCGCCGGCGCTCGGTTCCCCGCCTCCCTCGCCACTCCGGGGCCCCCGTCGGCGGCGTCGCCGTCGGCGTCTCCGGGGGCGGGGCGCGTCGTCCGAGGTGTGGGCCTGGGTGGCCGCGTCGGCCCGCCACTGGTCGGCCAGCTCCGGGTTGTCGCCGTGAATCTCGATCCAGGTGAGCGTGTCCGCGAACGCCGAGCGGTGCGTCAGCGTCCGCTTGGCGCGGGGGGTGAGCGGCGCGCCGCTCAGGCGTCCGTGGAGATCGACAATCTGGCGGAGACGCTCCACGTCCCGTCTCGCGACCGGTAACACGCCGAGCGCGATCTCCAGCGGCCGCTTCGACAACGGCTCCCGGGCGGCGCGCCGACGAGGCCGCTCGATGGCCGTGAACGAGGAGACCAGACTCCCGAGGAGCACGGCATTGCAGAGGCTCGGCGGACTATCGTCGAAGCGTCGCCGATAGCGGTCCAGTGCCCCCAGCGATCGCCACAGCGCATCGGACTGGGCACGGTCGAGTTCCGGCGCGATGTGGCGCAGCAACCCGGTGTCACTCAAATCACGAACGATCCGTTCGGACGAGCCGCTACGGGCGATTTTGTAGAGCTCTTCCACGAGCCGGGCGGGGGAGCTGTGCACGATCTCCCCCCGGTGCTTGCGGATGGCCGCGCTGACGGCCGGATCGATCGAGAGATCGAGCCGCGCCGCGAGGACCACCGCGCGCAACATGCGCACCGGATCCTCCAGAAAACGCTCGTTCGGGTCGCCGATGCTTCTGATTGTGCGGCTCCGGATATCCTCCATGCCGCCGACGTAGTCGAGGATCGAGCGGTTCGACGCGTCGTAGAACAACGCGTTGATCGTGAAATCGCGGCGAAACGCATCTTCCTCGGCGGTGCCGAAGGTATTGTCCCGAGGAATGACCCGCCTGGGCTTGGTGCCGTCGCGGGACGCCGCCTCCCGTCTGGTGGCCTGTTCCGCCTCGCGCGCCTTCCGCTCCGTATCCGTTTCTGGCGGCACCTTCTTCCGAAACGTGGCGACCTCCACGGTCTTGTCACCGAACTTGATGTGCGCCAGACGGAACCGCCGCCCGATAATCCAGCAGTTGCGGAACAGCTTCTTGATTTGGTTCGGATGCGCCGACGTGCCGAGGTCGAAGTCCTTTGGACGCCGTTCCAGGAGCAGGTCTCGGACGCCGCCGCCAACGAGGTAGGTCTCGAACTCGTTCTGCTGGAGTCTGCGGATGACCTTCAGCGCGTCGTCGTCGATATTGCGGCTGGAGAGGTTGTGCTCGGACCGTGCAATCGATGTGGGGGCTGACACGCCCCGGGATTATACAACCCCGCCGGGTGAGGACCCGCCGAGGGCCGTAGTCTCGGCTAGCTAGACTAGGCGGCGGCTGAAAAACGACGAAGAGCGGTTTCCTGCCGAGGCGGACGGATCGGCGGCAACCTAGCCTTTGGCGTCCATCCAGTTCTGACCGATACCGATGTCAACCGTGAGCGGCACTCGAAGGTGCGCCGCCTGTGCCATCCGGTCTCGGACCAGCGCCGCCACCGCGTCAGCCTCGTCGGCCGGGGACTCCAGTACCAACTCGTCGTGCACGGTCAGGATCATCGGCGACGAGGGGGGCAGCCGGTCCGCCAGATCGATCATCGCTCGTTTCAAGATGTCGGCGGCGCTGCCCTGGATCGGCATGTTCACGGTGGCGCGCTCCGCCGCGGCCCGGATCTGTCCGTTGCGGCTACCCAGTTCCGGCACGAGTCGGCGCCGGCCGAACATCGTCCGGACCTCGCCTGTCTCCCGAGCCTCTTCGACGATGCGCTCCAGGAACCCGCGGACCTGGGGGTAGCCCGCGAAGTAGGCGTCGATGAACGCTTGCGCCTCCTTGGGGGGCACCCCGATGTCGCGAGACAGCGTGAACGCCGTTTTCCCATAGAGCAACGCGTAGTTGATGATCTTCGCGCGTCGTCGCAGCTCGTGCGGGTCAAGGTCGCTGTCGTCTCCGAACACCCGATGGGCCGTCTGGTCGTGAATGTCCTCGTCGCGGATGAACGCTTCGATGAGCGCGTTGTCTTCCGACAGATGGGCCAGCACCCGCAGCTCGATCTGCGAGTAGTCGGCCGAAATGAGCCGGTGCCCGTCGCGGGCGATGAAGGCGCGTCGAATGTCACGGCCCAGCGGCGTGCGGATCGGGATGTTCTGGAGATTGGGATCGCTGCTACTCAGTCGTCCGGTGGCGGCGACCGCCTGGTTGAACGAGGTGTGCACCCGACCGGTGTCGGGGCGTACCAGTTGCGGCAAGGCGTCGACGTAGGTGCCTTTGAGTTTCTGGATGCCGCGCCACTCAACGATGAGTCGCGGCAGCTCGTGCTGCTCGGCGAGCTCCTCGAGTACGTCGGCCGACGTGGAGGCGACCCGTGTTTTCCCGGTCTTCTTCCGGGACGGGAGCGCCAGCTTGTCGAACAAGATGCCCGAGAGTTGACGCGGCGAGTTGATGTTGAACTCCTCACCGGCCAACGTGAAAATCCGTATCTGCAGGTCCGCGAGTAGGGCGAACATCCGGTGCGACTGTGCCGCCAGGGCATCCGTGTCAACCCGCACGCCGTTGGTTTCGATCGCAGCCAGCACCGGCACCAGCGGATGTTCCAGCTCGCGATAGAGCGTTCCCAGTTTCTCGTCGTCAAGCTGGGCCCGTACCAGGTCCGCCGCCTGCAACGGCAAGTCGGCACGCTCGCAGGCAAAAGCCAACACCCCGTCGGGGGGGAGTTGGTCAAAGCCGGGTGCCCTGGCGCCCTTGCCTCGGACCGACTCGGCGGTCAGGGCCTGATAGCCGATCACTTCGAGCGCCACCGTCTCCAGCGTCGGCGTCGCGCGCGTCGCATCGAGGAGATAGCTCGCGAGCATCGTGTCGAACTCCAGTCCTCGGAGTTCGATGTCGCAGGCGGCGAGCCACAACAGCTCCCGTTTCAGGTCGTGTCCCACCTTGCGCACGTCCGAGTCTTCGAGCACTGGCCGTAGCGCGTCGAACACGGTACGGTCGTCGAGACTGCCGCTCAGGTCGAGCCCGTGACCCGCAAGCGGGATGTAGCAGGCCGACCGGGGCGTCGACGAGAACGACAATCCGACGATTCGGTCGCGAGACGGGGGCCCCGAGACGGTCAGCACGTGCAGTCCGAACCGCCCCGTCCCGCGCAAGGTCTTGGCCAGCGCGTTGAGGTCGCCGACTTCGTTGACGATCCGGTAATCCGTGACGACGGTCTCCGCCGTTGGCGCGTAGTCATTCAGCAGCGATTTGAATCCCAACGCTGAAAACAGGGCGAAACAGCGCTCGCGGTCCGGGCCAAGGTAGCGAAACACGTCTGGTTCGTCCGGCACCGGGACGTCGAGCCGGATCTGCACGAGGTCGCGGCTGTGGCGAGCGTCGTCAGCGTGTTCGGTCAGCGCCGTGCGATATTTCTTCTTGGGGAGCTCTGACGCCCGAGCGAGCAGTTCGTCGAGCGGGCCGAAGTTCGTCACCAGCTCGCGGGCACCCTTTTCGCCGATCCCGGGGACGCCCTTGATGTTGTCGCTGTTGTCGCCCATCAACGCCAGCACGTCGACCACTTGGTCCGGGCGCACGCCGAACTTCTCCTTCACCCCATCGGCGTCATACCAGGTCCCGTCGTCCCGCGGGTTGAACACGCGGATTCGGTCGTTTACGAGCTGGAAAAAGTCTTTGTCGCCCGTGACGATGACCACGTCGAGTCCAGTCGCCGCCGCGCGTGTGGCCAGGGTGCCGATGACGTCGTCGGCTTCGAAGCCCTGGTGCGTCACGATCGGGACACCGAGGGCTCGGCATGCCTCGTGCACTCCCTCGACCTGTTCAACGAGGTCTTCCGGCATCGGTCGCCGGTTGGCCTTGTACTGCTCGTCGAGCTTGTTGCGGAACGTGGGCCCCCGTAGGTCGAACGCCGCTGCCATCCGCTCAGGCTCGTGGTCGCTGATCAGCTTCCGGAGCATCGTAATGAAGCCGTACACCGCGTTCGTCGAGCGCCCGTCCGGACCCGTCAGGTCGCGGATGGCGTGATACGCCCGGTACATCTGGTTGTTGCCGTCAATGAGGACAAGGCGCGGAGAGGAGGACATGGCGGCCGTCAGTATACCGGGCGCCTTGCCAGGAAACTTAGCGCTCGGTCGCGAGCGCGAGGTTGAACGATTGGGTCTCGCGGCCTCGGAGGGTCACTCGGGTGGCGCGCCGGCGTAGCTCCTCGAGGAATCGAGGTTCGAACCACTCACCTTCTTCGACGATCTCGACCGCGGCGAGGAGATAGTCGCCGGGTGGCAGTCCGCGGAGCCGGTATTGTGCGTTCTGGTCAGGTCGGGATGCCAGGATGTGCCTGGAGCGGGGCTGCCACAGTCGCTCGTCGCTGGGAAACGCGACCACGGTGAAGTCTGTCAGGGCGTCGCCGGCCTCATCCTGCACCGTGCCGGTGAGTTCGGTGAGCTGGTCGGTGAGCAGCAGCACGACGTGCTCGATCGATGCCTCGCCCCGAAACTCGAGCGGGGTGTCGATGACGTCGCGTCCTTCGAGGTGGACCGCCTCCAGCTGCCACCCGTCCGGGACCCCGGTCACTCGGATCAGGCGCGGGCCCGGACCGATGTCGCTGAGGACGA
>JAPYUM010000098.1:0-1737 GCA_029940535.1 Vicinamibacterales bacterium
GGCCGGCGCAGACGCTGCTCGAGGACCGTGGCTGCGGTCTGGTCGTCGGAGACATACCAGCCCTCGACATACGAGTCGCCGATGAGCACAACGTCAGCCTGGGCCCGGTCGGTCATGTTGCGGAACCCTTGCGCGTCAGTAGTAAAGGAGATTTCCTTCCGCGGAGCGAGCGGCACGTTCCATGAACTGGCGAGGTCGCTTCGCACTCGGCCGGTCCAGGAAGCCTGCGGCGGTCGGCGGAAGGAGAGCGCCGCATCGGCGACGAACGCATCGGTCACCGCGGTCGCTTCGAGGAGACCGGCGTAGCTCACGAGGCCGAACGCGGCCGGGAGCTCCAGCAAGGCCACCAGGACGACGAGGGTCAGCGTCGTGCCGATCGCGCGGAGCTGGGTGCGGCGGGGCATTGACCAGGTCGATGTCCAGGGTGACGACCAGCCCGACCCACCGAACCAGCCTGCCCCGTAGGTGAGGACCAGCCCGCTGAGAAACAGCCGCTCCGTCCAGACGTCTGCTCTCGGGCCGTTCCCTCGTGACAAGAGACAGACACCGACCCACCACGCCGCGACGAGACCGACACTGAGAGCGGCACGCTGGAGGGAAGGGTGGGCAGGGGGCATGACGGACAGGCGCTTGAGGACACTGCTCGAAAGATCAGTGTCCTTCGCATAAGGTTACGTCGTGAGACCCGCCGGCGGCGAATGTGGGCCGGGGCCGGAGGCTCTGGAGTGACGCTATGGCCAACACCAGATCTGCAGCGTTCGTCGTGCTCGGCCTCGTAGCCGGGGCGACCTTGATCGCGCAGGAGGGACCGATGTACGTCGACATTACCTGGATGTCGATGGCGAATCTGCACTACCAGATCGGCGATGTCGGCGTCGTGACGGACGGCTACATCAGTCGTATTCCGGAAGACGCCTTCTTCGGTGGGCCCAGTGGGCTGGCCAGCAGTCGCCGGGCGTATCGTCCGGACATCACTGCGGTCAGCAATGTGCTCGTCGCGCTGGGAGGACCGCCACGCGTGACGCTCCTGCTGACCGGGCACAGTCACTGGGACCACTCCTTCGATACCGCCACCTGGTCAGGCCTCACGCAGGCGCCCATCATCGGCTCCCGGACCACCTGCTTCCAGGTCCAAGCCGAGGACATTCCCGCCGATCGTTGCACCGTCGTGGAGGGGACCGAGGCCATCACGTTGAGTCCCGGTGTCACGATGTATGTTGTGCGCTGGAACCACAGCGGCGATCCCGCTCGCAACCCGGAGCAACACAACCCGGTGGAGCTCGACCGGGTACCGGTGCGGGACCCCGCCAGCGGTGGGCTGCGTCCCGGGGTGGCGGAAGACTTCCCGAACGGCGGCGGCAGTCGCGGCTTTCTCTTCGTCGTCGACGGCCCCGGCGGACCGTTCAGCTGGTTTCAACAGAGCTCGGCCAGCGCGGTGGACCTGGATGTGCCGATCGTCGTCGACGGCGTCGACCACGGGGCGCCGATAGACAATCTTCGGGCGGCGCTCGAACTGGCGGGTCTGGACCGCGTAGATCTGTGGATCGGCACCGGCGGCTTGGGGGTGGCCAGGTTGGTGGTGCCGGTGATCAGGCCGAAGGCCTACTTGCCGATCCACTGGGACGGACTGTGGGACCCATTTGAAGACGGCCTGGCTCGACCGTTCGCGGGTGGCGCGCTCGAGGCCTATCTCCGGGAGGTGGCGATCGAGCTGGTGGCGCCCGGGCAGTTCATGGA
>JAPYUM010000098.1:1837-9153 GCA_029940535.1 Vicinamibacterales bacterium
TTCGACCGCCTGCGTGTTGAGCTTGCGCGCGCCGGCCATGATGCCGGTCAATCCATAGTTGCCTTCGTGGCAGGCATACTCGAACAACGGCCCGTCGGTCCGGCGGAACGGGATGGCGACGCTCCACGCTCGCGTGTAATTGTTCGGATCCTCGATGGTGAACTCATACATCACCGTGTCGGGATCGAGCCGCGTGAATCGCTCGACGAGGATGGTGTCCTTCGATGAGCCGGTGAAGTTCGTGGCCCGTGAAAAATTCTTTGTTTCGACGACGAGCGAGTTTCCTTCATACCGACCACGCGAATCGCCGGACCACTGACGGATGTCGCCGTGGGCCCGGTCCGTCACCGGAATGACCCGCGTGTTGTGGATGTGCTCGTTGAGGATGGTGACCACGCCGGGCGCCTGCAAGATCAGCGTATTGTTGTTGTAGGAGCCGGGACGCATCGGAGGGCCGGCATTCGACCCCATCATGCACCGGTCGCCCAAGCTGCGGTCCGTGTAGTGATCCGCGAACCCGTTGCGCAGGTTCAGGCGGCGAATCGTGTTCTCCTGTCTGAAGTCCTCAGTGTACGGAATGCGGCCGGTCGGGGGGTCGATCACGAGCGACGTGCGTTTGTCGCTGGTGAGTTCGATGCCGCGCTCGTACCAGAACTCGTTGTAGGACAGGACGCCGCCCTCGGCCCGCGACTGATAGCCGGCGCTCGGGGCGCCCGACTCCGGGTCAAACAGGTCACGATTCAGTCGCGTGCGCTCCGAGGCCTCCCAGGCCGCGGCTTCCTCGTCGCTCAGGGCATCCTTGTCGGCCAGCGCCAGGGGACGTTCCAGGGGGGTGAGGGTGCGGAACGTGAAAATTCCGGAGATATCCGGGTACCCCTCGGCCGTGCGCATCGGGGCCGGGGCGTCCGCGGATTGGGCCACCGCGGGGGCTGGCGTCACGGCGAGCGCGGTGGCAGTCACGACGGCGGCCGTCAGGCATCGCATGGTCATCTGTGGTCTCCGGTGGTTTCCAGGTTGTCCAGATATCTTCACACCCATGGCGTACCGACTCATCGCGGCGGCTCCGGGCGCTCCTCTTCATTCTCGCTGCCGATTCTACTGCTCGTGGCCCGACGGTTCAACGTTCGTCATGCGGAGGCGCAGAGGCGAGTAGCGAGTCCTGACGTCGACCAGATCGTCGATGTTGACGCCGGAAGACTGCAGTACCATGGGGTTCGGACTGTGTTGTTCATGTCATGAGGAGGGGCCTTGTCTAGAAGTGGATTTCCAGTGCGGCTCGGGTGGCTGCTGGCGCTGGCGGCCAGCGGCGTGCTGCTCACGGTGACCTCCGACACGGACCTGTGGGCGCAGGAGCCAACCGAGGCGAGCATCGCCTCCGGTCGGCGGCTGTATCACCAGAAGGCCGACTGCCAGGCCTGCCACGGCTGGTCTGGAAACGGCGACAAGCTCGACAGCCAGGCGCCGGACGGCGCGGACCTGCGCGCGAGCACGCTGAGTCGCGACCAGATCATCTTCGTGATCAAGTGCGGATTGCCCGGGCGTGAAATGCCGGCCTTCGACCGGATGTCCTACACAGACGACCGATGTCTCGGACGGACCCAGGCGGACCTCGACAAGTTGGGCCTGGAGCTGCCCGACCCCGGCTCAACCCTACAGAACCGTGAGGTCGAGCGCTTGGCCGACTTCCTGATGGCCAAGGTGATCGGGAAGGGTGAACTGGATCGGGCGACCTGCATCGACTTCTGGGGCGAGGACGTCTCCGTGTGCGCCGACTTCCAATAAGGACACGAGGCGCGCGTGTGCGCACCTCGGCGACGTCCAGGGTGGTTTCCTGGATCGCCAGGAAACCTAATCGAGCGCGAAGACGAAGAGGTAGCTGGACGTCTCGAGGTTGTCGTATTTCACCGGGTGAAGATGGCGACCGCTGCTTTGCACGGCGACAAACTGTTTCGGCCCGATCGAATACGTGACCGGGGCGCCCTTGAGCGGCGTGCCGACGTTAAACCGCCACAGCTCTTCGAGGGTTTCGTCGTCATAGGCGATGACCCAGCCGTCTTGTAGCGCGCTGAAGACGAGCCCGCCCGCGGTCGCGGTGATCCCGGACCGCACCTCGATGTCGGTGACTACCTTGGACAGCACCTCGTGGTTGTCGGCGTCAAACGCGGTGATCGACCCGTAGTACAGGTCGCTGGTGTACTCGCGGCGCTCGCTCGCGCGATTGTCGATGTTCCCGTCCGGCCCAGCCGAGGCCACGGCCGCGCCGTTCTGCGTGAAGCAGCCCTCCGTGCCGACCCCGTAGGCAATTCGCTTGACCGGGTTGAAGGCCAGGGGCTGGTGCGCCACGCCGCCGTGCCAGGTTGGGCACGCGCGCTTCATGTTGTCGCGGTCGGCGCGGAGTGCGCGGGCCTCGGGGTTGTAGATCTGGACGTCGAGACTCGGGTCGTAGTCCACCGGCAGCCCGCTCACGGGGTCGAGACCGGCGGTCCAGTTCAGGTCGTTCACATACTTGCCGCCGCGGATGAAGCTGCCGTCGGTGCGGTCGAGCGAATAGAAAAACCCGTTGCGACCGTAGTGTGAGACCACCTTGCGCATCCGCCCGCCGATCTCGATGTCGTAGAGCATGTGCACGCCGACCTCGTCGTAGTCCCACGAGTCGTTCGGGGTGTACTGAAAGTGCCAGGCCATCTCGCCCGTGGCGACGTCGAGCGCGACGGCCGAGTTGGTGTACAGATTGTCACCGGGGCGGAATTCCGGATCGTAGGTGGGGTACGGGTTGCCCGTGCCGAAAATGTAGAGGTTCTGCTCCGGGTCGTAGGACCCGGTCTGCCAGATGCCACCGCCCCCGGTCTTCCAGGCGTTGTGGTCGTCCTTCCAGGTCTCGCTGCCGGGCTGACCTGGTTCCGGCACCGTATACCAGCGCCACAGTTCCTCGCCGGTCTCGACGTCCAGCGCCGCAACCCAGCCGCGGGTGCCGCCATCGCCGGCGCCATTCTGCACCAGCACCTTGCCGTCGGCCACGAGCGGGGCGGTGAGGAACCGTTCGCGGCGGTTGAACTCGGTGACCCCGGCCACTTCGACATCCCAGAGGATCTCGCCGTTGTCGCGGTCGATCGCAATCACTCGGCCGTCCGGCAGATTCGTCAACACTTTGTCTTCCCACAGCGCGATGCCGCGGCTGCGCGAGACGTTGCCCTCGTGGTCGACGCCCGGGTCGGCAATCCAGACGAAGTCGCCCCGGTCCGCTTGCCGGGCGTCGATCTTGTAGACGGTGCCCCAGCCGTCGGTGGTGTACATGAACCCGTTGTCGACCAGGGGGTTGACCTCGGTCTCGGGTCCGTTGCGCCCGGTGTCCTGCATGCCCCCAATGGCGAGCGCCCACACCATGCGCATGTTGCTGACATTCTCGCGATTGATCTGGGTGAGCTTCGAGTAGCGCTGCGAGCCGTAGTCGCCGTTCATCAGCAACCAGTTCTGCGGCTCGTTCTGCGCATTGAGCAGTCGATCCTTGCTGACGGTCAGGCTGTACTGGCCGTCGATCGTGACCGCCGCGGCGGCGACAACGAGAGCGCAGGCGAACGCGGTTTTCACCATCGAGGACTGGCGCATGGGTCTGGTCTCCTGTGAACGTGCATTGCGCATAGCTTATACCGAGTGGGCCGGGAGCCGGCGCGGATCAACCCCACATCGTGACGAGGGTGAGCAGCACGCCGCCGGCGATGACCGACCCGAGCTGTCCGGCGGTGTTGGCACCCATGGCGTGCATGAGGACATGGTTCGTGAAGTCCTCCTCCTGAGCCACCTTTTGCACCAGGCGACCGCTCATCGGGAAGGCGCTGATGCCGGCGGCGCCGACCAGCGGGTTGACCTTGCCCCCGGTGACCCAGGCCAGCACCTTGCCGAACAGGATGCCGGCGACCGTGTCGAACCCGAACGCAATGAGCCCAAGCAGCAGGATCAGCAGGGTGTCGACCTGAAGAAACGTCTCCGCCTGCATCAGGCTCCCGACCGTGAGCCCGAGAAAGATGGTGGACAGGTTGGCGAGCTCGTTCGATGCCGTGGCCGCGAGTTGCGGGACCACGCCCGACTCCTTGAGCAAGCTACCGAACATGAGCGTGGCGACGAGCGGTGCCGACGCCGGGACGAGCATACCGACCACGATCGTGACCACGATCGGGAAGGCGATGACGGCACTTTGGGGGACCGGTCTGGGCGCATACTCCATGCGGATCCGCCGCTCCTCCTTCGTAGTAAAGAGCCGCATCAATGGGGGTTGGATGATGGGCACCAGGCTCATATAGGAGTAGGCGGTGACCGCGATGGCCGGCAACAGTTGCGGGGCGAGCAGCGAGGAGACGTAGATACTGGTCGGTCCGTCGATAGCACCGATCACCGCGATGGACGCCGCCTCGTTCAACGGAAAGCCGACCAGGGTCGCCAGGATGAGGGTGGCGAAGATGCCGAGCTGTCCCGCGGCGCCGAGAATGGCGAAATAGGGCTGCGACAGCAACGGACGGAAGTCCATCATGGCGCCGATGCCAATGAAGATGAAGAGTGGGAACAGCTCCGTATCGATGCCGAACTCGATCAGGATGTGCAGCATCCCCTCGGGCTGGTTCATGGGCGAATTCGGCAGGTTGCCGAGGATGACACCGAACCCGATCGGGAGCAGGAGCATCGGCTCGTACTCCTTGGCCACCGCGAGGTAGATGAGTAGTCCACCCACCGCGTACATCAAGAGCGTTTCGGGGCCGATCGAGGGAATCATAGAGGCGGGTGAGTGTGAAAACCGCGTCGGATGGGACCGTTGTCTGTTGCCGTCGGTGCGCGGTGACCGGACGCTCCGTACTGCCGTCGCTATCGCTGCCGGTACTACGTCGGCACGAATGTCACCAGCGGTTCGCCCTGGACGACTTTGCTCCCCATGGCGACATGTACCGTGGCCACCGTGCCGTCCCAGGGGGACCGGATGACGTTCAACATCTTCATCGCATCCAGCGTCACCAGTTCGTCGCCCCGAGCCACGGCCTGCCCCGGCTTGACCGAGACCGCGGCGACCACGCCGGGGATGGGCGCCGTCATGGCCTGCGGTCCACCCACCGCGGTGCCGCCGGCCGGGGCGGGCGCCGCACTGCTGGTCGGCTCGAGCGGCGTCGGCGCGTCGTCGATTGCGCCGTCGTCCTCCTCCTCGCGAGCCGGCTCTACATCGACCGAGAAGGCAAATCCGGACAGGCGTGCCGTCACGGGGCGCGCGTGTGGATCGTCGATCTCGACGTCGTAGATTCGCCCGTCAACGGTGACTCGGTATCGGTTCACCTTCGTACCCTCGTCCGTGCGCGCGACCGTGGCTGGCTCAGCCGCCGGTTGTGGTGCAAGCGACGCCAATCGGACGCCGCTGCAGTCACGAGCATCGGTGCACGCTCGGCCTGAGCGCAGGCGATGGCCACCGCCAGCGCGACGGCACGTCGTTGCCGGTCACGCTCTTCTTCTTCCTCGTTCCCGTCGTCGACCGGGTCGACGCTAGCCGACTCCGGGATCGACGCCTCTGGCGTCGCGGCGACCGGGGCCGGGCGAAACAGCCATGGCGCGGTCAGCAGATACATCAGACCGATGAGACCGATCAGGGCCAGGAACAGCAACCCGGTACCGACACCGGAGATCCAGAGCACCGTCTCCATTTGTTCCGTCATGACGGCGTTAGAGCGGCATGTTCCCGTGCTTCTTGGGCAACGAGGCGGGCTGCTTATCTCTGTGGAACTCGAGGGCCGCGGACACCCGCGCGCGGGTCTCCCGCGGATAAATGACGTCGTCGATGTGTCCCGACGACGCGGCCGCAAACGGGGTGTTGAACTGGGCCTGAAATTCACCCTCCAACCGCGCGCGTTCGACATCGCGGGCTGCCGGGGCCGCCGCGGCCAGTTGCTTGGCGTAGAGAATGCTCACGGCGCCCTTCGGACCCATCACCGCGATCTCGGCCGTCGGCCACGCGAAGCAGACATCCGTGCGAATCATCTTGCTGCTCATCACGATGTAGGCGCCGCCATAGGCCTTGCGCAGCACGACCGACACCTTGGGGACCGTCGCCTCCGAGTAGGCGTAGACGATCTTGGCGCCGTGGCGGATGATGCCTTGGTGCTCCTGTCCCGCGCCGGGCAGGAACCCGGGGCAGTCCACGAGCGTCACGATCGGGATGTTGAACGCGTCGGCGAACCGGATGAATCGCGCAATCTTGTCCGACGCGTTGATGTCGAGCACGCCGGCCAGATAAGTGGGTTGGTTCCCGATCAGCGCGATGACCCGACCGTGCAGCCGGCCGAACCCGACCACCGCGTTGGGCGCGAACTCCTCGTGCACCTCCAGGAATGAATCACGGTCCACGATCAACCGAATCGCATCTCGGATGTCGTAAGCCGTCGCGGCCGACTCGGGGATCACGTGGTCCAGTGCGGCATCGTTCGGGGCCAGCCGATCGTCCGGTTCGAGGTCCGGCGGGTCATCGGCGTTGTTCGACGGCAGATAGCTCAACAACCGCCGCGTGAGTTGGAACGCCCCGTTCTCGTCGTCGGCGACGAAGTGGGCCACACCAGAGGTGGCGGCATGGGTATGTGCGCCACCGAGCGTTTCCACGTCGACCTCTTCGCCGGTCACCGTCTTGATGACATCCGGGCCGGTGATGAACATGTAGCTGCTGCCCCGGGTCATCATCACGAAATCGGTCAAGCCCGGGGAATAGACGGCCCCTCCCGCACAGGGCCCCAGCATGAGGCTGATTTGCGGTACCACGCCGCTGGCCTGCGTGTTGTGCCAGAACAGGTCCCCGAAGCCGGCCAGGCTCCAGACCCCTTCCTGGATGCGGGCGCCGACCGAGTCGAGCATCGCGATAATCGGCAGGCCCGCGGTTGTGGCCGATTCCAGCAGGCGTCCCACTTTTTGCGCCTGCACTTCTGAAAACGACCCGCCGCGCACGGTGAAATCCTGCGCGAACACCGCCACCCGCCGCCCCTCGATCAAGCCAAACCCCGTGACGACGCCGTCCCCGGGATGATGTTCCTTTTCGAGTCCGAATCCGGCGTGGCGATGCTGGATGTATGGCGCCATTTCTTCGAACGACCCGGGGTCGAGCAGGCGTTCGATGCGTTCACGGGCGGTGAGCTTCCCTCGGGCGTGCTGCGCGTCGATCCGCTTCTGGCCGCCGCCCAGGCGAAGCGCGGACCGTTGCGCGGCCACCGTGGCGTCGGCCGCCCGCATCGGTGCGGGTGGAGCCGTCGGCGTGGGCGTCTGGGTGTTGCTCGCCGCCTCGGAGTCGTCTGACGCCTCTG
>JAPYUM010000098.1:9253-15046 GCA_029940535.1 Vicinamibacterales bacterium
GCCGGCCTCTTCCCGCAGCAGGGTGTCGAGGTCCGGATAGGCGTAGATCACCGGGGCCTGGTGTTGCATCAGGCCGCCCGTGTCGGCGGTGGGACCGTAGTTGCTGTGCAGGTCGCGGTTGAGCATCCGCAGCAGCGCCATCTGCTGGCCGCGGTGGTGCGCGGTGTGTGCGATGCGACGGGTCATGATCCAGGCGTGCGACCGCGACACTTCGAAGAACGGCACGGTCGTTTCCCACCAGGCATCATCGTGTTCCCGGAGCGCCACCAGGCGCCGGTTCGCGTTGTCGGCGTAGTGATGCATGAATGCCTGTCGGGTCTCGGTGCCGGGCACGGGGTTGTCCGTGACCGAGATACCGAGCATGGTGCTGAACCAGAGGTGCTCGCTGACACTCTGGTGCACCATCTGTTCGAGGACACTGCGCCCACGCGGGTCGATTGAGTGAGGCCGTACGGGCAGGTCGGCGTCGTCGAACATCGCCCACACGCTGACGACCTTGTCGATCTCGGTGCGGTAGGTGTCGACCAAGAACTCGTAGCGCATCGTACCTGTCCTCCGTGAGGTTTATCCGGTCACACGGCGCGTGCCGTGGCCATCCGGCGATTCTACTCGTCTCGTCCCTGATCGGCTTGTTCCCACGATGTCGCGTTTTTTTGGTCCCACCCCCCGGCCTTTGGGCGATAATGGCGACGGTTTCCCGTCAGGCACTCGTTAGATAGGAGCGTTCAGATGCTTGGTCGCACTCTCGTCACGTTTGGGTGGACGGTCGTGCTGGCCGCGGCGGTGGCCGGTGTGCCCGGAGTGGCCGCCGGGCAAGGTACGGGCGCCGCGCAGGACTATACGGCGCCGCGGACGCCGGACGGCCAACCGGACCTGCAAGGGTTCTGGTCGAACCAGACCTACACCAGTTTGGAGCGACCTGACGGCGTGACAGCCGCGTACTACACGCCGGAGGAGGTGGCGGCCCGCGAGAGCGGTAGGGCCACGCGTGAGAGCGCCCAGACCGACCCCGGTACGATCCCCGACGTGCACTATGACTTCACGCAGTTCGGGCTTGACCGGAGCCAGTCGGCGCGCGCGGAGAACCTGCGGACGTCCCTGATCGTGGATCCGTCGGATGGCAAGATCCCTCCGGTCAATGCCGAGGGGCAGCGACGGGCGGCCGAGCGGGCCGACGCGCAAGAGCGGCTCGGGGGGCGGTGGGATTCCGCTGAGTCCAACCAGCTCGATGACCGCTGCATCATGATGGTCCCGGCGGGACCACCCATGATGAACAGCGGATACAACAGCAACTATCACATCGTCCAGGCCCCCGGCTACGTGATGATTCTGGCCGAGATGATTCACGATGCGCGGGTGGTCCCACTCGACGACCGCGAGGCGCCTGCCGCCGGCCTGAGCCAGTGGGTCGGTTTGTCGCGCGGGCACTGGGAGGGGGAGACCCTTGTCGTCGAGAGCTCGAATTTCAACGCGAAGAACCCGTTTCGCGGGTCCAGTGAACGCATGACGGTGACAGAACGGTTTACCCGCGTCGCTGACGACCGAATCGACTATCGATTTACGGTGAACGACCCGGGCACCTGGGACCAGCCGTGGACGGTCGAGATGCCGATGCAGCGTTCGCGCGGTCCGCTGTTCGAGTTTGCGTGCCACGAAGGCAACTACGGGCTGTACAACACACTCGTGGGCGCGCGTCTGGAAGAGCAGCAGGCCGCGGAAGCGGCGGAGCAGGGCAGGGGCCGCTAGTGCGTTGGGTGAGGGTAACCACGGCCGTTCGGCGAATGGCGGTGACGTTGGCGGTCTCGTGTGTCGCGGCGACCGTGCCGATGTCGGCGCAGACGGCCGACTATCGCGCGCCGCGCGGGCCTGACGGCAACCCGGACCTGAACGGTCTCTGGCAGGCGTTGAATTCCGCCCACTGGGACGTCGAGCCGCATGGCGCCGGCCCCAGCGTCGTCCGCGATCTGGGCGCGTTGTCGGCGGTGCCGGCTGGGCTCGGCGTGGTCGTCGACGATGTCATCCCCTACACCGCCGACGCGCTGGCCCAACGCGACGAGAACCGCGCGAACCGCCTGCGGCGCGACCCGGCCATCAAGTGCTACCTCCCCGGGGTGCCGCGTGGCATGTATATGCCGTTCCCGGTGCAAATCCTGCAGAGCCAGCAACACATCATGATTCTGCACGAGTTCGCGGGCGCCGTCCGCACGGTCTACATGGACGACCACGTGCCGGCGCCGGCCGATAGCTGGATGGGGTGGTCGAACGGGCACTGGGAAGGCGAGACGCTGGTCATCGATACGACCGGGTTCAACGGCATGACCTGGTTCGACCGGTCGGGCAATTTTCACTCCGAGACCCTGCACGTGGTGGAGCGCCTCACGCGGCGGAGTCCGGAGACGCTCTCATACGAGGTCACCATCGAGGACCCGAACGTTTTTACTCGTCCGTGGACGATGCAGATGCCGCTGTACCGGCGCGTCGAAGAGAATGCGCAGTTGCTAGAATTCCGGTGCGTGGAGTTTGTCGAAGACCTGATCTACGGTCATCTCCGCAAACAGCCCCAACAGTGATCCAGGAGGTGTGTCCATGCGTGCGAAAGTCACTTGTGCCGCGGTTGCGATAGGCGTGCTGCTGATGGGCACGTCCGCCTCGACCCATCATGCCTTCTCGGCGGAGTTCGACGTCGCGAAGCCGCTCGAACTGACCGGGACCCTGGTGAAGTGGGAGATGATCAACCCGCACTCCTGGTTCCACATCGACATCGAGGACGATGCCGGCGCGGTGGTGACGTGGCGCATCGAGGGCGGGAGCCCGAACGAGTTGATTCGGAACGGGGTGACCAAGAACACCCTGGCGATCGGCACGGAGTTGACCATCGAGGGCTACTACGCCAAGGACGGCAGCGCGAAAGGCGTTGGCCGCAACTTCCTGGTCGCCGGTGGTGAGCGCCTGTTTCTCGGTGGGTCCGCGCCACCGGTCGCGCCCGCCGCGCCGGAATAACCGCGGTCAGCGAAATCGTCTAACATGCACGGTGGGGACGGGGGTGTGGCGCCAGCGCCGCGCTCGGGCCTATGGAGGGCCTAGACATGCGAGTACGAATCGCCGCGAGTGTGACGGTGTTTGGACTGTTGTGGGCCGGTGCGCCGGCGGCCTCCGCGGCCGAGTCACCGACCTACAATCAGGATGTCGGCTCGATTCTGCTCGAGAACTGCGCGAGCTGCCATCGACCCAATCAGGTGGCGCCGATGTCGCTGCTCTCCTACAAGGACGCGCGTCCCTGGGCCCGGGCGATCAAGTCGAAGGTGGCGTCGCGCGAGATGCCGCCCTGGTTCGCCGATCCGCGCTACGGCACGTTTTCCAACGACATCAGTCTGACCGACGACGAGGTCGCCACCATCGTCGAGTGGGTGGACGCAGGGGCGCCTGAAGGAGATGGCCCGTCGCCCGAAGCGCCGCGGTTGTCCGATGCCGGCTGGAGCCATCCCACTGGGACCGAGCCCGACTATGTGATCGAGTTCCCGATCGCCTGGGAACTAGGGGCCGACGGTGAGACCCCGAACTTCAACCTGTATACGCCATTGCCGTTCGACGACGTCTTGCGGGTGTCGGCCACCCAGGTGCGGCCGGGCAACTACGCGGCGACGCATCACATCACGACCGGGCTCGTGAACATGCCGCCCGGCAAGGTATTGGGCACCGGCCCGGCGTGGTCCGGTGGGCCGATGGTGGACTACGTGCCGGTGGACGACCCGGACGCCGACCCGGCCGCGCTGGCCACCCCGGCGGGGCGGCCCCAGGGCGGGCGCCGCGCGTTGGACCCCGAGGCACGCGAGGAGGCGGCGGCGCAGCGGGCCGGATTCGGGCCCTACATTCCGGGCGTCGGGGCCGATGTCGCTCGTGCCGGTCAGGTGCGTGAGATTCGTGGTGACCTCTTTGACTATGTGATCTGGAATCTGCACTACCAGGCCACCGGAAAGCCGGAACGCGCACGACCGTCGATCGGGGCGTGGCTGGCGACCGAACAGAGCACCCAACGGGTCCGCAGCCTGGGTCTGCGGGAGGCGACCTCGGAGGGTCGGCAACTGGTGGCCGCGCCCCCGCTGACGGCGGAGGAGCGCGCGCTGGCTGGTCCCAGCCAGGTCGGCCAGGGACTGAACCCGACGCTGAATCCGATTCCGCCCAACGACGGGAACTGGACGGTGACCGGGGTCGGCGCGTTCCAGAACGACGCGGTCATTCAGAGCCTGTTTGTCCACGCGCACGTGCGGGGGAACGACTTTACCTGGCTGCTGACCTATCCGGACGGACGGGAAGAAGTCTTGCTGCGAGTCCCGAACTACAACTTCGACTGGCAGTTCGAGTATGAGCTGGCCGAACCGATCCGCGTGCCGGCTGGCAGCACTGTCAAGTCGATTGCCCGGTACGACAACTCGCGGAACAACCGCCGCAATCCGGCCCCGCAGAAGGAAGTGTACTGGTCGGAACAGAGCTGGGACGACATGTATCTGACCAATGTGAGCTACATCAACGCGGACGACACGTCCGAGAACTAAGGACGGGTCGAGACTGCGTGGCCATCGTCATGAACCGGGACCGGGTGGCGTTGTGGATGGCCGTCGCACTGGTGTCGTTGCCAGCGGCACCGGTCTCCGGGGTCGAGGCCGCCGGCCAGCCGCAGACGGCCGAGCGACGGAAACCGCAGGTCGAGATGGTGCAGGCGGTCGGGTGCGTTGAAGAGCGAACTGGAAACGGCTGGTGGCTGACGCGTGCCTCCGAGCCGGAAGTCAGTCCGGCTGGGGTCTTCAACCAGGATCAAGTAGATGCCGTGCTGGCCGCGCTGGAACTCGGGACACGGGAGTTCCAACTGATAGGGGTCGCCGACTTTCTCGATGCCGAGGGGTTGCTGGCGACCGGGAATCGGGCAGACTTCACGTCAGCCGATCAGGTCAACGCCACCGGCGAGTTGCGCCCGGGGCGCACGGTCCTCGTGAAAGGACTCCTGATTGAGGGCGATGGGGTGTCCCGCGTCAATCTCACCACGGTGGTCGGGCTCGCCGACAGTTGCGGATAGTGCCCGGATCCTGCCCATGACAGTGCGGTGTCGATCTCATCGACTTGGCGGAACCGTGGTGCTGCTGGCCGTTGTGGGGCTGTCGCCGCCGGTCGCGGCGCAGACGCGAGACCAGATCGCGGCGGAGCCGATTCTGAAGCTGCGCGCTGGGGAGACGGCGGTCCCGGGCCAATGTCTCACGCGTGAGGAGCTCGATCACCTGGCCGGCCTGAACGCGTTGCGTCGCCCCACGGTCGGGGTGGAAGGAGACGGGGACGACCCGGCTCCGTTCGACCCGCACTACTTCGTCGGCACCTGGGAGGTCGAAGGCGTGCTCCCCGACTCGCCGCTTGGCGAAGCGGGCGAGTTCTACGGTACCGAGACGGTCCGTCATGTCGACGGGTGCTCCTATGAGAGCACCATAGACGCGACCTCGCTCGACACCCCGGTGACGGTGTCGGTGCGCACCGAGTACGATCGGCGGGCGCGGTATCTGGTTCGGCTCGAGGACGACAGCCGCGGCGTGCAGCAGATAAAAGTCGGACGCGTCGGCGGCGATCCGGGCGGATATTTCTCGCATCACTGGCAGGCCGCGCCGGTCACCAGGCAAGGCCAGCAGATCCGACTCGCCGGCCGCACCTTCATTACCTCTCCCGATAACTACGAAGTGCAGATGCGCATCGCGCTCGACGGCGGCGAGTTCGCCAACTTCGGTCGCCTCCGCTGGCACCGGGTCCTCGACG
>JAPYUM010000099.1 GCA_029940535.1 Vicinamibacterales bacterium
GCGGCACCACCCATGCCGCACCTGCCGGTGCCGGTGGCCCCGCAGCCGCAAGCCGTCGAGAAATCCGCGGCCTAGGTTTCCTGGCGATCCGTCTGCCTGGCGGCGTTACTTCGTCGGTCACCCCCGCCCGACCGGGCGGGGGTGACGCCTGCCTGCTCCCTCCTTGCGCCTGGCCAGACGAACGGCTTGCCAGGAAACCACTCTCTGGTGTTTTTCAGTACCTTCACAGGTCGGGAACTGCGTCCGAGGGCGGCACGTCTACGGTCGCATGGCACCGCGCCGCGTCCAAACAGGGCGAGGCGTGGGGTATCGTGGTGTGTCGACCCCCGTTGTTCAGTGTGGAGGCCCCTCATGTTGCCTAGATTCTCGCCGCACGCGCTCATCGTTCTGCTGCTTCTGTTCGGGCTCGGTGTCTCGGGAGTAGCGGCGGCCCAGAATCAACCACCCGACGAACCGGAGACGGCGGCGGAGCCGGACGGTGAGGACGACGACAGTGAAGACCAATCTGACCGACAGGATCGGGACGACGATGGGCCCAAACCCTACGACGAGGTGATTACGGACGAGGCCGAGTCCGACGAAGGGGTCTTCACCGTGCATCGGCTTGACGACAAGGTGTTCTACGAGATTCCGCCGTCGGAGCTGGGGCAAGAGTTTCTGTGGGTCAGCCAGATCGCGCGAACAACCGAAGGGGTGGGGTACGGCGGGCAGGCGCTCGGGAACCGCGTGGTGAAGTGGGAGCGTCGCGGCGACCAGGTGCTGCTCAAGAGCGTGTCGTACGCGATTGTGGCGGACGACGACGAACCGATCGCGGCGGCGGTCGCTTCATCGAACAACGACACGATCGTCAAGGCGTTCGACATCGAAGCGTTGTCAGACCAGGAGGCGCCGGTCATCGACGTGACCTCGCTGTTCGAGTCAGAGGTACCCGAGTTCAGCGCTCGCGCGCGGCTGCGGGCGCGGGGCTTCGCGCGCGATCGGTCCTTCGTCGAGGAAGTGCATGCGTTTCCGCGGAACATCGAGGTGAAGACGACCCACACCTACACGCTGCCCACGCCGTCGAGTCCGCCGTCTGGGCGAGGGACCCAGAATCGTCGTGGGATGCGTCCCGGCAGCGCCACCGTGCTGCTGCACTACAGCATGGTCAAGTTGCCGGACGTGCCGATGCAGCCGCGTCTCTTCGACGAGCGCGTCGGCTATTTCTCCGTGCGACAGATTGACTACGGCCGGGACGAGCACCGGTCACCGAACCGACGATACATCACGCGCTGGCGTCTGGAGAAGCAGGACCCGGCCGCCACGCTGTCCGACCCGGTGACGCCCATCACGTACTGGATCGATCCGGCCACTCCGACCAAGTGGGTGGAGTACATGAAGCAGGGGGTCGAGGCCTGGCAGCCCGCGTTCGAAGCGGCCGGATTCTCGAATGCCGTGATCGCTCGAGAAGCGCCCACACCTGAGGAAGATCCGGACTGGAGCGCGGAAGACGCGCGGTACTCCGTCATTCGTTGGTTGCCGTCGACCACCGAGAACGCCTCGGGGCCGCACGTGCACGACCCGCGGACCGGCGAAATACTCGAAACGGACATCCAGTTTCATCACAACGTGATGAACCTCGTGCGCGACTGGTACTTCGTGCAAGTGGCGCCGCTCGACCCCCGAGCTCAGTCGCTGCCTCTGCCCGACGACCTCATGGGCGAGCTGCTGGCCTTCGTTGTGACCCACGAGGTGGGTCACACCCTGGGCTTCCAGCACAACATGAAGGCTAGCTCCCTGTATCCCCTCGAGAAGCTCCGGGATCCGGAGTGGCTGGCCACCATGAGCCACACGCCGACGTTGATGGACTATGCCCGGTTCAACTATGTCGCGCAGCCCGAGGATGGGATTCCGGTGGAGGACCTGATTCCGAAGGTCGGTCCCTACGACGACTGGGCGACGATGTGGGGCTACAAGCCGATTCCGGGTGCGACCGGCCCGGACGACGAGAAGCCGACCCTGGACGAGTGGGCGCGTGAGCAGGATGACACCCCCTGGTATCGATTCTCGACTCCGGGCACCGGGGGCGCCGATCCGGGCCAGTTGACCGAAGCGGTGGGAGACGCGGACGCGGTAGAGGCGACGACTTTGGGGTTGAAGAATCTCGAACGGGTGGCCGCGATGTTGTTGGACGCGACCAACGCGCCGGGCGACCCGTACGACGACCTCGACGAGCTGTATGGGCGGCTGGTGGGGCAGTGGGCGACCGAGATGAATCACGTCGCCGCCGTCGTGGGCGGGTTCAATTCGCAGCAGAAGCACTTCGGGCAGGACGGCGTCCGGTTCACCACTATTCCCCGGGAGATCCAAGCAAACGCGGTGGCCTTTCTGAACGACAACGCGTTCCTCACTCCGATGTTTCTCGTGGACCCTCAGATCCTCCGTCGCATCGAGCCGGTCGGCGTGCTGGATCGCATTCGGAGCGGCCAGACCCGCGTGCTCCGGGCGCTGCTGAACGGGGACCGGATCGAGCGGTTGGTCGAACAGGAGGCAGTCGACGGCTCTGCCGCCTACGCGCCGACCGATTTTCTCGCCGACCTGCGCGCTGGGCTCTGGCGCGAGCTCGCCGACGCGCAGGTTCGGACCGATGCCTATCGCCGTGGAGTGCAACGGGTCTATCTCGAGCTCATTGACACCCAGCTCAACGGGCGCTCTCCAGTCGACGGCGATGCCAGACCGTTCCTCCGGGGTGAGTTGCGCGCATTGGACCGGACCATCGACGCCGCACTGACTCGAGCCGCCGACCGCGCCACGACCCTGCACCTGGAAGATGCGCGCGACCAGATCGCGCGGACGCTACGTCCACCGACCGGGTCCGCCTCGTCGTCCGAATCGACCGGTCTTGCCCAAGCGTACGATATCGACCTCGACCTCGTGGCCGGATTGCCCGACCCGTGGGCTGAGGGTCTGACCCACGACGGCGAGTCCTGTTGGCCGGATCTGGCCGTGCGCGTCGATCGCCGCTAGCGCTGCATTCCTGAGTTCGCCGGAGGCCGATTATGGAGTGGTTGTCCAGTCCAGAAATGTGGATTGCCCTGTTCACGTTGACCGTCCTCGAGATCGTGCTCGGGGTGGACAACATCATCTTTATCTCGATCTTGTCCACGAAGCTGCCGGCCCCGCAGCAGCGTTCAGCCCGGCGTCTCGGTCTGGTCCTGGCGATGGTCGCGCGGGTCGGGCTGCTGCTCTCCATCAGCTGGATCATCCGCCTGACCGAGCCGTTGTTCGCGGTGGCGGGGCACGACTTCTCAGGCCGCGATTTGACGCTGCTCGTCGGGGGCCTGTTCCTGCTGGCAAAGTCCACCTTCGAGATTCACGAGAGTCTCGAAGGGGAAGAGGGCCGCAAGTCGGACAAGGTCACTGCTTCGTTCGCCAGCGTCATCTTCCAGATCCTGGTCCTCGATGTCGTGTTCTCACTGGACTCGGTCATTACCGCCGTCGGGATGGTGGAACAGATTGGCGTGATGATCGCCGCCATCATCATCGCGGTCGGCGTGATGCTGCTCTCGGCCGAGGCGATCAGCGCGTTCGTCAATGAGCGCCCCACCGTCAAGATTCTCGCGCTGAGCTTCCTGCTGCTGGTGGGGTTCTCGCTGGTCGCGGAGGCCTTCCATCAGGACATCGCGAAAGGGTATCTGTACTTCGCGATGGCGTTCTCGGTCTTCGTGGAACTGATCAATCAGCGGATTCGACGCCGGCAGCCGGTCCACCTCAAGAAGGCGTACTGACCGTTCGCGGGACAGGCTTGGCAGATGTCCGGCTGTACACAGAGAGTCGCCACTGTGGACCGGCTCCGTCGCTCACGTCGTGGGAGGCCAGCCGCTCCAATTCGTCGAGTTCCAGCGTGCGATTGTGCGTGAGCAGGCACAGCATCGTGTCACGCTCGCAGTGTGCGGCGACGAACCGCGCCAATCGCCTTTCGTTACCATCGGGATAGTTGAAGATGACACCGATCTGGCGCAGGGCGATCTCGTGGGTCTCGTAGGTCCCGACATCACAATAATCGCCCTCGAGCAGATGCAGGTGGGTCACGTCGATCAGGCCCCTACCGTCGAGTGTTTGCAGGTTTGTCACCGCTTGGGCATAGAGCGCCGGGTTCGCTTCGATGCCGTAGACCGCCCGTGACGGATCGAACGCTGCCAGCACCGCTGGGATCCGACCGTCGCCCGTACCCGCATCGATCACGCAACCAGTCGGTCGCCCCTCACCGACAAGGCCGATCTCCGTCAGCGTCTTGACGGCCTCCTCGATGACCCGAATCGGCGTGGCTACATGGATGCCGCGGCCGGTCTTCCGAATCGGTAGTGCGCGGCCGGTCGACATCGCCGACCGTTCGAAGATTCGCGCAAGCTGGGTGAGAGCTGCGCGTCTACGGAACCGGCGGTAGATGGAATTCATGGCTAGTGCGGCGACCGAGCCGAGAGGCGAGGGAAGGCGCCCATCGCGACCCGCGCTTCGTCGAGTATTACAACCACCGGCGCTTGCACGAAGCGCTTGAGAACGTGACCCAGGGCGACGGTCAGCCATCCTTACTGCTCGTGACGGCGGTGCTGGCCGCCGGCTGCGACGCCCCGCCGCCCCCGAAGGGGGTATACTGATGTCCTGCAATTTGGCTCAAGGCTGGGGTGTCCATCCCGGTGCCGTTGCTCAACCGAGACAATACCGCGCCTCGGCCGCCACCGGACACCACGGCGTCGATCGACAGGCAGAGGAGCAGGCGCTGCGCCTGCCCAATCACGGAGTGCCTTGCGGGCTGGATTACTGATCTATGTCTCGGTTTGACCCGTGAAGAGGGGCCGACGTTTATTGACACCGATGAGATCGACCACGCCACGCCGTCCGAGGCATGATGCCCCACTCACACTCCTAGGTCCCGAAACGACAGGTTCGATTCCACCTGTCGAGCACGCGGCCACAACGGTGACTACCGCGGTAGTCCTTGCGGCGGGCTGCGGCAGTCGCCTCCGGCCAGCGACCGACGCGGTGCCAAAATGCCTGAGTGAGGTCAATGGGGTCCCCATTCTCGAACAACAGGTGCGGTGTCTGCGCCACTGGGGCTTTCAGCGCGTGGTCATGGTCGTGGGACACTTCGAGCGTCAGATCCGAGATTTTTTCGACCGGACAGCGACCGGGCTGACCATCGCCTATGTCGTCAATACACGATATCGCACGACCAACAACATTTACTCGTTGTGGCTGGCTCAGGAGGAGATCTCGGAGCCCTTTCTATTGCTTGAATGCGATCTGTTCTTCAAAGAGTCGTCACTACGGGACATGCTTGAGCCGAACAAGGTGGCCGTCTCGCGCGTGCAACCGTGGATGAATGGCACCACCGTCGACATCGATGTCAACCGGAGAGTCACGGGGTTCAGGGTCGGACACCATACCCGGAGCTTCGATTTGAAGACGGTCAATATCTACAGCTTCTCCGCAGCGACCTGGGAAGACATGCGGCGTAGGCTTGAGCAGCGCATTCGCGCTGGCAATGTCGATGACTACTACGAGGTAGTGCTGTCTGAAATGGTGTCCGATGGAGACCGTTCCTTCGGGGCCGTCGACTTTCCAGCGCGCGATTGGCATGAGATCGACACTCTTGACGATCTACACGTCGCTGAACGCGCGGTGACGACCCCGGAGTGGACAATGAGTCGCCGTCCCCTTCAAAGAGCTGTGGCCGCGAGCAATCGCTGAGCTTCATTCCGAGACGGTACATCGATACTAGAACAACGCGCGCCCATCCAGACTGGGTCCCTTTACGATGAAGTGGTGCGGCTTCCTCCTGCCGCGGACCTCTACCGCTTCAACGCTGAGCGAGACATCATTCGTCGATTGAGGCAGGTATGACTTCAAAGGTTCGTAGCGTCTCGTCTTTGTATGGGGGATTCTGGAATTTCGATGTCCAAGATTTCTGCTACATGACCAATCGCTACTTTCCGCCCAAGGGGTTCCTGGAAGCGCTTGGCGCGAATCTGCCACGGTTGGTGGGTTCGTACCCATCGACGAACAAACACCTGTCGGGGTTGGTCGCAGATCCGTTGGGCCTGACATCGGCGCAGGTAGTGGTGGGCAATGGCGCGAGCGAGTGCCTCAGCGCAGTGACGAACCTGCGCGTTGAGCACATGGCGATCCCGATCCCAGCGTTCGATGAGTACCGCAATCGTGCGGCGACGCAGGGCAAACGCGTGAGCCCATACGTGATGGCGCCTGACTTTGACCTGGACGTGGACGGATTCATCAAGCATGTCGAGGACTGCGGGGCGAACTCGGTAGTGATCGTGCGACCGAACAACCCGGCTGGCACGCTGGTGACACGGGACGAGACGATCCAGATGTTCAAGGCTTTTGTGGGGCTCGACCTGGTGATTGTTGACGAGTCGTTCCTGTACTTCGCAGGCGTGGACTACCAGACCATGAGCGTGATGGATCAGATCCACGCGTTCCCGAACCTGATGGTCGTGAACAGCATGTCGAAGGCGTTCGGCGTTCCGGGTCTGCGGCTGGGTTACGCGGTCTCGGGCGACGCGGCATTCGTTGAGCGGTTGCGAGCGGAGCTTCCGATCTGGAGCATCAACTCGATGGCCCAGTTCTTCCTGGAGTCGCTGGATGAGTATGGCGACGGCTTCACGGACGCCTGCGTGCAGGTGACGGAGGCGACGCAGGCGCTCTACCAGGGTTTGCAGACGGTGCCATTCATCGAGCCACTGCCGACACGGGGGAACTACATCCTGTGCAGGACAACCACCGAGCTCACAGGGGCGGAGGTAAGCGCACGATTGTTCGATGAATATAAAGTGCTGATAAACGATTGCAGCGGGAAGCAGGGGCTGGATAGCCGCTACTTCCGGATCGCTGCGAAGACGGCGGAAGAGAACGACGCGCTGGTGCGTATCCTGCTGGCGATGGCGAACGGAACGCCGGCGGGTGATGAAGCGGGCCAGAGTGTGCGAGCGTAAGTGGGGACGCAGGCGCTAGTTGAACAGTCGCCAGGCGTGGGCGGCAGCTACCCCGAACGCGAGGGCGTTGAAGAGGAGGTAGGGGCCCCCGGCGAGCTTGGGGATGCGCAGTGGGCTGACCATGAGCGCGACGATGGCCATGGCGCTCACGTAGAGGGTGATCGGGAATGGGTCGCGACCCAAGGGGCCGTCGAGCAGCATGACGGCGGCGACAAGGACGATGGCCTGGTCCGTGGGCAGTCCGATGTAGCTCTTCGTGCCGGGGGCGAGGCCGTAGACGTTGAAGTAGCTGAGCCGTAGCGCCGTTGCCGCGCCGAGTGCGAGAGCGCCGGGCACGTAGGCCGCACTGAACCCACCGTAGGCGAGGAGCACGACCGCGAGCGTGACGCCCGCACCAGCCATGTCCACGAGTGAATCCATGTTTGCCCCGAACGCTCGGTCTGCGTTCGTTCGCCCAGGAGTGCGCTTGGCGATGATGCCATCAATGCCATCGAAGAAGAACGCTAGGACGAGCGCTACACCTGTCGCGGCGAATTCCTCTTTGACCGCGAAGGTGATGGCGAGCAGGCTGCTGAGGAGCCCGGCGAGGGTGGCGACATTGGCGGGGTCGAACAGGTGGGCGATGATCGGTTTGTTTGCGATCAGGACTTTCGGTTCTTCTGGCGCCTCGTTGGGGGAACTCATAAGACTGAGTAGCGTAGCACCGAATCGGAGAGACCCTGCGTGAGTGACCATCTGGACTACGAGGCGGTACGCCATTACTGGGACCGCGAGGCAGGCTCGGCGGCTGCGGCGTCGTACATGGCGCACGAGCAGGGGCTACCGCAGAGCTGTGTCGACGATCGCTTCGCCCTCGAACGTGAGGTGGTTGATCGTTGGTTCGGAGAACTCGGGCCGGATGCGTCGGTGCTGGACATCGGTTGCGGCAGTGGGGCGTGGACTGCGCATTTTGCGTTGCGCTACGCCCGGGTCGTTGGCATCGAGCAGAGTGCGCCGATGGTTGCGGGCGCTCGGGAGCGCTTGAGCCAGCTGTCCAACGTTGAGCTGATCCAGGGGGACTGCCTGCACGTGCCGGTGGACGGTCGCTTCCAGGGGGCGTTCTTCGGCGGATTGCTCATGTATCTCAACCGTGAAGACGTTGTAAGGCTGCTCAGGCGTGTCTCCGAACTTGCGCCCAAGGGCAAGGTCATCTTGCGTGAATCGAGCGGGACGGGGCGCGTTGAGGTAAAAACGGGCGACTACCAGGTGGCGTACCGGTCGCCGGAGGAGTACGCGGACATAGCCAGCGAGGCGGGGCTGCGCATGAGCGCTGTCGAGCGCAACCGGGGTTACGCGCGGATGGAGGTGGCGGTGAACCTGGTGGATCTGGTGCGCCGCGTGCCCGCGCTGAGGCGTCGAGACCCAGCGCTGGTTGGTGGGCCGATGTGGCGTGCGCTACGCCTGACCGCTCCTGTGACGCTTGATCTCCTGCCCAATGCGACCAGGCGCGCCGGGATCGCGTGGCCGCACCTGACCAACAATTTCATGTTGCTGGAATCGTGTGACCACGACCGCTAATCGCCGCGGACGATGCCCAATCTCTTGATTTGAGACGCGAGCGTTGAGGGTCTAAGCCCCAGAAGTTCCGAGGCGCCGTGCTTTCCCGTAATCTTCCAGTTCGTTTTCTGGAGCGCCGCTAGAACGTTGTCGCGATCCTGCTATCTTTTCTTATCCTCGTGAACCACCCGCAATTCCGCGTCTGACGCCGGGGCCTCCGGTGAGGCTATCGACGACGACATCGTCGCCGGGCGGTTCGGGGCGCATGCCGGATGCGACAATAGGGCTTATGTCAACAGGGGCGCTCTAATGCTTCCTATCGAACTGCGTACGGGCGGAATTGGGACGAAACCTGTTGGGTAAACGGTGAACTTGTAGATATGAGCAACTGTCCTAAGTGATGTATCAAACAGGCCTGGAAGCGTTTTCTTTAGATTGCTATTCATAGAAATCTAATTTTTCTCACCCAACAACAACTTCGTCAAAGCAAGATTCGTAATCTCTCCGTTTTTGGTTGCTACGGAACAAGTGGCATACTGATTGGATTGTGCGAGTCAATTTTTCGAAAAAGGAGGATCGGACATGTCGAGTAGTATCGAGACTGACTTTCAACTTTCTATCAAAGAAGGGCGACTAGACGATTTCAAAGCGTTCGTGACCACGATGATTGAAGTAACAAAATTGCGCGAACCGGATACCTTAGTTTACGAATGGTATATCAACGAAGATGGGACAGAGTGTCATCTATTGGAGAAGTTCAAGGACTCAGAAGCATTCCTGACCCACTTGGAGAATGTCGGCCATATGTTCGACACACTTTTTTCCTTTGCCGACATGACTAGAGCGAAGATCTATGGAAGTCCTTCGGACGAGTTAAAACAATCGCTGGACCCATTGGGAGTTGAGTACTTTTATCATTCTAACGGAGTTACTCGCTGAACAAAGTGGGTGGTGCGTCCCGAAAGCGTTTTTATCTCCGCTCGCCGGGCGGCCCGGGCCGGATCCGATAATGGCGATTATGTCAACAGGGGAGCTCTAATGCTGTGGCGCTCAGCTGCGTCCGATAGTGGGTATTATGATCACCGGCACAGGGGAGACCCGAGCCCCCGGGGGCGCTCTAATCCGTCCTATGTTCCGGTTGGGGCCGTCGGCCCCGGCGCTGGGCGCGCGATAATGCGCGGCCCGCGGCCACGGCGTGGCGCACTCGGGATCCCCGCGGAGTGGCCGCGTGGAGTTCGGGACGCAGCCCCGTCGAAGTACTAATCCAATACGTCGAAGAGGTAGCTGTACTTCACGATAACGCTGCGCCCGGCGCCGGTCGGGATGAACTCACCAATGCCCTCCGTTTCGTTGTAGACGAAAAAGAGCCCGGTGTTGGCGTCTTGCAGCCAGCCGATGCGGAAATTCACGGCGTACAGGTCGGCGCTGTCGTTGTGTTGGAGCAAGGACTGCACGTAGAGCCGTGGGGTGAAGTTGTAGGCGGCGCTGAGGCTCGTCAGGTTGGTGATGGTGCTGCCGCTGGGTAGGTCGATGTCGTTCCGGCTAAAGCTCAGCGACAGGTTCAGGGTCTCTCCGTATCGAGCGTTGACCGACGGGCGGATGGTGACGATGTCGCCCCCGAAGAAGCCGGCGGTGGTGGCACGGATGCCGGCGCTGAACGGTGCGGATCGGTCGGAGTTGTAGGAATAGGTGAGTTCGTTGAAGTCGTACGTGCCGGGTGGGACCGACAATCCCGACACGGTGAATGCGTCGAACACCCGCTCGTTGCGGATGTCGTAGGAGACGCCCCCCGACGAACTGTCCTCGAATTCGCCGTCAAAGTGTAGGTGGAGCACGCTCGTCTCCATGTCGCCATCGAGGTTCCAGAACCGCGTGAAGCTCATGTGCGGGGACAGTTCCTGATACTTCAGGAAGCCGTTCGGCCGCGTGGTGTTGTTGATGGCGAAGTCAAACTTGCGAAACCCTCCCGTGCGCCGCAGGAAGCCAACCTCCGGGTTGAAGTCTTCGTCGTTCTCCTGATAGCCCGCGATCAGCCGCCACGCTTCCGAGTTGTAGCTCGACGACAGACTCATGGCATATTCGCCCTCGTCGGCACCCGGAGAGTCAGTGCGTCCAAGGAACCCCTGTACCACCCCGTTCTGTCCAACGCCCAACCGACCGTCCACGGCATAGGTGCGGTTGTAGTCGTTGTCCAGCGCCAGACCGTCTATCGCTGGATTGCCGGTGCCCGAGCGGTTGACGAACAGTCCACCGATGCTGGAACGGTTCGGCAGGTCTCGTCGCACCCGGGCGACGGTGAAGTTGTTGGCCCGGGCAACGCCAGGGACCGACTCGGTCTGCATGTTCAAGAACCCGACGGTCGTCGAATCGGTGATCTTCCCCGACAAGCGGGCGCCGCCGAGAATGGGCACTGGAGTCCCGCGGTCACTGATACCGATACGCCGGCTGAAGAAGAGCTCGGTTTGCCCCAAATTCCGCCCACTGGCCGGTCCTTGGTTGCCGACGGAGAACGCCCCGGCATTTTCGAGAAAGAACGGTCGCTTCTCTGGGAAGAAGAGGTTGAATCGGTCGAGATTGATCTGCTGATCGTCCACCTCGACCTGTGCGAAGTCGGTGTTGTAGGTGGCGTCGAGCGTGAGCCCCGAGGTGACGCTGTACTTGAGGTCGGCGCCGGCATCTCCCACGGCCACGGCGGAGCGCTCGGGCGTGATGTCGCGGGTGACCGCCTCGCCGATCACATACGGCGTGACCTGCAGATTACGGGTGTTGCCAATCGGCGCGGCGACCCCGGTCAACTGCCCGGCCATCGACACCCGATACAGGTTGTACTGCCGCGGCAGCGCCGCCCAGTAGGACGTCTCGTTTCGCCGCCGGATGTTGCGCTGGAAATTCACGCCCCACAATTGGTCTTCACGCGCCGGGTAGCGGATGGTGCGGAACGGGATGGCGAACTCGGCGCTCCAGCCGACATCGGTAATCGTGGTCTGAACCTGCCAGGCCCCGTCCCAGTTGAGGTTGAATCCGCTCCCGCTGCCGCGGGAAAAGCCGCCGCCGCCGCCGCCTCTGAACGCGCTCCGGGCCCCGCCTTCGTCGGTGACCTGGCCGTCGTATTCCTGGCCGGCGGGTGTGGTCCCGAACACGAAGCCGTTCTGCTGGTCGCTGAAGGTATCGAGGACCATCTGAAAGCTGTCGGCATTGTTCATCGACGAGTCACGACGGCTGTCGGTCATGATGATGGCCGACGGGTCGTCGTCATACAGGACGACGCCGAAGTAGATAGTGTCGTCCGTGAAGACGACGCGCACTTCGGTACGTTCGCTGGCCGGCTGTCCTTCATCCGGCGCGCTCTGCCGGAACCCGGTGAGCGGTTCCACGGCGGCCCACGCCGGGTCGCCAAGGATGTCGCCGTCCATGGTCGGGGCCTGGTCGACCGGCCGGGCCCGTCCGGCCCGGCTCGCCTGTGTCGCGAGGGTCACGCTGCCTGGCGGCTGTGCTTGCGCCCGGCCGAGTGCAGGCGACACGAGCAGGGCTAGCATCGTGGCCACGCTCAGCCAGATCCCGTTCCCAGGGCCCGGCAGACAACGTCCGCCGGCAACGATTCGTGCGGCTCGGTCTCCGCGCATCAACACTCCCAACTCCCGGTGGCAATTCACAACATTTGATCGTATCAGAGTCAGACTCCCCGGTCGGGGCGAGGTTACCAACGCAGTCGGGCGGGCCGCGCCCCTTGGGACGCTGCCATGCGCGCCGACGTTGATGGGTCAGGCACGCGACGGTCGCTTGTCGTCTCGCCAGGTACAGGACACTACGTCCGGCACGCGTCTGGGTTGGCAGTGCTGCAGTGCGCGGTGGCTCGGCCGGTGATGGGCAGCAATTCGACGGCCAGCGCCCGCGCGATCTGGCTCGCGACGCGCGCCTGTAGCGCCAGGCAGTCGGCCAGGTCGCCGTCGTAGGTGTCGGTCCACAGATTCGTCTGGTCAGTGGTGTCGACGAGCTGCGCGGTAATCCGTACGCGGTCGCCGGCCTGTCGGACCGACCCTTCAACGACATAGGTGACACCCAACTCGCGGCCGATCTCATTGATGGACCGTCCGGAGTGCTTGAACCGTGCCGCCGACGGCCGCGCGATGACGCCCAGTCGATCTGGTCGGACGCGACCGAGTTGACTGGTCATCTCTTCGGTCAAGCCGTCGCTGAAGTAGTCCTGCTCGGCGTCGCCCGACACGTTGACGAACGGCAGCACCACAATTCGGACCCGTTCGGTGTCGCCAGGGGGCCCAATGGCCGTTGGGCCGCCGATGGATGTCTCATGCCAGCTCGCGTTGCCCGTGTGTCGGCCCTCCGGCGGCGTCTCATCGTCGCGCTCGTCGTCGTCTGTGGGCTGCCGGCCCGGACCCCAGTGTTCGCCACCGATGCCCCCACCGCCCGTGTCCCCGTCCTACCGGTGACTACGCACGACTGTCGGCGTCCGACCTCAACGAGACACTCTCGACGATCGAAAGGTTGCTGGACCCCGCTGGCGTGTCGTTGTCCTGGCAACGCTGCTCTCCCGGCGACGCCAGGGGGCCGTCCAGTTGTCACAAGCCGCTGCTTCCCGGCGACCTGGCGCTGCGCTTGTTGGAGAACGTGCCTCAGTCGATGGAGTCTGATGCCGCGCTCAGGCTGGGATTCGCCGTGCTGGACCGTGACGGCGCCGGGGTGCTGGCCAGCGTCTATCTTAACCGGGTGGGTCGCCTCGGTCGTGTATCGAGGACCTCCGCGAATCGGCTGGCCGGGTGGCGTTTCTCGCCACAGGAAGCCGGCACGTGGCGCGCCGCCGCTCGCCGGCGCGTGCCGGCGCGCGCCCACTGATCCCGTGACTGGCGATCCATTCCGATACGCGGCCTGGTTCAGCCTGGCCGCGCCGCCCCCGTGGGGCACGTCGTGGCCGTTAGCCGATCGTCGTCGACGATGGGGTCCTAACCAGGTCCGGTCTTGGCGCGCGGCGCGTTACCCGTGCCACCGGCGCAATCAAGGACAGGGTGCCGATGAGACGTCCGATGACGATGGCGGTGGCTGCCCCCACGGCGCCGACCCAGGACAGGGTCTGCACGGTGACGGCCAGTACGGTGACGACCCCCAGCACCTCCAAGGCGGACGCCCGGGTGATGGCCCTTGTGTCTCGTCCGTGGACGAGCACGGACCGCTGAAACGAGATCCAGACAGAACCGGCCGGAATCCACACGAGGATACGCGCCGGGAGGAGTGTGAACTGGGTCAGCTCCGGCGAGAGTCCGGAGATCTCCTGGAACCAGACGGTCGCGAGCGGGGTGTAGACGATGAGGCCCATGCCGCCGGCCGCCGCGACCGCCAGCCAGGCCGCGAACGTGCGCAGTTGCCGGTAGTGCTCTGTGTGCTCGCCGAGCAACGCGATGCCGACTTCCTGGAACGACAGACCCAGGGCTCGAAACACGAACGTCAGCCCGTGAACGACCGGCAGCACCGCAAGCGACTCCAGCGGGAACCGACCTTGGCCCATGAAGAACGTGACCACCGGTTGAACCGCCATGCCCAGGACAGACGTCATCCCGAGGGGCACGTAGAAGTGGACGATGGAGCGCAGGGTCGGCGTCGGCTCGCGGCCGTTGTCGCTGGCTCGGTGGCGCAGCCTCGCCACGAGTTCGCGGGTCATCAGTCGACTGGCGGCCGCCTCTACGACCACGCCGACCGAGAGGGCCAGCGCGGCCACGTGAATGCCGTGCAGTCCGGCAACCTGCGCGGCGGCCAACGCCGTGACCGTCATCGTTGTCAGCCGAAGCAGCGTGCCGAGTGCGACTCGTCGGGTCAAGTTGTGGCGAATCAGCAAGCCCTGGCGAAACCGTCGATAGCCGATTGCGATCGGCCAGGGCAGCATCAGGGCCAGTCCCTGATGAGCGAGGCGAGACACCTCCGGCGGCAGACCGACCAGCGTCTCGCCGATCCATGGAAACACCGGCGGTAACACGGCCACCGCCTGGATGAGGGTCAAGGCGATACTGAGCCCGTACGCGAATCGCCGCAACGCCAGATAACTCGCGTAACTACGGACAAGCGCGGTCGACGCGGCCATCAGCATGATGACCGGCGCCTCGATGATGATGGCGAACGAAAAGGCGACGCCAAATGCTGCGAGGTTCTCGGTGGGACTGGGCAGGCGGGCGATAATTGCCGCGAGGTACGGTCCTTCGACCGCCATCATGACCCATGTGCTGGCCAGGGGCAGCCAGAAAGCGCAGATATATCTGTAGGTGAGCGGCAAACCGGACATGGCCAGCCAACGATGATAGTCCGTACACAAAAAACGGGATACCCGCCGAGGCGGATATCCCGTGGTGTTGGTGGCTCGGGCTGGGGACCGAGCGCAGCGTCGTCGTTACTGGAGCGGGTTCGCGCCGGCCGGGGCGCCGTTCTGCGTCACGGCGACCGC
>JAPYUM010000001.1:0-68393 GCA_029940535.1 Vicinamibacterales bacterium
TACGGTTCGCGATTCGTGAAGGCGGCCGGACGGTCGGCTCCGGGGCCATCTCCGATATCGTCGAATAGCGCCCGCAGGGGTTCGGGGCGAAGGCTCGAGGTAAAGGTAGCAAAGCCATGTCAATGTTCAGCGACAAGATCCGGATTCGTCTCAAGGCCTACGACCACCGGGTGCTCGATCAGTCGACGTCGGAAATCGTCGACACGGCTCGACGCACCGGTGCGCGGCTAGCGGGCCCGATTCCGCTCCCGACGGACCTGAACAAGTGGACGGTACTGCGCTCGCCGCACGTCGACAAGAAATCAAGAGAGCAGTTCGAGATACGCACCCACAAGCGGCTGATCGATATCTTTGAACCGACGCCGCAGACGGTCGACGCGCTGATGAAGCTCGACCTGCCGGCCGGCGTCGACGTCGAAATCAAGGCGTTCGGGAAGGACGGCAAGTAGCGATGCCGCCGTACTCGACGGGTGAGACGAACGGAACGGACGAACGATCATGGTGACCGGTATTCTCGGGCGAAAGATTGGGATGACACAAGTGTTCGGTGACGACGGTGTCGTCATGCCGGCCACCGTCATCAAGGCTGGTCCTTGTGTCGTTGTGCAGCGAAAGACAGTGGCGCGAGACGGCTACGAGGCGGTGCAACTTGGCCTGGTGGAAGACGGCCCGGCGAAAGTGAACAAACCGACGGCTGGACATTACAAGAAGGCCAAGGTGCCGCCGACCAGGGTTCGTCGCGAGTTCCCATTGGCCGAGGCCAGTGACACGCCGGCCGAAGGCGACCAAGTCACGGCGAGCCTCTTCGCGGACGGCGACCGTGTAGACGTCACCGGGGTCAGTCGCGGGAAGGGATTCCAGGGGGTCATGAAGCGCCACGGATTCTCGGGCGGTGGAGCCAGCCATGGCTCGATGTTTCATCGCGCACCGGGTTCCATCGGCGCGTCGTCGTATCCGTCTCGGGTCATCAAGGGTATGCGTGGACCCGGTCGCATGGGTGGCGATCGGGTGACGGTGCGCAACCTGCACGTCATGCAGGTGAATGTCGACGAGCATGTGCTCGTGGTCAAGGGCGCGGTGCCCGGAGCGCCGGGTGGGTATGTAATGGTGCGCAAGGCAATCGCGGCCGGTCGAGAACCGGCGCCGGCGCCTGTGGCACCCAAGAAGAAGTAACTGGAACGACGGATGGATGTGCGCCATGACTGTGGACGTCGTTGATTCGCGGAACGAGAAAGTTGGGGCCCTTGAGGTCAGCGATGAAGTGTTCGGTGGCCGTGTGAACACCGCCGTGATCTGGGAGGCGGTTGTGCATCAGCTCGCTTCCGAGCGTCGTGGCACCGCCGCCACGAAGACCCGTGGCCAGGTCAGCGGAACTGGCAAGAAGCCGTGGCGTCAAAAAGGAACCGGGCGCGCCCGCGTCGGCGAGGCTCGCAACCCGCTGTGGCGTACCGGCGGTGTCGTATTCGGTCCTCAGCCGCGAAGCTATGCCTATCCGCTTCCGAAGAAAGTCATACGTGGCGGACTGCGGGCGGCGCTGACCCAGAAGTTCAAGGAGGCCGGTGTCCTTGTGGTCGACCAGCTCACCGCCGAGGAGCCACGGACGCGACACGCGGCCGAACTGTTGAACCGCCTGGACCTGTCGGGGAAGGTCTTGCTGGTCGATGTGAAGCCGGACGCGAACCTGTCTCTCGCGGTGCGCAACATCAGCGGGATCCGCATGTCGTCGACCAGTCGCCTCAGCGCTCGGGATGTCGTCGACGCTGGTCGGGTCGTGATGACCCGCGCTGCGGTGGAGAGACTTGAGCAGGTGCTGGCATCATGAAAGCCACCGAGGTCATCCGGCGACCGGTCATCACCGAGAAGACGACGCTGCTGCGTGAGGACGGGCTCACCATCGTGCTCGAGGTGGCCATGCGGGCCACGAAGGTGGAGATCAAGCAGGCCGTCGAACATTTGTTGGGTTCGAAGGTCGCAAGTGTGCGCACCGCGATCAATCACGGCAAGGTCAAACGGCAGGGGCGTTTCTTCGGGCAGCGACCGGACTGGAAGAAGGCGTATGTGCGCCTCCGGGATGGCGAGAAGGTACCTGAATTTCTCGAAGGTGCGTAGGCTGACGGTACGGTTGGCTGTGTTACAGGTTTGACGGCCGCCACCGGATCAAGACCATGGCAATTCGCAAATACAAGCCCACATCACCGGGTCGACGTTTTCAGACGGTGGCGGTGTTTGACGAGATCACGGCCACCAAGCCACACAAGCCGCTGACCGAGCCGCTGACCAAGAGCGGCGGCCGGAACAGTCGTGGTCGGGTGACGATGTGGCAGCGCGGTGGCGGGCACAAGCGCACCTATCGCATTATCGATTTCAAGCGAGACAAGCCGGACGTGCCCGGGAAGGTCGCGACGATCGAGTATGACCCCAACCGGTCGGCTCGGATCGCGCTGGTGGCCTACGCGGATGGAGAGAAGCGCTACATTCTGCAACCGGTCGGGATGAAAGTGGGTGATTCGGTCGTGGCGGGGGAACGGGTGGACATTCTGCCCGGTAACGCGTTGCCGCTGAAGAACATCCCACTCGGCACGCAACTTCACAACGTGGAGATGAAACCGGGCAAGGGCGGCCAGATTGCACGCAGCGCCGGATCCTCGGTGCAATTGATCGCCAAGGAAGGCAACTACGCGTCCCTGCGGATGCCGTCCGGTGAGGTTCGTCGCATCTTGAAGGAGTGCCTGGCCACGGTCGGGCAAGTTGGCAACGTTGATCACGAGAACATTTCGCTTGGCAAGGCCGGACGCACCCGGTGGCTTGGCCGGCGACCCAATGTGCGCGGAGTCGCGATGAACCCGGTCGACCACCCGCTGGGGGGCGGCGAAGGCAGCACCGCCGGCGGGCGTCATCCCGTGTCACCGTGGGGTCAACCCAGCAAGGGATACAAAACCCGTGGGCGCAAGCCGTCCGACAAATTCATCACCCAGCGTCGAAAGCGGCGGAAATGAGGGTTGGATACCGGATGACGGTGACGAAGACGAGGCGTGTATGAGTCGATCGCTGAAAAAGGGACCGTTCGTGGACCTGCCGTTGCTGGAGAAGGTGGAGGTCATGAACCGGGCCGGCGACCGGAAGGTGATCAAGACCTGGTCGAGACGTTCCACGGTCGTTCCGGAGATGGTCGGACACACCATCGCGGTGCACAATGGCAAGAAATTCATCCCGGTGTATCTCACGGAAAACATGGTGGGTCACAAGCTTGGTGAGTTTTCGCCGACCCGCCTGTTCCGTGGACACACGGGCAAACGTGACAAGGCCGCACCGGTCAGGAAGGTCTGAGGGCGATGATTGAAGGGCGGGCCACGGCCCGATATGTCCGGACGTCGGCCCAGAAGGCCGGTCTCGTGATGGATCTGATCAGGGGGCAGAACGTCGACCTGGCACTGTCGACGCTGCGATTCGCGCGAAAACGTATTGCCAAGGCTATCGAGAAGGTGCTGCGGTCCGCGGTTGCCAACGCGCAGCAGAAGGACGGCGCGAGCGGCGATGCCGATAGGATGTTCGTTGCGAGTTGCTACGCGGACCAGGGGCCGTCGCAAAAGCGGATCCGACCGGCGCCAATGGGCCGTGCGTTTCAAATCCAGAAACGGACCGCGCATCTGACGGTCCACGTCGAGGAGCGGCCTCAGGTCGTGGCCCCGGTGCCGTCTCGATCTTCGACCAGCGGTGGCGAGAGTGACGACGGCGCGACCGACGGGGCGAAGACCACGACCCGGCGCAAGGCACGGAAATCGTCGGCGAGCACGAGCGCCGCCGAGAAGGCCACGGCGACGACGGAGACCGCTCCGACGTCAGGGGCGGAGCCGACGGCCGACACGGCGGCTCAGACCGAGTCCGCCGCCAAGGAGTCCGACTAGATGGGGCAGAAGGTTCACCCGTACGGGTTCAGGCTGGGGTTCAACAAGACCTGGCGGTCACGTTGGTACGCCGACCGCGACTATGCGAAGCTGCTGCACGAGGATCTCGCCTTGCGCGCTGATCTGAAGAAGCGTTTCGCGCACGCGGGCGTGTCGAAGATCGAGATCGAGCGCGCGGCCAACAAGCTAAAGATCGACATATGCACGTCTCGCCCCGGCATCATCATCGGACGCAAAGGTACCGAGGTCGACAAGCTGAAGACGGAGATCCAGCAGCGAACCAAGCGCGAGGTCTTCATCAATATTCAGGAGATTCAGAAGCCTGAACTTGATGCGCAGCTCATTGGCGAGTCGGTGGCCCTCCAACTGGTGAAGCGTGTCGCGTTCCGACGCGCTATGCGGAAAGCGGTGGAATCCGCCCTCCGGTTCGGGGCGCGGGGCATCAAGATTCGAGTTGGCGGCCGGTTGAACGGGGCGGAAATTGCTCGGAACGAGTGGTATCTCCACGGACAGCTCCCGCTGCAGACGCTGCGGGCGGATATCGACTATGGGTTCGCCGAGGCGCACACCACGTATGGGTGCCTTGGCGTAAAGGTGTGGCTCTACAAGGGCGACCGGCATGAGCCGCAGCTGGCGCGCGACGAAGAATATCGGGCGCCGCGTCGGGGCGGCCGGCCATCGAGTGCGTAGCGATTACGAGGGTATTTCGTCATGTTGATGCCAAAGAAGGTCAAGCACCGGAAGCAGCACCGTGGCCGCATGACCGGCAAGGCCTGGCGGGGCTCGTCGGTGTCTTTCGGTGACTACGGGCTGCGGGCGATGGAGCCCTGCTGGCTGACCGACCGGCAGATCGAAGCCGCTCGAGTCGCCATGACACGCTTCATCAAGCGCGGCGGGAAGATCTGGATCAGGGTGTTTCCGGACAAGCCGATCACGAAGAAGCCTCAGGAAACGCGTATGGGCAAGGGCAAGGGCTCGCCTGAGGGGTGGGTGGCGGTCGTCAAGCAAGGCCGGATCCTGTTCGAGATGGAGGGCGTTGAGGCGCCCGTCGCCCGGCAGGCCATGAAGTTGGCCGCAGCGAAATTGCCGATTCATACCAGATTTGCCACGCGGTTCGGCGAGGGTGAAGTGTCATGACCAAGATCGCTGACTTGCGAGAGCTTGGCCTACCCGACCTCGAGCGGCGTGAGGACGAGTTGGCTGAAGAAATCTTTCGTTTGCGGTTGCAGCATTCGATGGGGCAGCAGGAAGCCGCCAGGAAATTGACCGAGAGTCGCCGCGATCTGGCCCGAGTGAAGACCCTACTGCGGGAGCAGGCTATGGCCGCGTCGACATCCGCGCCCGAGACAAACGCGTAACCGGACGGCAAGAGATATGGGAACCAAGGCAGAAGTGCAGGGCGTCGTGGTGAGCGACAAGATGGACCAGAGTGTGATCGTCTCGGTGGAGCGCCGGGTGCGTCATCAGCTGTACGGCAAGATTCAGCGCCGCACCTCGAAGTTCATGGCACATGACGCATCCAACAATGTCAAGGTGGGCGACGTTGTGGCTTTGGTTGAAACGCGGCCGCTGAGTCGCCGCAAGCGTTGGGCCGTGACCCGTGTGGTCGAGCGGGCCCAGGAGATCTAGCCGATGGCCCCGGCACGCACAGCTAGCAGAGCGAGACTGACATGATCCAGATGCAGACGACCCTTGAGGTCGCGGACAATTCCGGGGCTCGAAAGATCGCGGTCATCAACCCGATCGGCGGCGCGACCGGACGGTTCGCCGGCCTCGGTGACGTCGTGAGCGCCGCCGTCAAGGAAGCGGCCCCTCGGTCCGCGGTCAAGAAGGGCCAGGTCGTCCGAGCTGTCATTGTCCGCACCAAGAAGGGATATCGGCGACGGGACGGCAGCTACATTCGCTTCGACCACAACGCGGCGGTGCTGGTGAACGAGCAGGGCGAGCCGGTGGGTACCCGCGTGTTCGGACCGGTGGCGCGTGAGTTGCGAGAGCGCAAGTTCATGAAGATTATCTCCCTCGCGCCGGAGGTGCTGTAGACGAAGAGGGTGGAACGTCTTCCTCTGACTCCTGGAGCGTAACGATGTCGAGTATTCAAACCCCGATCCGGAAGAACGACAACGTGGTCGTCGTCACCGGAAAGGACCGTGGCAAGCGGGGACGGGTCCTGCGTCTGGTCCCGAGCAAGAACCGGCTCATCGTGGAGGGCGTGAACTTCATGAAGCGCCACACGAAACCGAACCCCGGCCAAAACGTGAAGGGCGGCGTCGTCGAGAGCGAGGCGCCACTGCATGCGTCCAACGTGCAGATCGTGTGTCCCGAATGTAGCGCGCCCACCCGGATTGGGCGTCGCCTTCTCGGTGACGGTCGGAAAGTTCGGATTTGTCGCAAGTGCGACGGAGTCGTCGATCGATGAACCGATTGCAAGAGCGGTATCAAGAGACGGTCGTCCCTACGCTCACCAAGGAGTTCGGGTACCCCAACGTGATGGCGGTGCCCAAGATCCAACGGATTGTGGTGAACATGGGAATCGGCGATGCGACACAGAACGCGAAGCTGATCGATATCGGCAGCGGTGAACTGGGCCAGGTGACGGGTCAGAAACCGCTGACCACCAAGGCGCGGAAGTCGATTGCGCAGTTCAAAGTCAGACAGGGGCAGCCCATCGGCGCGATGGTGACGTTGCGCCGGGATCGGATGTACGAATTTCTCGACCGGGTGATTGGGATTGCGTTGCCTCGTGTTCGCGACTTCCGCGGTGTATCGCCGCAGAGCTTCGACGGACGTGGCAATTACACGCTGGGCCTTCGTGACCAGTTGATGTTTGTTGAAATCGACTACATGAAGGTGGACACGTCACGTGGCATGAACGTGTCGATGGTGACGACCGCAAGAACCGACGAAGAAGGGCGGCGGCTCCTCCAGTTGATGGGGATGCCGTTCCGAAAAAACTAGGCTGGGGCTGATATGGCTACGACCGCGAAAATCGCCAAAGAGAAAAAACCGCAGAAGTTTAAGGTGCGGTCGCGCAACCGGTGCCATCTGTGCGGCCGGCCGCGTGCTTTTCTACGCAAGTTCGGCTTGTGCCGTTTGTGTTTCCGCAAGTTGGCACTTGAGGGCGACATCGCCGGCGTGACGAAGAGCAGCTGGTGAGAGGAAACGGCCCGCCCGGTTTGACGTGGGCGGCACAGCCCCAGGACGGCAACTACGAGACCTGAAGAGTTATGACTGATTCCATTGCCGACATGTTGACGCGAATTCGCAACGCCACGGCCACCCAGCGCAAACGCGTGGATGTCCCGGCGTCGCGGCTCAAGGCCGAGGTCGCGCGCATCCTGCAGCATGAAGGCTACATACACGGGTTCAAGAGCGTTGATGTCGTCGTCGAAAAGGGACAGATGGCCCGCCCGATGATCCGTATCCAGCTCAAGTACGGCTCGCGTGGCGAGAATGTCATTTCCGGCATCCAGCGGGTCAGTCGACCTGGACGCCGGGTCTATTTCGGTCGGGACGATGTCCCACCGGTTCTCGCGGGGTTGGGGACCAGCATTCTGACGACGTCGCGCGGTGTCATGACGGGACGCCAAGCCATGAAGGCGGGTGTCGGCGGCGAAGTCTTGTGCAACGTTTGGTAGGGGTCACGCCATGTCGCGAGTAGGAAAGCAACCGATTCCGATCCCGAGCGGGGTCACCGTTCAGATCTCGACCGATGCGGTCGAGGTCAAGGGTCCCAAAGGGACGCTGCGGCAGGCGCTGCCACCGGGCGTGACCATCGAAATGGCGGACGGACACTTGGAGGCCAGGCCTGTACGGGACGAGCGCGCGCTGCGAAAGTTTCACGGTCTCGCGCGTAGCCTCGTCGCCAACGCGGTGACCGGCGTCACCGACGGCTTCAAGAAGGAACTCGACATCGTGGGTATCGGGTACCGGGCCGAAGTGGCTGGTCAGCAACTGACGCTGGTCCTTGGCTACTCTCACCCCGTGGTCTTCCCGATTCCCGACGGTATTGGGATTGCGGTGGCCAATCAGACGCATCTGGTTGTCTCCGGAGTCGACCGGCAGGCCGTGGGTCAAGTGGCCGCGAACATTCGAAGTCTTCGGAAACCGGATCCGTATAAACAAAAGGGGATCCGCTATACCGGCGAAGTGCTAAAGAAGAAAGTCGGCAAGACCGGGGCCTAGGTACTAAGTCGCGGCAGACGGGTTGAACGGGGCATGAAGGTAAAGACGAAGAAGGATCGACGCCGGCGGATCGCGCTTCGACAGCGCAAGATCATCAAGGGCACGAGCGAGCGACCGAGGTTGGCCGTGTTTCGCAGTTTGTCCCACATCTCGGCGCAGGTGATTGACGACATGGCCGGCATGACTGTCGCGTCGGCGTCAAGCACCGAGCCGACGGTCAAGGCGGGTCTGGCCGACGGGGCGCGTGGGGGCAATGTGGCCGGGGCGCAGGCCATCGGCCAACTCGTGGCGGAGCGGGCGCTCAAGAAGGGCATCACCAGCGTGGTGTTCGATCGTGGCGGATTTCTGTATCACGGGCGTGTGCGCAAGGTAGCGGACGCGGCGCGCGATGCCGGTCTCAAGTTCTGAAAGACGACGGCACACTGTCATGAAGCAGACGCGAACGAAGATCAACCCCGGGGATTTCGACCTGAAGGACACGGTCATCACGATCAACCGTGTCACCAAGGTGGTGAAGGGCGGCAAGAATCTCAGTTTCAGCGCCCTGGTCGTGGTCGGTGACTCGCACGGGGTTGCGGGGTACGGCATCGGGAAGGCGAAAGAGGTGCCGTCAGCGATCAAGAAGGGTATCGAGGCGGCAAAAAAGGCGCTGGTTCGGGTGCCGCTGAGCGGGACGACGATTCCGCATACGATCGTCGGCCGATTCGGCGCCGGGCGTGTCCTCTTGAAGCCCGCGCCAGAGGGGACTGGCATCATTGCTGGCGGCGCCGTACGTGCGGTGTTGGAAGCGGCCGGGATTCAGAACATAGTGACCAAGTCGCTGGGCACCGATAATCCGCACAACGTGGTACATGCGACGTTTGCCGGGCTGGTCGAGCTCAAGGATCCGGAGCTCGTGGCCCGGTTGCGTGGTGTTGAACTCGAGAGTCTGGTGACGCAAACGACCGTGTAGGTGGCGGATACACGGGTGGGTCGATGAGACAGGTAGGAAGATGACGAACACAGCGAGCGCCGGTCACGTAAAAGTGACGCTCGTGCGCAGCACGATTGGGTTCGACAGACGTCAGGCAGAGGTCGTCAGGGGGCTCGGTCTCCGCCGCCTCGGTCACACCGTTGAGCTCCAGGATGTTCCGTCCATACGCGGCATGATCCGGAAGGTCCGGCATCTGGTGCGCGTGAGCGAGGTCGAGGCCTGATGATGAATCTCAGTGATCTCAAACCACCGAAGGGTGCCAAACACGCCAAGAAACGGGTCGGGCGGGGATATGGATCCGGTACCGGGGTCACCTCGGGACGCGGAGACAAGGGGCAGAAATCCAGGTCCGGCTACCACCGCAAGCGTGGGTTCGAGGGCGGGCAGATGCCGCTCCACCGGCGCCTACCGAAACGCGGGTTTTTCAATCCGTTCCGTGTCGAGTACGCCGTCGTCAATCTCGACACGTTGAACGAACGATTCGAGGCGGGCACGGAAGTCACGCCAGAACTGTTGCGAGAGCGTGGTGTGGTGCGCTCGAACAAGTTGGTCAAGATTCTCGGACGCGGCGAGATCCAGACGGCGCTGACCGTCAAGGCCCACAAGTTCAGTGGGGTTGCGGCTGAGAAGATTGCCGCGGCCGGGGGGCGAAGCGAGGTGTTGTCGCGCCGTGGCGCGGTCACGCCGTCCGTTGCTGTCGTGGATCCCGGTGACCCGGCTGACCCGGCTGACCCGGCTGACGATGACAACGCCGATGGCGGAGCGGTCTCCGACGTCTAAGGGGCGAATCGATGCTTGATAGCCTGCGCAACATTTTTACCATCAGCGACCTCCGGACGCGTGTGTTGTTCACGCTCGCGGTTCTGGCGATCTACCGTGTCGGCGGCGTCATACCAACGCCCGGGGTGAATACCGACGCGCTGGCTGAGCTGGCCCGGCAGGCTGAGGGTACGATGTTCGGGCTGTACAACATGTTCTCGGGCGGAAACCTGGCGCAGGTGACCATTTTTGCGCTGGGCATCATGCCCTACATCAGCGCCTCGATCATCCTGCAGTTGCTGACGGTCGTGTGGCCGTATCTCGAACGGTTGTCGAAAGAGGGTGAGCTGGGTCGTCGGAAAATCACCCAATACACGCGATACGGCACGCTGGTGCTGTGTGCCGTGCAGGCGTCGGCCATCGCCTTCTGGCTCGAGAGCCAGACCAACCTTGGTGGCGCGGGGTTGCCGTTGGTCTTCAACCCCGGATGGGGATTCCGTCTCATGGCGGTGCTGACCCTCACGACGGGTACATGCTTCATCATGTGGCTGGGCGAGCAGATCACCGAGCGGGGCATCGGCAACGGCATGTCGCTGATCATCTTCGCCGGGATCGTGGTCAACTTCCCGGCCGGTGTCTTGAACACGATCGACACGCTGCGCACCGGCCAGATCGGCCTGTTCCGTCTGCTGTTGCTCGGTATCGTCATGATTCTCGTGGTCGGGGCCGTGGTCTTCGTCGAGCGCGGGCAGCGCCGGGTCAATGTGCAGTATGCCAAGCGGGTCGTCGGCCGGCGCCAGTACGGCGGCACGAGCACCCATATTCCGTTGAAGGTCAACACCGGCGGCGTGATCCCGGTGATCTTCGCGTCGTCGTTGCTGGCGTTCCCGGCCACGATAGCCCAGGCACTTCCCCCCGGCGGGATTGCGCAGTCGATTACGGACGGGATGGCCAACGGGATGCCGCTGTACTACCTCCTCTACATGGGGGGCATCATCTTTTTCGCCTATTTCTATACCGCGATCATCTTCAATCCAGACGATGTGGCTGAGAACATGCGGAAGTACGGCGGGTTCGTCCCCGGCATTCGGCCTGGGAAACGCACGGCCGAGTATATCGACACGATTCTGACCCGTATCACGTTGGTGGGGGCGATCTATCTTGCGCTGATCGCGGTGTTGCCCGATCTGATGATTGTCGGGTTCCGCGCGAGCGCACTGCCGATTGTTGGCGAGACTTTGGACGGCGCTCTGCGGAGTAGCGCGCTCACAAGCTGGATCACTGATGGGCTCGGGATCACCTTCTATTTCGGCGGCACGTCGTTGCTCATCATCGTCGGGGTGTCGATGGACACCGTGCAGCAGGTCGAGTCGCAGCTCATCATGCGGCACTATGACGGGTTCATGCGAAAGACGCGGATCAGAGGACGCCGAGGGTAGAACGGACGGGCTTGCTGACTCGGGAGTCCCAGTCGAAGCTGGTTGAAGCAGATGACGACGGAAGTAAGTTGCGGTCCGATCAACCTGGTCGTGCTGGGCCCCCCGGGGGCCGGCAAGGGCACGCAGGCGGTCGAGTTCGCGCAGCGCCATGGCACCCCGAAGATCTCGACGGGAGACATCCTGCGCGAGGCGGTGCAGTCGGAGACCGACCTTGGCCAGCTCGCCAAGGCGACGATGGATGCGGGCGGCCTTGTGGACGATCAGCTGATGATTGCCATTGTTCGTGAGCGCCTGACCCGTGGGGATGTCGAGCGGGGCTTTGTGCTCGACGGGTTTCCGCGGACGGTGGCGCAGGCGATCGCGCTCGACGAAATCATGATCGGACAGGGGTGCCTGACCGTTGTCGACATCGCCGTGCCGGATGACGCGTTGGTCGAGCGCCTCGCGCGGCGCCGCGTGTGTGGTCAGTGCGGCAACGCGACCAGCGTGGCGGCTGGTGAGGCGCGGGACCGGTGTGAGAAGTGCGGCGGTGAGCTGGTGCTCCGTAGCGATGACACGGAATCGACCGTGCGCGAGCGCCTCCGGGTGTACGCCGAGGCCACCAAGCCGCTTGTCGATTTCTATTCGAGTAGGCCGACCTTTCGCGCGGTGGACGGGCGGCAAAGTCCCGCCGCCGTCGGGGCCGCGCTGGCCCAAGCCGTCGAGGAGATGCGGGCGGCTCAGTCAGCCGGAGACGGCGGTGCGGAGGGGACTGCCGGATGATTACGCGCAAGTCACCACAGGAGTTGGAGCTGATGCACGCGGCCAACGGGTTGGTCGCCTCGGTACTTGCCGAATTACGCCGGCTCGTGGCGCCCGGTGTTTCAACGCTGGACCTCGACAGAGTGGCGGAGCGGCACGTCCGGGACGCCGGTGCGGTGCCCGCGTTCAAGGGTTACCACGGCTACCCGTCCACGCTGTGTGCCTCAGTGAACGACGCGGTCGTGCACGGGATTCCGTCGGCGACGCCGCTGGTTGAGGGGGATATCGTCTCGCTCGATATGGGTGTGGTGCTCGACCGGTTCTACGGGGACTCGGCGATCACGGTGCCGGTGGGGGAGGTTGCCGACCGAACCATGGACCTGCTGCGAGTGACACGCCGCTCGCTCGAGCTTGCCATCGAGCAGATGCGGGTCGACGGGCACGTGTCGGATATCGGCCACGCGGTCCAGCGGCATGTTGAAGCGAACGGCTTCGCGGTTGTCCGAGAATTCGTCGGCCACGGTATTGGGGTCACGCTTCATGAGGAGCCACAGATTCCGAATTATGGGGAACCGGGTCGCGGCCCGGCGCTGGCCGCCGGGATGGTCTTCGCGATCGAGCCGATGGTGACCATGGGGGGGGCGGCGGTGAAAGTGTTGAAAGACGGCTGGACGGCGGTGACCCATGATGGCAGCCTGGCCGCGCATTTCGAGCACACCGTGGCGGTGACCGACGCGGGTCCGCGGGTGCTGTCTCAGATGATGGAGGCCGACGCGGTGGCGGATGTCATGACCCGCGAGCCAGCGTCGTTGCCGCACGGGTAGTCGAAGCCATGGAGCGGGTGGCCCGAGGGCGGTCGGCGACTCACGAGGGCGTCGTGGTGGACCAGCGGCCGGATGCCCTGTTCACCGTGCGGCTGGATGAGTCGAATCGTCGGATTGTCGCGCATGTCGACGCGGCGCCACGGCGCAACTTTGTGAGGCTCCTCCCCGGCGATCGCGTGACGGTGGAGTTAACGGCCCGGAATCGAGCGCGGGGACGAATCACCCGGCGTGGGAGCACGGTATGAAGGTACGAACGTCAGTCAAGCGGATGTGTGACAAGTGCAAAGTCGTGCGGCGCAAGGGCGTGGTGCGGGTCGTCTGCCCGAACCCGAAGCACAAACAACGGCAGGGGTAAGGCGGAACCATGGCTCGAATAGCAGGCGTCGATCTTCCACGAACCAAGCGCATTGAAACTGGTCTGACCTACATCTTTGGCATCGGTGATCACCGCGCTGGTGTGATCCTGAGCGAGGCGGGTGTCGACCCGAACGCTCGTATCAAGGACCTGTCCGAAGACGAGGTACGCAAGATCAGCCAAGTCATCGAGGAACAGGGACGCGTTGAGGGCGATCTCCGTAAGGAGATCTCCATGAACATCAAGCGGCTGATGGAGGTTGGTTCCTATCGCGGCATGCGGCATCGCCGGAACCTTCCGGTACGGGGACAGCGCACGCACACGAACTCTCGGACACGCAAGGGCCCCCGGAAGGGCGCCGTGGCGAGGAAAAAAACTAGCTAGGCTCGGGTTGGTCGGGAAAGGACTGTTCGCGAATGGCAAAGCTGGAAACGGTTGACGCGTCGATTCCGCCGCCGAAGAAACCTGCGGGGAAGCGGAAGAAGACGTTCAAGAAAAAGCGTGAAAAACGAATTGTGCATCACGGTATCGTGCACGTCCAAGCGTCGTTCAACAATACGATCATCACGATCGCCGACACCGAGGGCAATGTGGTGGCCTGGTCAAGCGCCGGCGCCATCGGGTTCCGAGGCTCGCGAAAGGGCACCCCGTTCGCCGCGACACAAGCGGCGGTAAGGGCCGGTCATGGCGCCAAGGCCGTCGGTATGCGCACCGTGGAGGTGCGGGTGAAAGGCCCGGGCGGCGGGCGCGAATCAGCGATTCGCGCCCTGCAGGCATCGGCAGGTCTCAGCGTGAAGTCGATCAACGATGTGACGCCCATTCCCCATAACGGGTGCCGGCCGCCGAAGCGACGTCGAGTGTAGAGGAGAACGAATCAGCATGGCACGATACGCAGGACCCGTGTGCCGGCTTTGCCGGCGGGAGGGTATGAAGCTCTTCCTGAAGGGCGAGCGTTGCTACGCGGAGAAGTGCGCGATTGAAAAGCGCAACGTTCCTCCGGGGCAGCAAACTCGCCGTCGTCGCCCGAACAAGGTGATGGGTTACGGCCAGCAGCTTCGCGAGAAGCAGAAGGTCAAACGCACGTATGGCGTGCTGGAGAGCCAATTCAGGCGCTACTTCGCCGCCGCCGACCGCCAGCGCGGCATTACCGGTGAGACGTTGCTCCAGTTGCTCGAGCGCCGTCTCGACAACGTCGTGTATCGTCTGGGGTTAGCGACCTCGAGACCGCAGGCCCGTCAACTGGTGCGCCACGGGCATGTGCGCGTGAACGGCAAACGAGCGGATATCCCGTCGTACTCGCTGAAGGCGGGAGACGCGGTGAGCGTGCGGGAACGTAGCGCCCAGAAGGCGTCGATCGTGTACGCCATGGAAGAAGTCAAGGGCCGGGGGATCCCCGACTGGCTGGAGTTCGATCAGGCTGCCTTGACTGGCCGAGTGGCGTCGCTGCCGACCCGTGAACAGATCAACCTGCCCGTGCAGGAACAGCTGATCGTCGAGCTGTATTCGAAATAGTCGAGATACGTGCGCCGCCCGGGCAGTCGACCCGCCCGGTACCGGATAGAGAAAGGATTGACTCGATGTTGTGGAAAGGCTTCCAGCGACCGAAGCGGCTGGAGTTCGACGCCGAAACGTTGACCGAGCGGTTCGGCCGATTTCATGCCCAGCCGTTCGAGCGCGGTTTCGGGACGACCATCGGGAACGCGCTACGACGTGTGTTGCTGTCGGCCATCGAGGGCGCCGCAGTGACAGCCGTGAAGATCGATACGGTCCTGCACGAATTCTCACCAATTCCCGGTGTAGTGGAGGACGCGACCGATATCATCCTGAATCTCAAGGAGATCCCGATCAAGCTCCACGCGGATCAGACAAAGACGCTATATCTCCGGGCCGACAAGGCCGGTGAAGTTACGGCGGGGGATCTCGAGTCCGATGGGGACGTCGAAATCCTCGAACCTGATCTGCACATTGCCACCGTCGCAGACGGCGGTTCGCTGCACATGGAGATGCGTGTGAAGCAAGGGCGCGGCTATGTGGCGGCCGACAAGAACTTCGATGAGGATCTGGGCATCGGATGGATTCCGGTCGACGCGGTGCACTCGCCGGTTCGCAAGGTCAACTACTTCGTCGAAGCGGCCCGTCTGGGTCAGACGACCGACTACGACAAGTTGTCCGTTGATGTCTGGACCGACGGCACGGTGACCGCGCGCGACGCGATCTCCTTGGGCGCGAAGCTCGTGCGTGATCACTTGAGTATTTTTATCAATCTCGAGGATCCGGTTGACGTGCCACTCGAGCAGGATGCCGACGTGCTGCCGTCAGAGGCGAACGAGCATCTGGACAAGAGCGTCGAGGAACTCGAGCTCTCGGTGCGGTCCTACAACTGCCTGAAGAACGCGAACATTCGAACGATTCGCGAGTTGGTGCAGAAGAGCGAACCGGAGATGCTGCGCACCAAGAACTTCGGCCGCAAGTCGCTCAACGAGATCAAGGAAATCCTCCAGAGTATGGGGCTTGGCCTCGGTATGCGACTCGACGAAGCGGCGGTCGCGGACGTCGAAGCGGAGGCGTAGTTATGCGTCATCGAGTAGCGCACCGTAAATTGGGGCGAGTCACCGAGCATCGGCTCGCCTTGCTCCGCAATCAGTCGACGATGTTGTTGCGTCATGAGCGCATCGACACCACCCTGGCCAAGGCCAAGGAATTGCGTCCGTTCGTCGAGCGCTTGATCACCGTGGCCAAACGAGGCCTGGTGGATGGGACCGACACGACCCGGGCGCTCCACGCTCGTCGGCTTGTCGCGCGCGACCTGGCCGACAAGAAAGTGGTCAGCAAGCTGTTCGACTCGATCGCGCCCAGGTTCGCCGACCGTCCCGGAGGGTACGCCCGCGTGCTACGTTTGGGTCGGCGTCAAGGGGACTGCGCCGAGATCGCGCAGATCGAACTCGTCGGCAGCGAATACGATCCAACCGCCGACCAGGCAGGCGAATCGACGCAACCGGAGGTTGCCGCGTCGGGTGGTGGGGTCGGTGGCCGGCTGCGGGACGCCGCCAAGCGGCTCACCGGCGGTGACAAGGACAAGAAGGACACATCGGACGCGGATACCGCCGACGAGTAGTCTGCACAGTCAGTCACCACGGGCCGTTAGCCGCGGCGAACGCTACCCTTCGTCGTCGTCCGAATGTCCGCTCTCGGCTTTTGCGTCGGCGATGACTTTGTCCCTGATGTTGGACGGGGCCTCTTCGTAGTGTGAAAACTCCATGTGGTACGAGCCGCGGCCGCCCGTGGCTGAGGTGAGCTGCTGCTCGTAGGTCAGCATCTCTGCCATCGGCACCTGCGCCTTGATCGCGGTGGACGCGCCGCGGGTTTCCATTCCGCCGATACGGCCCCGCCGGCTGTTCAGGTCTCCCATGAGGTCGCCGGCGAAATCACTCGGGGCATAGACCTCGACGCTCATCACCGGCTCGAGAATCGTCGGCTTGGCTCGCGACATGGCGTCGCGGAACGCCAGTCGCCCGGCCATCCTGAATGACATCTCGTTGGAGTCGACGGGGTGGAACGACCCATCATAAAGTATGACGGCGAAGTCCACCATCGGATACCCGGCGAGGAAGCCGCTGGTGCGCGCCTCCTGTATACCCTTCTCGATCGCGGGGATGAATCCGCGGGGGATCGACCCGCCGAAGATCTCGTCGATGAACTGAAAATCCTCGCCCCGCTCGAGTGGCCTGACCTTGATCTTGCAGTCGCCGAACTGTCCGTGCCCTCCGGTTTGCTTCTTGTGGCGGCCGTGAGCCTCGGTCGCGGCCCGGATCGTTTCCCGATAGGGGATCCGGGGTAGGTGGAGATTCACCTCCACGCCGAAGCGACGCTTGAGCTTGGCGACCGTCACCTCGATATGGAGCTGTCCCTGACCGGACAGCAAGAGCTGAGTGGTCCGTGGGTCGCGCGCATACCGAATCGTGGGGTCTTCCTCCCCCAGCCGTTGCAATGCGGTGCTGATCTTCTCCTCGTCGCCGCGACTCTTCGGTTCGATGGCGTACGACAGCACGGGCTCCGTGAATTGAAATGGCGCGAATCGCCAGGCCGTGCCCTTGGCGGCCAGGGTGTCGCCGGTCCGGGTGTCCTTGAGCTTGGCGACCGTGCCGAGGTCTCCCGCCATGATTTCGGCGACGGTCTCCTGGGTCTTGCCCTGCATCACGGCGACACTTCCGATTCGCTCGTCGACGTCGGTGCTGACGTTGTGGATGACCGAGTCAGCCTTCAACGATCCGCTGGCCACCCGAAACATGGTGATGCGTCCCGCGAAGGGGTCAGCGATAGTCTTCCAGACCAGCGCGGTTGACGTGGCCTGGACCGGGTCATGCGAGGCGGGCGCGCCCTCGCCATCCACGATGGGGAGCGCGCGCTGCTCGGGAGACGGCACATAGTTGAGGATGGTGTCGAGGAGCGGCTGAATACCGAGATTCGATGTCGCCGACGTGCACACGACTGGGAACACATGTCGCCCGGCCGTGGCGGTCCGCAGGCCAGCCTCGAGTTCTTCTTGTGTGAGCGTGCCGGCTTCGAAGAACTGCTCCATCAGGCTGTCGTCGGCCTCGGCCACCAGCTCGATCAGGGCCTCCCGTGCGGCGCCAGCCTCGTCCGCCAGTTCCGCCGGCACCTCGCCGACGGTCGCCGTACGACCGTCACCATCGAAGGTGACAGCCTTCATGGCGACCAGATCGACGACCCCACGAAAGTCGTGTTCCGCGCCAATCGGGAGCTGGATCGGTACTACCGTGCGTCCGAATCCAGCCTGCAGCGATTCCAGAGAGCGTTCCAGACTGCCGCGTTCCCGGTCGAGTCGGTTCAGTACCACGAGACAGGGCAGATCAAGCTCGGCGGCGGCCGTCCACACCTTCTCGGTGATGACCTCGGAACCGTGGACGGCGTCGACGACCACCACGGCGGCGTCAGCGATCCGCATCGCGGAACACGCGTCGCTGAAGAAATTTGCCATCCCCGGCGTGTCGATCAGGTTGATCTTGGATTGCTTCCACTCGGCATACGCGGTGCTCGCGGACAGCGTGTGCTTGCGAGCAATTTCCTCTTCGTCGAAATCGGTGACGGTCGTCCCGTCGTCGACCTGTCCCAGTCGGTTCACCGCGTCGGTGTCGAACAAGATGGCCGACGCCAGCTGGGTCTTCCCTGAACCACTGTGGCCGACCAGCGCCACGTTGCGGATGTGCTGTGCATCGTAGACCTTCATCGTTCGACTATCCTCCTGGGGCGCGGTGTCAGGCGGTCTGGGCGTGCGAATCCATCATCGTATGCGACTCGGGGGTGGGGCTCAAGGGGGGGGGCTACCTCCGCTATTCGTAGCGTAGCGCCTCGATCGGATCGAGGTTGGAGGCCTTGACGGCGGGGAAGAGACCAAACACGATCCCGACGGTGGCCGAGAAGCCGATGCCGAGCGCGAATGACCACCAAGGCAATGAGACCGGAAATCCGGTGATGTAGTGCACGGCGAGTCCGATCCCGCTACCGAGGAGGCTCCCCAGCACTCCGCCGATGGCCGTTAGGAAACTTGCTTCGAGGAGAAATTGCCAGAGAATCTCTCGGCGCTTCGCCCCGATCGCCCGGCGGGTCCCGATTTCTCGGGTGCGCTCGGTCACGGAGATCGTCATGATGGCCATCACGCCGATACCACCCACGAGTAGAGCGATTGACGACACAACTATTAGGGTGAGGAATGTCGCGGCGCTGATCTGATCCCAGAGCCCGAGAATTGCATCCTGGGTCATGACATCGAAGTCATTTTCTTCGTGGAGTCGTAGCCGATGTCGGATTCGCATGACCCGCTCGATTTCGGCCAGCGCCACGTCTCGGTCGACGTCCTCGTGCGGCACGGCGCCGATCATCACGGCCCGCATTTCGCCACCCATCATCCGTTCTGCGCGAATACCGAACTGTTTCTGGTAGGTCGTGTGGGGAATCACAACGAACTCATCCTGCCCGGCATTAAATCCACCTGGGCTGGGCATTTCGTCCGCGACACCGATGACCGTGTAGCGCCTATTGCCAACGCGTACGCGTTTGCCGATTGGATCGACATTTGGAAACAGTGCCTGTGCCGGTGTCTGCCCCAGTACAACGACGGCGGCTCGACGCTGGGTCTCACTCAGCGTGAAGAAGCGGCCTGCCGCGAGTCCCGCGTTGAATACCTGCTGGTAGTACGGGGTCGAACCGAACACGGTGAGCTGCCTGGTCCGTTCCGACCGATAATAGACCCTGGCCATGGTCGGGGGGCCGCCCTGCCCGAGTACGATGTCGACCCAGGCCAGCGATTCAGCTTCTTCGTCGATTGCCGCAGCGTCGTCAGGGGTCAGGTTGGGCCGGCGCAACAAGTCGATGAAGTCCCGTCCTGAGCCCAGGCTTGTGAACGCGAACTTCGTAATGAAGATGGTGTCTGACCCCATGCTTCGAATGCTGTCGCGGAGAGACTGGTCGAGACCGCGGATGAGCGAGGTGCTTCCCACAATCGACATGATCCCAATGACGATGCCGAGGATGGTCAGTCCGGAACGGACCTTCTGCTCGCGAATGGTGTTGACCGCCATCGAGACGATTTCACCGAAGAGGCCGCTACGGAGGTTGTTCTCCATGATGGTTAGGTCCGACCCAGGGCGAAAATTGGGTCGAGCGCCGCCGCCTTGGAAGCCGGATAGAGGCCGAAAAACACCCCGACTACGGCGGTCAGTGAAATACCAAGCACAACCGACCAGGGGTGCACGGCGGCTGGAACCGGGGTCACCGAACTGAGACCAATGGCGATGCCTGAGCCGAGCGCGGTTCCAAGGATGCCACCGGCGACTGAGAGGATGACGGTCTCAGCCAGGATTTGCCATAGCAGGTCTCGGCGTCTGGCGCCCAGGGCTTTGCGCAGTCCAATCTCTCGCGTCCGTTCAGAGACCACCATCAGCATGATATTCATGATGACAATGCCCCCAACGACCAGGGAGAGGCTGACGATCCCGACGAGCACGGCGAAGATCCCGCTGGTCGCTTGGTCGTACAGGTCTAGCGCGGTGCCTGCCGTGAAGAACCCGAAGTTGTTGTCTTCTCCAGGACGTAACCGTCGTTCGATTCGTAGTGCGACGGTCGCGTCGTCCATCGCGAGGTCCATTTGTTCGGGCGTTCCCGGACGGGCTCTGAGCTCTATCGACGGTCGCGCGCCGAAGAGTTTACGGAAGCGACCCATGGGGATAATGACGAATTCATCTTGAGACTGCCCCATGAATGAGGGTGACGATTCGCTGACGCCGACTACGCGGAAGTTGACACCCTGGATCTTGATGACTTTGTCGATGGGGTCGACGGTGTCGAAGAGTCGTTCGGCGGTTCCGTATCCGAGCACCGTGACACCCCGGTCGCGTTCGATCTCGGTGGGACTCATGAGCCGACCACGCTCGGCGGTGAACGCTGGAAAATCGACGTAATCCTCCGTGACCCCACGAACCCCCACACTCTCAAGTAATTGGCCTCGGTAGCGGACCTCCCCGCTTTGGCCTGCTTCGGCCATGACGGCCCTCAGGTTGGTGCCGTTCCGCTGGACCGCCTCAGCATCGTCGAGCGACACGCGCGGGTTGTTTCGCGTTGCGTCTTCCTCTGCCTCGGTCAACACGAGACCCGTTCGCTCGATTGTGAACGAATCTGACCCGAGTTCAGAGACGATGAGGTTTGAGACCTCGGCGTTCACGCCCTGGATCAACGAGACGACCGCAATGATCGATCCGACCGATACGATGTTGCCGAGAATGGTGAGCGTGGACCGGAGCTTACTTGACCAGATAGCGCCCAGGGCGATGGCGGTGAGATCAAGAGTACGGCGCATTGGGTTCCCCCTGCATCAGTGTCTGGATGAACTCGAGTTCACCCACCAATGCGGAGTCGGAATCCACCCTGTGAGTCGGTGTCTGAACTGTTCCCTGGGCCGCCTCTGCTTTGTGCACCTCCGACTACCCTGATCGCATCGCCATCATTTAGATTTCGGACCTCGCTGAACGGGCCGGTAATGACGAGGTCGCCCTCAACGACCCCGTAGAGTGCCTCGAAGTGGCGTTCACCTGCGATTCCGGTCACGACCGGCAAGAAGACGGCTTGGCCCTGGCGTGCGACGAAGACTCCTTCGAGTTCTTCCCCTTCTGCGTCGTCGTCACGAACGGTCTCGTCCTCGACGGCGCCATCTCCCCCAAATCGCATGCTGAACCGCATCCCAATCGGGTTCCCGTCGAGGGTTTCCTCTTCGTCTTCGCGGATCACCTGCCGTACCATCTGCCCGTTGGCGTCGAGTATGACTTCGCGGACGGTCGCCGATTGAATCGGAATCGCGATCGTGTCGTCGCGGACGGCGGTGGTGATGTCGGCCGTGCAGGTGAAGCCCGGACGGACATTCGGGATTTCGTCATTAAGCGTGACCACGACCTTGAAGTTGGTGGCCTGCGTGCCGGCCCCTTGGCCGGCCTGGATCGGGCTGTTGCCGATCTCGGTCACGATTCCCGCGAACTCTTCGTCCGGCAGCGCGTCAATGGTCACCACTGCCGATTGCCCCAACCGGATGCTCGGAATGTCTGTCTCGTCCACTTCTACCTCGGCCTCGATTACCGAGAGATCGGCGATGGTGGCGAGTACGGTGCCAGCGTTGTTCATAGTGCCGATGACGACCGTCTCCCCCTCTTCGATGTTTCGTCGGGTGACCACTCCCGCGAAGGGCGAGGTAATCGTGACCTTCGTCAGATCGTAGCGGGCGCTGTCGAGGTTCGCTTCTTCCTGGCGGATCCGTTCAGTCTGCGTTTCCACGTCGACCTCACGCGCTCGCAGCTCAGTCTCGCGAAGCGTGACGTCGGTCAGGGCCTGCTCGTAGGATTCTCGCGAGACCAGTCTGAGCTCCCACAGGTTCTGCTGCCGCTCGAGATTGTCGCGGGCCAACTGTAGGGTGACCGTCGCCGTTTCGATCGCGACCTCGAGCTGCCGTTGAGAGGACCGCGACGCACGCAGCGACGCTTCGCCCCGGTCAACCGCCGAGCGCAGCGTTTCCGGGTCGATCTCCATGAGGAACTGGCCGCGGTCGACACGGTCGCCTTCGTTGAACGCGAGACGGGTCACTCGTCCCATCGTGTCGGCGCTGATGTCGACGGTCAGTTGCGGCACGATGGTGCCGGATGCGGACACGACCGCCTTGAGCGCTCGACGCTCGATGCGCTCGACTTCCACCTCGGGACCCGTGGGCCGTGCGAACGTCAGGTTGACGTAGACGAGCGCGCCACCAATGGCCAGGACCACAACTACCAAGAGCACCTTGCGAAGACCGGTCAACGATTCAACCTCCCATCCGGGACAATGCGAACCCCCCGCCGATCGCGATCACGGCATACAGGAGGTAGAAACCAGTGGCGATGGGTCCGGTGCGCCTCCCATAGAGGACGGCGGTTCCGATCGACAACACGAAGAGTTGCCAGACGACGAACAAGTCAATGAGGCCCAGCGTCCGGTCCGCGAAGGAGCCCTCTTCGAGCATCGGAAAGAAGGCCGCTACGGTGGTCGGATTGCCCATGGCACCTCGCGCGTAGTTCAGCGGGACGACAAACAGTTGCTGCACGATGTTGATGGCCCCGGCGTGCGCCACCACCGCATACATGGCGCGGAAACTGGCGCCGCCGCCGAACGCGACATACCCCACGGTCCAGACCACGCCGGCGATGACGAGGGTGACGACGGGAATCGAGACCAGAACCCCGCCGCCGGTGAAGTATATCGCGCCCTCGAGTTGGCGCTTGAGCTGGCCATAGACCTCCTCCGAGACGGTGATCCCGAACGCCTCCATGGCGCTGACCTGTTGCTCCAGCAGCATCTGCTGGCCGAGCTCGGTGCTCACGAGCCAGCTGCTGGCGCCGGCACCGATCAGCGCGATGGCCAGCAACGCGCCTAGCCACCGCGGCTTCTGCACGACGACCTCGAACGTTCGCCGAGGTGAGAAAAGCACGCCGACCAACCGTCCGATCAAACCCATGTCTCGGATGGGCGCCGCCTGCGCCAATTTCTCGCGAGACTCTGGTTCCGTGGTATCGGTCATGGGGGGGGTGGCGACCTCGGCTCAACGGTGCCGTTCACCCGAACCCGGGTGAAAAAACCAGAGCACACTATTCTACCGCGTGTGACCCGCCAGCACGGGCAGTCGCCATAATGCCCCCTTGTTGGATAGACGAGTCGCGACGGTCGAATGTTCTCGAAGCCGCGGAGCAGCGCATCTTGACACGGTGCGACGCGTTGACCTAGTGTCCTGTCACGTGGCGACACGAGTAAACGTGACCGGCTTCGGCGCCACGTGCACTACGAGTTCCAGACGGGACCACCGCACCACCTTCTGAGGCAAGACACGAGGACGGTTCGCTGCCTCGGCGTGCGTCGTCGAGGCCAACAAGAGTCCCGGAGCGTGACGTGATCGAACTCGTCCCCAAAGAACTGTTCTTTACGAAGGGCGTTGGCAAGCACCGCGAGAAGCTCACCTCCTTCGAGCTCGCCCTGCGCTCGGCCGGCATCGCCGCCTGCAATCTGGTGCGCGTGTCCAGTATCTTTCCTCCGGGGTGCAAGATCCTGTCGAAGACCGCCGGCATCCGGAAGTTGAAACCGGGGCAGGTAACCTTCGTCGTGATGTCCGAAACGGCGACCCGCGAGGCGCATCGGCTGATCGCGGCCACGATCGGCGTGGCAATTCCGCGCGACCGCAAACTGTTCGGCTACCTGTCCGAGCATCACAGTTTCGGCGAGAACGAAGAGACCGCGGGTGACTACGCCGAAGAATTGGCGGCGGAGATGCTGGCGACCACGCTCGGCCTCGACTTCGATCCCGACGAGAGCTGGGATGAGAAGAAGGAAGTGTACCGGCTGTCCAACCAGATCGTCCGGACGCAGAACGTCACCCAGACCGCCGTCGGAGACAAGAGCGGGCTCTGGACGACGGTGATCGCCGCCGCGGTCCTGGTCGGATGAGGGGCCGACTCAGCGCCGGCGTGGGAAGCGAATGGGATGACTCGTGCGATGTTAATTGATGGTGTCTGATTCCCGTTCGCGCCGTTCGCGTATGTTCCGCGGACTCGTGCGGTGCGTAGTGGGTTCCGCGCTACTGGCGGGAGCGCCAGTCTACGCGCAGCCCTTCGAGACGGTCGGAGTGCGCGCCCTCGGCATGGGTGGCGCTTTCGTTGCCGTGGCCGACGATGCGACCGCGAACTACTGGAACCCGGCCGGTCTGGCGGACCTGTTCTTCAGTGCTGTGTTGGACGTGCAGCGCACCGACACCCGTCTGAGTCCAGACCCGTTTCTGCGTGAAGGCACACGTGATGGCACGACGTTTGTGTCGATGGCCAGTCCGTCGTTGGGCTTGAGTTACTATCGGATACGGTCGTTTCAGCTCGACCGATCGGGCGAGGAGTCGGCGTCCCTCGGGGCGCTGGTGACGCAGCATGCGGGACTGACCCTGGTGCAGCCATTTTTGCCGGGCGTGACCCTGGCCACGGTGGTGAAGGTGGTGCGTGGCACGGTGGCGGTCGGGCTCGGTGACGGGCTCGCGCCGGCCAGCGATCTGTTCGACCAAGCCTCGGCGTTGGAAGGGCCTGGGACGACACGCTTCGACCTTGACGTGGGCGTGATGGTCAACCTGGGACGCGCCAGGCTGGGTCTCGTTGGCCGCAACCTTCGTCGGCCGGAGTTCACGGACGGAGACGGACGGGTCGTCACGCTGGCGAGGCAGCTGAGGATCGGGTTCATGCTGCGCCCGACCGCGTCGCTCACCCTCGCCGTCGATGCTGACCTCAGCACGATAGAGACCGTTATTGGTCCCCGGCGTTCCGTCGCCGTTGGCGTCGAACAGCGTCTTGGACGCCTCGTCGTGCGTGGTGGTGGCCGTGTCAATACTGAAGACGACAATTCCGAGCCGGTGGGAGCGGTCGGGCTGAGCCTCGAGTTGATCTCCGGTCTCTGGGTCGACGGTCAGTTCACCGGTGGTCGCGACGAGGGCGATCGCGGCTGGGGCCTCTCAACCCGCGTCGGCTTCTAGGTTTCCTGCCGAGGTGCCCGCCTGGACGGCGTTGCTTTCTCGGTCACCCCCGCCCGGCCGGGCGGGGCAGCCGCCTGCATGTTCCCTCGTCGCGCCTTGCCAGACGAACACCTCGCCCGGAAACCCCTCTTGGATTAGGTCCGTCCCGTCTTGGCGCGGATTGTCGCGCGTCTAGGGCAGAAACCGTGGTAACGGCTTTGTCGTGTCGTCGTTCGTAGCCGCGGGTCTTCAGACCCGCCGGGATCCTGACGAAATCCTCTGATCTTCCTGTGCGGTGACGCGTCTGTCGGCAAAAATACGGTCAAGTAACACCACGTTTGTCCGATATAGATATTGTAAGTTATTTAATTTCATCTATTTAAATGCTCTTGACATGATTTGTCACTAATTATTGACATTTTACGTCAGATATGCACAATAATTGTCTGTGCCCAGACGGGCTCGGAACACGAACCAGTCAGTCAACCGCCAGCACGTAATCTCCAGCCATGGCTGTCCGAATCGGTGAGTTGCTCCTGAAAGAGGAATGCATCACAGCACTCCAGCTCCAGGAGGCGCTGGACCGTCAGGAGGAGCATGGGGGGAAGCTCGGGTTCAACCTGGCACAGCTCGGGTTCGTGGAAGACGACGAGATCGCATCCGTCCTCAGCAAGCAATACGGCGTTCCCTCGATCAATCTGACCCAGTTCGACATCGATGCCAGCGTCATCCAGCTGGTGCCTGCGGCGACCGCTCGGAAATACGAGATCGTGCCGGTGAGTCGCGATGGAGCCACGCTCACCATCGCGATGTCTGACCCGACCAACGTGTTCGCGGTCGACGACATCAAGTTCATGACCGGCTATCAGGTAGAGCCGGTGGTCGCCGCGCAGACGGCGCTCGTGGCGGCGATCGAGCGCTACTACGCTAGCGACAACGGGAGCAGTGACGGAACCAGCAGCGACGACATCGAGCACGGCGAGATCCAGCTTGCGTTGGCGTCCCAGGCGCTCGAGGAATTGTCGGTTGTCGACGGCGACGACCTCGAAGTGCTCGGAGAGGCGGACGACCTCGATGTCGTCACGCTCGAGCGGCAGGGCGGTGAGGCGCCGGTCGTCCGCCTGGTGAACGTGGTGCTCGCATCCGCCATTCAGAAGGGCGCCAGTGATATTCACATCGAGCCCTACGAGAAGGAGTATCGGGTCCGATACCGCATCGACGGCACGCTGTATACGGTGATGTCGCCGCCGCTTAAGTTCCGGGATGCCATTACGTCGCGCTTGAAGATAATGGCCAAGCTCGACATCGCTGAGAAGCGTTTGCCCCAGGACGGACGGATCAAGCTGCGTCTCAGCGTGGAGGGTGGCGCCAAGGAGATCGACTTCCGGGTGTCCTGCCTGCCGACGCTGTTCGGCGAGAAGATCGTCATGCGACTGCTCGACCGGAGCAAGCTGATGCTCGACATGACCAAACTCGGCTTCGAGTCGCACTCGCTCTCCCGATTCGAAGACGCGATCAGCAGGCCGTGGGGTCTGGTGCTTGTGACTGGACCCACCGGCAGCGGCAAGACGAATACGCTTTACTCGGCCATCTCCAAGATCAATATCTCCGGCACGAACATCATGACTGCGGAAGACCCGGTCGAGTTCAACCTGACCGGGGTGAACCAGGTACAGATGCGGGAGAACATCGGCCTGAACTTCGCCGCGGCGCTCCGGTCGTTTCTTCGCCAGGATCCCAACATCATTCTCGTCGGTGAGATTCGAGACTTCGAAACCGCAGAGATTGCGGTGAAGGCCGCGTTGACCGGGCACCTCGTGCTGTCAACCCTCCACACCAACGACGCACCGAGCACGGTCAACCGCCTGATGAACATGGGGATCGAGCCGTTTCTCGTAGCCAGCGCGGTCAATCTGATCTGCGCGCAACGACTGGTGCGGCGGGTGTGCGAAGACTGCGCGGAGGAGCACCCCATGCCGGCCCCAGCCCTCGAGGAAATCGGGTTCGACGCCGAGCAGGCGGCCACCGTGGTCCCTCGGAAGGGTGCGGGGTGTGAGCGGTGCCGCGAGACTGGCTACAAGGGGCGCGTCGGTCTCTACGAGGTGCTCCAGGTGACGGACGATCTCAGAGAAATGATTTTGAGGGGTTCGTCGACGCTCGATATTCGGCGGAAAGCGATCGAGGACGGGATGCTGACGTTGCGCGCCAGCGGACTACACAAGATTGCCGCCGGTCAGACCAGTATCGAGGAAGTCTTAAAAGAGACGGTGAGGTAGACCATGCCCACGCTGCCTGAGTTGCTGATGTCGACCGTGGAGCTCGATGCCTCCGACCTGCACATCACGACGAATTCGGCGCCGCAAGTGCGCGTTGACGGCCTCCTGCGCCCGCTCGACCTGCCCCAGTTGGGTGCGGCGGAGACGAAGCAGCTTGTGTATAGCGTCCTCACGGATCGGCAGAAGAAGCAGTTCGAAGAGACTCACGAACTCGATTTCTCGTTCGGCATCCGGGGTATCGCCAGATTTCGATGCAACGTGTTCAGTCAGCGGCGTGCGGTGGCGGCGGTGTACCGGGTTATTCCCGATGTGATTCGTAGCGTGCGGGAACTGGGGCTTCCGCCGATCATCGAGCGGCTGGCCGAGCGCCCGCGAGGGCTGGTGCTGGTGACCGGGCCCACCGGCAGTGGGAAAAGCACGACCCTCGCCGCGTTGATCGACAAAATCAACGAGCAGCGCCACGCGCACATCCTGACCATCGAAGACCCGATCGAGTATCTCCATACCCACAAGAACTGTCTCGTGAACCAACGCGAGGTGCACAGTGATACCGAGAGTTTCGGACCGGCGCTGCGGGCTGCGCTGCGTGAAGACCCGGATGTGGTGCTGATCGGCGAGCTCCGGGACTTGGAGACGATCGAGGCGGCGCTGCGGATCGCGGAGACCGGTCACCTGACGTTTGCGACCGCGCACACCAACTCGGCATATCAGACCATCAACCGGATTGTCGACGTGTTTCCGGACAGCCAGCAAGCGCAGGTGCGGACGCAGCTCTCACTCGTACTCGAAGGCATCATGAGCCAGACGCTGTTACCCCGGTTGTCTGGCGTGGGTCGGGTGGTGGCGACCGAGGTCCTGGTGCCGAACGTTGCGATTCGTAATCTGATCCGTGAAGACAAGGTGCATCAGCTGTATTCGGTCATGCAGACGGGCCAGGCCAAACTGGGCATGCAGACGATGAACCAGTCGTTGGCCACGCTTGTGAAGACCCGCCAGGTCTCGCTGGACACGGCGATCAGCTTCTCGTCCATGCCGGACGAGCTGCGAGAGATCATCGCGCGGGGCGCGGGGGCGGTTGCTCGAGCCGGGATGCAGCGTCCCGACCGCCGGCCGCCGTTACTGCGACACTAGAACACGAAGAAAGGTACCAGCATGCCTACTTTCGCCTACTCCGGGCGAACACGAGCCGGTCAGTCGGTCAGTGGCCAGCGCGTCGCCGATACCATCGACGCCGCTCGGGCGGCTCTACGCCGCGAACAGGTGTTTGTCACAAAGATCGACGCCCTCAAGGGACGCGCACGCGCCGCCAAGAAGGCGCGCCGTGGCAAGTCGGTGCCGTCAAAGAACCTGGCCGTTTTCACCCGGCAGTTCTCCGTCATGATCGACGCTGGACTTCCCCTGGTGCAGTGTCTCGATATCCTCGGCAAGCAGGAGGAGCACAAGGGTTTCAGCGAGATCATCTTGCAGACTCGCGCCGATGTCGAAGGCGGCTCCGGTCTGGCCGACGCCATGCGCAAGCACCCGGGGGCGTTCGACCCGCTCTACGCTAACATGATGGCGGCCGGCGAGGCGGGCGGCATTCTCGACATCATTCTGAAGCGGCTCGCGACGTACATCGAGAAGAACGTCAAGCTCAAATCGCAGGTCAAGGCCGCGATGACGTATCCGGTGGCCGTGCTGTCCATCGCCGCCATCGTCGTCGGTGCCATCTTGTGGAAGGTCATTCCCACGTTCGCGAACTTGTTCGCCGGGTTGGGCGCGACGTTGCCGATGCCGACCCGCGTCGTCATCTGGCTCAGTAACTCGCTCGTGTCGTTCATGCCGTTCGTCATTCTAGGCGGCGTGGGCGTGACCTTCGCGTTTCGCCAGTTCTACGCAACTGAGCGAGGGCGTCGCACCGTCGACGGTGCATTGCTCAAGATGCCAGTGCTGGGCGGAATCCTTCGAAAGGTATCAGTCGCCCGCTTCTGTCGGACGCTCGCCACATTGATCGGTTCCGGCGTGCCGATTCTCGAGGGGCTGGAAATTACCGCGAAAACCGCCGGCAACGCGATCATCGAAGACGCGGTGATGGTGACCCGCGCGGCGATCGAGCGCGGGGAAACGGTGTCCGGGCCGTTACGCGAGACCAAGGTCTTTCCGCCGATGGTCACCCAGATGATCAATGTCGGTGAGGCGACCGGCGCGCTCGACACCATGTTGAGCAAGATCGCCGACTTCTACGAGGAGGAGGTAGATACCGCAGTGGCGGGGATGCTGACGCTGATGGAGCCGATCATGATTGCGTTCCTGGGCGTCGTCGTCGGCGGCATCGTCATCGCGATGTATCTGCCCATCTTCGACCTGATCAGCCGGATGTCCGGCTGACGACCGACGAGACCGGCGAGAGTGATGACCAGCGAGTCAACCGCGCTTCGACGAAAACTGCTCTGGCTCATCGGAGTCCGGTTTGTGACGATCACGATCCTGCTGGGCTCTGGGATCCTGGTGCAGTTGCGCACCCCCGGCCTCTGGCCTGTCGGGCCGTTCTTCTTTCTGGTCGGTCTCAGCTACACGTTCACCGTCGCGTTCTTGATGACACTGTCGCAGGTCGAGCAGCGGCGGTGGCTGATCGATGTGCAGCTGGGGACGGACGCGGTGGTGATCTCCGCCGCTGTGCTCCTGACCGGCGGTGTGACGAGCTACTTCTCGACGCTGTACGCGTTGCCGATCATCGGTGCCAGTATGCTGCAGTTCCGTCGGGGTGGGCTGTTGGTCGGGTCGTTGAGCGCGCTGTTGTACACCGGGGTCGTCCTCGGCCAGTATCATGGGGCGTTCGGTGTGCTCGAATCGCAGTGGCCCGCGATTGCCCAGCAGCCGCGACCGGCGGCGACACTCGCCTTCTATATGGGGGGTCTCGATGTGTTCGGGTTTCTGGCCGTGGCGGCGTTTAGCGGCTACCTCGCCGAGCGGCTGCGGAGCGCCGACGCCAGACTGGCGCGGGCCTCGACCGAGATCGCCGACCTGCAGGCGTTCAACCAGCATGTCATCGAGAGCCTGACCAGCGGTCTCGCCACGACCGATCGGGACGGCCGGATTCTGACGTTCAACGGCGCCGCGGAGCGGATTACGGGTTACGCCGTTGCGGACGTAATCGGTCGCCGCATTTTTGATCTCCTCTGTCTCCCATCGACCTTCGAGGGCGTGCTCGCCAATACGGTCAAGGGCAGCCGGCCGTTGGACCTGCCCGTCGCCCGGGCGGACGGACGCAAGATCGATCTCGGACTCAACGCGGCGCCGCTCAACACACCGGGGGGGCGGGCCGGTTTCCTGTTTGTGTTTCAGGACGTGACCGAAACCAAACGGTTGCAACGCAAGTCGAGCGTCGAGCAACGGCTCGCGGCCGTCGGCGAGATGGCGGCCGGTATCGCGCATGAAGTACGGAATCCGTTGGCGTCGATGTCGGGATCCATCCAGATTTTGCGCCAAGAGCTACCACTGAACGCCGAGCAGGGCCAACTCATGGATATCGTGTTGCGGGAGTCGGAGCGGCTCAACGAGACCATCAAGTCGTTTCTGGCCTACGCCCGGCCCCCGCGCGTTTCCACCAAGCGCTTCGATCTCCGCCAGGTGGTCAATGACACGGCTCTGCTCCTGCAGCACAGCCCCGAGTCGGGTGATGGGCATCACATCGAGATCGACGTGCCGGCGGGCCCGGTCTGGTTCGAAGCAGACGAGGGCCAGATTCGCCAGGTCGTCTGGGATCTTGCCACCAACGGCATCCGAGCGATGCCCGACGGGGGCAATCTGGTGGTGGGCGTGCACCTCGAGGAACCGTCTTTGGTGGCGCTCCGCGTGCGCGACGACGGGGTCGGCATCCCGGCCGACGAATTGGACAGCATGATGCAGCCGTTCCACGGGACATTCACGCAAGGGACCGGGTTGGGGCTCGCGATCGTGCATCGAATCGTGAGCGACCACGGCGGCGACCTCCAAGTGACCTCGGCTCCCGGAGCCGGCACGACAGTCTGCGTGCGGTTACCGGTGTCCACCACGGCCCACCCATCACACAAGCAAGTGGGGTGACATAGGGATTTGCGATGGCGACCAACATGACCACCACCGAAGTGACCACAGCGACGGGAAGCATTCTCGTCGTGGACGACGAGCGTTCGATGCGCGAGATGCTGTCGATCATGTTGAAGAAGGAAGGCCACGACGTGGTCGTGGCCGACTGTGGCAAGGCCGCGGTCGAGATTTTGCGACGTCGGCCGGTCGATCTACTGATCTCGGATATCAAGATGCCGGGCATGAGCGGTGTCGATGTCCTGCGGGCGGCAAAAGAGATTGACGACGCCATCGTCGGCATCATGATCACCGCGTTCAAATCGACGGACTCGGCGGTCGAGGCGTTGCGGCTCGGTGCGCACGATTACATCGATAAGCCATTCGACATCGACAAGCTCAAGGCCGCCATCAGCGGCGCGTTCGAGCAGCGGCGCCTGCGTGAGTGCAACATCGTCGGCGACAGCTGGCAGATGCAGCGCATGAAGGAACGCATCAAGCGTGTGGCTCCGACGAACAGCACCGTCCTCATCACCGGAGAGTCTGGCACGGGCAAAGAACTGGTGGCGCGAGCGATTCACAGCCACTCCAAGCGAGCGGCCCGGCCGTTCGTGCCGCTCAATTGTGGCGCGTTGCCGGAGATGCTGCTCGAGTCGGAGCTGTTCGGACACGAGAAAGGGGCCTTCGCCAGCGCCGATGCCACGAAGAAAGGGTTGGTCGAGGCCGCGGAGCGGGGCACGATTTTTCTCGACGAGATCGGCGAGATGAGTCCGATGATGCAGGTGAAGCTGCTGCGGTTCTTGCAGGAGCGTCGCTTTCGTCGCGTCGGCGGGACAGAGGAGCAGGATGCCGACGTCCGCGTGATCGCGGCGACCAATCAGCACCTGGCGAAGATGGTCGAGAGCGGCGACTTCCGTCGTGACCTGTTCTATCGCGTCAACGTCATCAAGCTGGAGGTGCCACCGCTCAGGGAGCGCAAGAGCGACATCCTGTCATTGGCCAAGCACTTTGTGGCGAAGTTCAACCGGCAGATGGGCAAGGAGCTCGGTGGTGTGTCGACGAGCGCCGAGCGGGCGTTGGAGACGTACGCCTGGCCCGGCAACGTGCGTGAGCTCGAGAACGTCATCGAGCGAGCCGTGGCACTCGAAGACGCCGAGACGGTGCAGGCAGAGAGCCTGGACCTCGGGGACATTCCGGGCCAGGACCGACGATTCGCCCCACACGCTCCGCCGGATGTGGTGGTCGGTGGTCAGCGACCAGTGGATGGCCCGGAACCGCTACCGGAGTCCGGGTTTGTCCTCGAACAGCACGTACAGGGGATCGAGCGCGAGTACCTGGCTCAGGCCCTGCAGCAGGCGGGCGGTGTGAAGGTTCGGGCCGCCGGGCTGCTCGGAATGAGCTTCAGATCGTTTCGCTACTACTTGAAGAAATATCACCTCGGGTGACGTCTCGTTGCTGTCATTTTTTGTCAATGATAATATTTGTCTTGTGAAGCGACAGTGCATTCGTGTACGCGTCTGTCGATCGCACGCCCGTTTTTAGGGCCTCGCCTGCCATTTTCCGGGCGTTGACCCGATCGTGGATCTGCATTTGCAGGTGTACATGCTTTTTACGCTGGAGCATGAAATCCACTTGCCGGTGTAGGGTCTGTCGCCTCTGCAGATCGCTCCCGGAACTGACGATAACGTAGAGGGAGGGATAGTGCCCATGACCGCCAGAGACAAAAGGGGCTTCACACTCATTGAATTGCTGATCGTCGTGGCGATCATCGGCATCATCGCGGCGATCGCCGTGCCGGGTCTGCTCAGAGCCCGCATGGCCGGGAACGAAGCCTCGGCCATCGGGTCGCTCCGTGCCATCAACAGCGCACAGTCGACATACGCCGCTAGCTGCGGCTACGGATTCTATTCACCGTCGCTCGTATCGCTCGGCACGCCGCCGACGGTGGCCGGCGGTGATGGGTTCATCGGGACGGACTTGAGCACCGATCCGTCAAACAAGAGCAGCTACACCCTGGCGCTCACCCCCGGTGCGGTGGCGGCCGGGTCGGCCCCGTCGTGCAATGGCGTGGCGGCTGGCGCCAGCGTGTCGACGTACTATGTGGGCGCATCACCGCTGGCGGGAGGCGGGGTCCGATTCTTCGGCACGAACCAGGGAGGGACGATCTACCAGTCCTTCGCAACGGTTCCGGTTGCGCAGAACGGCGCCCCGGCCGGCGTGTCGCCGATACAGTAATGGTGCCCCGACGCGCCCGGCCGTCGGAGTGCCGGTGTCATCGACCGGCGACGACGCGATGTTGGCGCGCCGCCAGGGTTCTGCTTCACCCAGCGCGACGCGGTACCCGGACCGTCCGACAAAGGAGTTGATTCCATGAGCCCGCTCGTTCGGCGCGCCATGCTCGCCTTGGCACTTGTTGGCTTCGCGTCGGCGGCGACGTCGACATACGTGCACTATCAGATCGCGAGCGATCCCGGCTACACCAGCTTTTGCGACATCAATGAGCAAGTCAGTTGCACGCAGGTGTATCTGAGTCGTTTTGGATCGGTCGGCGGTATACCGGTGGCGCTGCTTGGCGCATTCTGGTTCGGCGTGGTGGGCCTGTTGACCGTGGCGGCCGGGCGAAGCGCCGCCGGGCTCGTCGAGAATATCGGCGGCTATCTGCTCGTCTTGTCGACCATCGGGCTGGCGACGGTGCTGTTCCTCGGCTACGCCTCCTTCAGCGTCCTGGGGGCTGTCTGCCTGCTGTGTATCGTCGTGTACGCGGCCGTCGGCGGGATTTTTCTGCTGTCAGGCGCGGTGGGTTCGGTCCCGTGGCTGTCGATTCCCAGGCGGGCGGTGGCGGACCTTGGCCATCTCGTCCGCACCCCAGCCGCGCTCGCGGTCACTGTGCTGTTTCTCGGTGGGACCGCCGCCGCGGTTGCCGTGTTCCCCTCTGAGTCGTCTGGACCAGTCGCCTCGCCCTCGACGCCCCTCCCCGAGCTCGCCGGTGGCGCCCCGGAGACCAGCGACACGACGTCGGAGATCGAACGTTTCTGGGACGCACAGCCTCGCGTCGAGTTGCCCGTTCCCTACGAAGGAGCGCAGGTGCTGGTCGTGAAGTTCAACGACTACGAGTGCCCCTCGTGTGCGGCCACGTACTTGGCCTACGAGCCTATTTTTGCCCGGTTCGAGTCCAGCCATCCTGGGGCCGTGCGCCATGTCAGTCTCGACTATCCCCTGGATCCCGAATGCAATGAACAGACGCCTCGTGGCATGCACGAGGGGGCCTGCGAGGCCGCGGTGGCCGTGCGACTTGCCCGCCGCCAGGGACGTGACGAGCCGATGGCGCGCTGGCTCTACGACAACCAGGCGTCGTTGTCGCGGGAATCGGTGCGAGACGCGTTGGAGCGAATCGCGGGGATGTCTGATTTTGACGCGTTGTATGACGAGACACTGGAGGAGGTCAAGGCGGACATCGCCCTTGGGGGCCTCATCGCCATCGAAGCCACGCCGACGTTTGTCGTCAACGGAGTCATGATCAAAGGCGGATTACAACCACAATACTTCGAGTCCGCCATCTCGCTGGAGCTCGAGCGCGCCGCTGCGGGTCCCCCGTCCGAGTAGCGTCGTTCGGACGATGTCATGGCCCGCTACGCGATCCGTCTCGAGGAACTGACCAAAGACTATCCCATCGGTTTCTGGCGGTCGCGCCCGGTCAGGGCGCTTGACCACGTCTCGCTCGATGTAGAGCCCGGCGAGGTGCTCGGATATCTCGGTCCGAATGGTGCCGGCAAGACCACCACCCTGAAGCTGCTGATGCAGCTCGTCTATCCGACCTCCGGCCGGGCTGAAATTCTCGGGCGCCCGGCTGGCGATGTCGAAGCCAAGCGTCGTCTGGGGTACCTGCCCGAGTTGCCCTATTTCTACGACAACCTGACCGCCGAAGAACTCCTGGTCTATTTCGGCGGCCTGTTCGGACTCGCGCCCGCCGTCGCCCGCACTCGGGCGTCGATCTTGCTTGACCGCGTCGGCCTCGGGGCGGAGCGTCGCCGCCGGCTCCGGCATTATTCCAAAGGCATGCTGCAGCGGGTCGGTATTGCCCAGGCCCTGGTGAATGACCCGGAGGTGGTGTTTCTCGACGAACCGATGTCCGGTCTCGATCCGGTGGGTCGGCGCGACACCCGCGAGCTCATTCGGTCGTTGCGGGACGAGGGACGAACTGTCTTCTTCAGTTCTCACATCCTGTCCGATGCCGAAGCGCTCTGCACGCGAGTCGCGATCATGGTGCAGGGCCGATTGGTCTCCACTGGACGGCTCGCCGATCTGGCGTTTGAGGTGCAGGGCTGGGAATTGGTCGTATCCGGGGGCGACGGCGGAGCGCTGGCCAGTCTGGGGCTCGATGCCGTGACCACCGCGGTGGATGGCCGGTATGTCGTCGAGTTGCCGGTCGACCGCCCGCCGGATCAGGTGCTGCCCGAGCTGAGCCGCCTTCACGTTCAGGTGGTGTCGTTGACCCCACGTCACGAGTCGCTCGAGGACTACTTCATGCGTCTGGTGGCCCGGCGTCAGGCGCCCGCGGCCTAGCGATCGGTCGACCATGTCCGTCATTCCCCGAATCGCGGCGCAGGTCTTCAAGGAATCGGTGCGCGACAAGGTGCTGTACAACCTTGTGCTGTTCGCCGTGTTGTTGATTGCCGCCTCGTATCTCATCGGCCAACTGACGGCCGGTCAGGACGTGAAGATCATCAAGGATCTTGGCCTGGCCGCCACCCAGATTTTCGGATTGTTCATCGCCGTGTTCATTGGGATCGGGCTGGTCTCGAAAGAGGTTGAGCGGCGCAGTATCTACAGCTTGTTGTCGAAGCCGGTGAGACGGCACGAGCTGATTCTTGGCAAGTACGCCGGATTGGTGCTGACGCTGGCCGTCAACGTGGGGGTCATGGCGGTCGCCTTGTATGCCGTGCTCGGCTACATGTCCTGGGTAGAGACGGAAGAGTTCCGACGGAGCTGGGAGGCTCCGGCCACCGACCCGGCGATGCTCGCCGCCATCGTGTTGATCTTCGTCCAGCTCATGCTCGTTACCGCGATCGCTCTGTTCTTCTCTACGTTCTCGAGCCCGATGCTCTCCGCCGTGCTTACGTTCGGCCTGTACGTCGTCGGTCACTTCAACGCGGATCTGCGAAACTTCGAGAGCGTGGTCGAGTCTCCCGCGGCGGTCTCCTTGGCGCGGGTGCTGTACTATGCGCTCCCCAACCTGGCGCCCTTTGATGTGAAGGCGCAGGTGGTGCACGCACAACCGGTGTCCCTCGGGTATGTGGCGTTGACCTCCGCCTACGCCGCCGCCTACATCGGGGCGCTCCTGCTGGCCGCGGTGTTCATCTTCTCGAAGCGGGATTTCAAGTGACGGAGCGCTCCACTCAGTGGTGGCAGCGACCGGTGTGGTTCACCGCCGCGATGGTCCTGCTCGTCGCGGTGTTTGTCTCGACCGCCGTCATGCGTGACCGCGTCTACGCCGCGACGGATCCGGAGACCGAGCTCCTCTATATTCCTTCCGGTCCAGTGCTCGCTCGGATGGCGCTGTCGTTCGACGCGCTGCTGGCGGATGTCTACTGGATCCGTGCTCTCCAGCACTATGGAGGCACGAAACGCGGCGACAGTGAGGCGAGGAGCTACGAGCTGCTAGGCCCCCTGCTCGAGATCACGACGACGCTCGACCCCCACTTCAATGCGGCGTATCGCTTTGGTGCCATCTTTCTGACCGAGGCCTACCCGAACGGACCGGGGCGTCCAGACCTGGCGGTGGCGCTGCTCGAAAAGGGTATCGAGCAGATGCCCGACCGCTGGGAGTACTACATGGACATTGGGTTCATTTACTACTGGTGGGTCAAAGACTACGGCCGCGCGGCGGAGTGGTTCGACAAGGCGGCGGATGTTCCCGGCGCCTCGTGGTGGCTGCGCTCGTTGGCCGCTAACACCCTGGCCGCGGGTGGTAGTCGTCAGTCGTCTCGGATGTTGTGGCGAGAGATGTACGATTCGGCCGATACGGATTGGATTCGCAACGAGGCCGCCCGACGGCTGACTCAGCTCGATGCGTTGGACGACATTGATCAACTGATCGCGGCGTCGGGGCGCTTTGTCGAGCGTGCGGGCCGGCCGCCATCGTCGTGGGATGAGCTGGTCGGGGCCAGCCTGCTCGTGGGGATTCCGCTCGATCCCACGGGTCGGCCCTATGTGATGGATAGCGTGAACGGCACCATCAACGTGGCGTCCGATTCGTCGCTGTTCCCGCTTCCGGGCGAGACGCTGCCGCCGTTGCCCCAATGACCGAGTCGATGACGATCGGCGTGGTGGCCGCGCTCGGGCTGGCTATCGGCAGCTTTCTCAACGTGTGCATCTACCGCTTGCCTCGGGGCGAGTCGATCGTCAGCCCGCCATCTCGCTGCCCGTCGTGCGGCCAGGGACTCCGCTGGTTCGACAACGTGCCGGTGCTGGGGTGGTTGCTGGTAGGTGGTCGCTGTCGGAGCTGCCGTGCCGCCGTGTCGCCGATGTATCCCGTCGTCGAGGCGGTGACCTCGGTGGTCTTCCTGTTACAGCTCTGGCAAATCGGCTGGCAGCCGCTCCTGGCTATCCGGCTGCTGTTCGTGTCGGCCATGATCGTCTTGTTCGTCATTGACCTGCAGCATCGGATTCTGCCCAATGTCATTACGCTTCCCGGTATCGCGGTCGGCCTGATAGCGAGCGTGTTCTTCGAGCCAGGATGGCGCGCGGCACTCATCGGCGTCGCGGCCGGCGGCGGCGTGTTGTGGGTCGTGGGCGAGGCGTATTTTCGGATTCGTGGCGAAGAGGGCATGGGGTTCGGCGACGTGAAGATGCTGGCCATGGTCGGCGCGTTTCTCGGTTGGCAGTTCATGCTGGTCACTCTCTTGATCGCCTCGTTCACCGGGTCGATCATCGGCGGTGGCATGATCGCGGTCGATCGCGGCAACATGAAATATGCGCTACCGCTAGGTTCCTTCCTGGCTGTCGGCGCCATCATCGCCACCCACGTCGGCTATCCCGTCCTCGCGTGGTACCTCGGGTTCTACTGATGCGGCGGACGCGCGTCCGACGGGCCCTTGCGGTTCTTGCCACGCCAGACGCGACCTGCGATTGCGTAAATCGCCGTTCGTGAGACGTCGATCACCTCCAGACACCTGAAACCGGCCGTTCTGCATCTGGCAAGGACTCGGATCGGATGTTGCACCGGCTCTGGCCATGAGCGGCCGACCGGTTTCCCGCAACGCACAGGCGTCCAGCTCGGACGCGGGTCTGGCACTCCTGGAGGTGGTCATCTCGGTTGGCCTGCTGGTCACGCTGGCGGCGGGCCTCGTGCAACTGTTCGCGATGTCCGCTCAATCCATGGTGCGAGCCCGCCATCGGACCTCGGCCCTGATCCTGGCGGTAGCGAAGGTGGAGCAGATTCGCGTGGCAGCGCTGACACAGGGCGCCGTCGGCCTGGTCGGCCCCGCCGGGCCTCAGACCGAATACCTCGATCCAGAGGGTCGCCTCATGGGCAGTCACGTCGGGGCTGTTCCGACCGGGTCCCGGTACGAGCGGGTCTGGCTCGTGGACCAGCCGCCTGGCACATTCGGGGTCGTCCGGGTCCAGGTGCTCGTGGCGCCGATCCAGGCCGGGGTCGCCGTGGTCCCAGACGGTGTGGTGCCCCTCGATGGGGCTCGGGTGAGGACGCTGGTGTGGTCGCCGTGAGGGTCGCAAGGAGGCGGCCCAGGGCGTCGACCCACGCTGGATTGTCGCTGGTGGAGACCGTGATGGCCCTCGCTTTGACCCTCCTGGTCATGGCCAGTGTCTTCGAATTGGCCAAGCCGGCCGCCTCGCTACATCGGTCAGTGCCCGAAGCGGCCGTCGTCCAGCAGCGGCTCCGGTATTCGTTTGACCGTCTGTTCAGCGACCTCATGAAGGCGGGTCGCGGCACGACGGAACAGAGGCCCGGACGGCTGGGCCGCTTCCTCCCCCCGATCGTCCCCTACCGGCTTGGTCGCCGAGCCGCTGGGGATGCGCACCGACGCCCCGTGGTAGACGCCGTGAGTGTGCTGTCGGTATCGCGAGGCGGCGGCGCCGAGGCGACGACGCTTGGACCGATCGCCGGGGCGGCGACCAGGGTCGAGCTGGCGGCCGGGCCTGGATGCGGGCGCCCCGCGTGCGGTCATCGCGTGCGGGACATGGTGCTGGTGTTTGACGAACAGGGGGACTGGGAGCTGTTTCGCGTGACCGCCGTTACCGCGATGCGACTCGCCCTCGAGCGGGTGCACGCAACTGGCACGACGTTCGCTGCGGGCGCGGTTATCGCTCCCGTGAACCTCAACCACTACTACTTTGACGCCCGGCAGGCTCAGCTTCGTCACTACGACGGATGGCGAGCCGACTTTCCTCTGGCGGACCAGTTTGTGCGACTACGGTTCCGATTCCAGGGCGTCGCACGCGGGCCGATGCCCTGTCGGCCGCCGCCGACGGTCGGTCCGCTCGTCGACATCGACTTGCCTCGCCTGCGCGATGGTCCATGGTGTGGCCCCCCGGGTCTCCCGTTCGATGCGGACCTGCTCCGTATTCGAGTGGTCGTGGTGACCCTGCGGGTGCAGACTGGCGCTTCCGAACTCCGCGGCGTCGACCCGCGTCTGTTTGCGCGACCCGGCTCGGCCTCTGGAGGTGGTGGCACCGTGCCGGACCACGAGGTGACGTTCACCCTCGCCCCACCGAACCTATGACGGGGTTTTCCGACGAGGCGCCCGCGTGGACGGCGTTGCGTCCTCGGTCACATGCCGCCTGCATGCTCCCTCGTCGCGCCTTGCCACACAGAGGCCTCGTCAGAAAACCGCATCTGACGTTCTTCAGCAACTCTAGAGAGTGGGGATGACTGATATGGATCGGAGCGACCACGGCAGCGCCCTCCTCGTCACGCTCCTGACCGCGATGCTGCTGGCGGGCCTGGCCGGTGGGCTCACCATGGCGCTGATGACCGAAGAGGCGGTCGAAGCGAACCACCGTCGGGCGGTGGTAGCGCTCTATGCAGCGGATGGGATGCTGACTCGCGTCGTCTCAGAGCTGGCCCGCCTGCCAGACTGGCAACCGGTCCTCGACGGCACCTATGTGTCGTTCCTCCGCGTCGGGACCGCGACCCGGAGACTGGCCGATGGGTCATCCGTCGACTTGTTCTTCGTCACGGACGCGTTGCAGCGCGAGTTCGACGAGGCCCGTGGTGCCGGCGCGGCGCGCTGGCGTCTGCACGCCTGGGGTTGGTTTGGCGATCTGGTGACCGACCCCAATCAGGATCGGCGGTTGCTGGTCGCTGCCTGGGTACGCGGCGGTGTGGTTCGGACCACGCCGTCGAACGACCTGGAACAGCAGCAGGTCGTCCTTCGCGCGCTGGCGTTTGGTCCGTTCGGGACTCGGCGCGAGGTCGAGGCGGTCCTGGTCCGGTACGAGGGGGCGGTCCGCGTGATCGCGTGGGATCTCGACCGGTGATGAAGTGCGGCCCGTCTGCTACACTGACCCGCCGAGGCACACCCGTGAGCACTGCTCCTCCCTTCACGTCTACCACCGTCCTCGTCGTACTCGAGGCCGGGTCTTTTGATCCTCGGCTGCGTGAGGCGTTGGAGACCGCCGGCATCGAGTTCGTAGAGGCCACAGACGAGCGCCAGGCCAGGGAGCGGATGCGCCAGATCCGGCCGGCTGCGGTGCTATGCGATCTGCGGCTTCCCGCCGGTGACGGGCTCGGCGTGCTCAGTGCGGCCAAGGCGATCGACCCAGAACTCCCTGTCATTATGGCGAGTGATCCTGGCAACGTCACCGACGCGGTATCGGCGATGAAAGGCGGCGCACTCGAGTGCTTCGTCAAGCCGCTGGACGCGAAACGGGTCGTGCCACTGCTCACGCGTGCCATCGCCGCGTATCGCGCGGTGACCGAGTCGGTGCCATTCGACGCGGTCGCCGAGTCGGGTGTGCAGGGCATCGTCGGGCGTGCCCCGGGGTTGACGCAGGTGCTGCGCAGCCTCGCGCGGGCCGCCGTAACTGACGCGACCGTGCTCCTCCAGGGCGAGAGCGGAACCGGGAAGGAGCTGTTCGCGCGTGCCGTTCATCGGCTCAGTCCGCGGGCCGGCGGTCCGTTCGTTGCGATCAACTGCGCCGCGATTCCTGAGAATCTGCTCGAGTCCGAGTTGTTTGGCTACGAGAAGGGGGCGTTTACCGGGGCGGTGGCCCGCAAGCTTGGCAAGTTCGAGGTGGCCGACGGCGGGACTTTGTTTCTGGACGAAATTGGCGACCTGTCCGGCCCTCTGCAAGCGAAGATTCTCCGAGCGGTGGAAACCCGCTCGTTCGAGCGGGTCGGCGGCACGAGTCCGCTCCAGGTCGACGTGCGCCAGGTGGCGGCCACCAATCGGGATCTCCGGGCGCGAGTCTCAGCCGGTCTGTTTCGAGAGGATCTGTACTTCCGACTGTCAGTGTTTTCGATTCAAATTCCGCCCCTCCGTGACCGGGTGGTGGACGTGCCGCTGCTCGCGAGGTTTTTTATCGGCAAGGTCTGCGCCGATCTCGGTCGCCCGCCTTTGCGGCTGTCCCTCGCGGCCGAAGATCGGTTGATGTCCTACCGGTGGCCGGGCAACGTTCGCGAGTTGCAGAACTGTATGGAGCGGGTAGTCATTTTGTGCGAGGAGGCAGAGATTCGTCCCATCGATTTGAACCTCCACGAAGGAGAGGTCTCGACCCCCGAGGTGGATCCCTGGGACGCGATCGATCTGTCTGGGACTTTGGCGGATGCGTCACAGCGGGCGCTGGCCGAGGTGGAGCGCCGGAAGATTTCGGCGGCGCTGAAGGACGCCGGGAACAACACCGGTCGGGTGGCGGATGTCCTGCGGATCAGCCACCGCGCACTGGTCGTCAAGATGCAGGACCACGGAATCATCCCTTAGGTTTTCGAGCGGGGCGTCCGCCTGGCGACGTGACGGACAACGGCGCGACCGCCAAGTTGGACGCCACTGCGGTTCCGAGTCACCGCACGCCGATGGACTTCAGGGCTCGGCGGGCCTCTTTCTCGGTCACGTCGTCCACGATGACCGTATCGCCCAGGCCACGCGGCAGCACCATGTGCAACCGTCCGGCGACGACCTTCTTGTCACGTCGCATCGCGTCGAGCACCTCGGCCGCCGGCAGGTCGGTCACTTGTGGAAGTGGACCCATGCGTCCGATCAACTCGACCAGGGCGGCATGGTCGCTCTTGTCGATGAGGCCGCGCTCAACCCCAAGATTCGCCGCGACAAGCATCCCGTACGCGACTGCCTCACCGTGGCGCAGTCGCCGGTACCGAGTTACCGCCTCCAGCGCGTGCCCTGCCGTGTGTCCGTAGTTCAGGACCCGTCGCCGGTCTCCCTCTCGCTCGTCGGCGGCCACGACCTCTGCCTTGATGCGGCACGAATCGGCGACGATCGCGGTCATGATCTCGGGCTCGCGCGCGAAAATGCGCGGCAGGTCGGTGACAATGCGTTCAAAGAGTGGCCGGCTGGCGATGACGCCGTACTTGACCACTTCGTAGAGCCCCGCCCGCAGTTCCCGCCGGGGCAGGGTATCGAGCAATCGCGGGTCGGCGATGACCGCCACCGGTGGATGGAACGCGCCGATCAGGTTCTTGCCCCGCGCATGGTTGACCCCGACTTTCCCCCCGACCGAACTGTCCACCTGTGCCAGCAAGGTGGTGGGCACCTGCACGAGGTCGACCCCGCGCAGGTAGGAAGCCGCGGCAAAACCGACGGTGTCGCCGATGACCCCACCTCCGACCGCGATGACCGTGGACGATCGATCGGCGCCACTCTCAATCAACCAGTCGTAGATGCGACCGAGCGTTTGGTGGTTCTTGGCGCGTTCGCCGTCAGGCACCAGGAGATGCTCGACCCCCGGAAGCCCCGCCGCCACCGTCTCTCCGTGGTGTTTCCAAACGTTAGGACTGGCAACAACGAACCGGCGTTCGCCGACGCCGGTCTCGGCGAGCCACCGTGCCATGTCACCGGCCAGGCCCGGGGAAACAAGAACCGGGTAGGTGTGACTCGCGCTGTCAACGTCTATCCGTATGGGTTGCATGGGATGTCGTTTGCAGGGACGTGTGCCGGAGCGTGATCGAGGCGGTCGGCGGCGCGGTAGACGGCGCCTTCAGACCGCTGGAGCGGCCGGCGTCCCGTGGGTCGCTCAAGCCGAATGGTAGGATAACAGCAATTTTTCGGTCGGAGGACCCTCATTGATGTCGGACAAGGCCGCGGCGTTCGTCAAGGAAATCACCCCCAGGTCGCAAGACTTCCCTCGCTGGTACACCGACGTCATCCGCCGCGCCGAGCTGGCCGACTACTCGCCGGTCAAAGGCTGCATGGTCATCCGGCCGTATGGGTATGCCATCTGGGAGCTGATGCAACAGGCGCTTGACCGTCGTATCAAAGAGACCGGTCACGTCAACGCCTGTTTCCCGCTGTTGATCCCGGAAAGCCTGCTCCAGAAGGAGGCTGCCCATGTCGAGGGCTTCGCGCCCCAGGTGGCGTGGGTGACCCACGGTGGCGAGGAACAGCTCGAGGAACGGCTCGTGGTTCGCCCGACCTCCGAGGCGATCGTTGGCACCATGTACTCGAAGTGGATCCAGTCGTGGCGCGACCTGCCGGTCCTGATCAATCAGTGGGCGAACGTCGTCCGATGGGAGAAAGTGACCCGGCTGTTTCTGCGCACCACAGAATTCTTGTGGCAAGAGGGGCACACCGTACACGAGACCGAGGCCGAGGCGCAGGAGGAGACGATGAAGATGCTCGGCGTCTACAAGGACTTCGCCGAGGTGGAGCTGGCGATGCCGGTGCTCGAGGGTGAAAAGACCGAGAGCGAGCGATTCGCTGGCGCCGAAAAGACCTACTCCATCGAGGCGCTGATGGGCGATGGCCGCGCGTTGCAGGCGGGCACGTCGCACAATCTTGGCCAGAACTTCGCCAAGGTGTTCGATATCACGTTCCAGGGGCGCGACAAGACGGTGCAGTACGGGTGGCAGACCTCGTGGGGGGTCAGTACTAGACTCATCGGTGGCGTCATCATGACCCACGGCGACGACAGTGGTCTGATCTTGCCTCCCCGCATCGCCCCGTATCAGGTCGTCATCGTGCCGATCCCTCGCGGCGACTGGCGTGAAACCGTGTTGCCCCATGCTGAGCGGATCAAGACGGAACTCGAGCGCGTCGGCGTTCGCGTCATGCTCGATGACCGTGAAGAGCACTCGCCCGGCTGGAAATACTCGGAGTGGGAGATGCGGGGCGTCCCGCTCCGCCTCGAGATTGGGCCCCGCGACATCAAGAGCGAACAGGTCATGCTCGTTCGCCGCGACACTCGTGAGAAGGCACCCACGCCGATGGCGGGCCTGGCCGGGCAGGTTGACGAGCTGCTGACGATCATTCAGCAGGCGCTGCTCGACCGCGCTACGGCGTTCCGCGACGAACACACGCTGAGGACGACGGACCGCGCCGAGTTCGATAGCAGCCTTGAAGGCCGTCCCGGCTACGTTGTCGCTCCCTGGTGCGGCTCGGCGGAATGCGAGGCCCAGGTCAAAACGGCTACCCAGGCGACAATCAGAAATATCCCACTCGATCCGCCCGCGGCGTCCGGCAACTGCATCCAGTGCGGCCAACCCGGCAAGGTCGACGCCTACTTCGCCAAGTCCTACTAGGTTTTCCGACGAGGCGTCTGTCTGGCGGTGTTGCTTCGTCGGTCACAGGCCGCCTGCATGCTCCCTCCTTGCGCCTAGCCAGACAGACGCCTCGTCGGAAAACCCCCTAGTGCGTGCGAGGGGGGAAGCGTCCGCCTTTGGCGTCGCTTGCTCCTCTGTGAGTTTTTTCTAACGGACCCGGGACGCTCAGGCCATGAACTGCGGATCTGGGTTCTGCCTTGGATCTTGTCGGGCCGAGAGAGGACAGGGAGACGGCGGCCGGCTGAATGCTCGGCCGCCGTCCCTCGAGAGCCGAACTACTGAAGGCGCACGACGAGCGCGGCGCGGCGGTTGAGCCGGCGCGTTTCCTCGCGGGCGTTGTCGTGCATCGGGCGCTCTTCACCAAAGGTGACGGGTTGCAGCCGGTTGGCGCTGATGCCGCGGCTGGTCATGTAGTCGCGCACCGAGTTGGCGCGCCGTTCCCCGAGCGCCTGATTGTATTCAGAAGTGCCGATGTTGCACGTATGCCCCTCGAGCGTGAGACTCAACGAGTCGTCTTCGTTCATCGCCGCGATGGCCTCGTCGAGAATCCTCACCGCGCCCGGGCGCAGCGTGTAACGGTCGAAGTCGAAATGGACGTCCTCGAATGAGTACTCGCGTGCCGGCGGCGCCGGGGGCGATACCACCCGAATCGTGGTCGTATCGGACGCGGTCCCACCGCGACCGTCGTCGACCGTGACCGTAACCGGGACCGGACCGTCCGCGTCAGGTGCGGTCCAGGTGCTCGTCATCTGGTTGCTCGGGCTGAGCGTGCCGGTGGGGGTGGCCCAACGATAGCTCAGCGTGTCGCCGTCCGGGTCGCTCGCTCGGGCGGTGACCGTGGAGGTTTCGCCCGGGGCCACCTCACATGGATCACACATAGCCTCCACGGTGGGCGGACGGTTGACCGGGGGATCGGCGGCTGGCCTCGGGGCCGGCTGCGCCGGCGGCGCCACGTATCGGCTTACGCCCGGGTGATACCCAACCCTGACCTGGAGTCCCAAGATGTTGCCGGTGCCGCCAAACATGCCGCGGTCCTGGTTGATGGCGTAGCTGACCCCGGTTCCGATGAACATGCCGCGGGGCGACTGCCACTGCACACCAACCGACACGTCGAGAGGAACGGTGATTGGCGAGCGCAGCGCCGACAGCGTGCCGTCGACACCCGTCAGCGGCGAGGACAGCGAGACCTCGTCGTTGATCGGCACTTCGGTACGAAACTCGGTGATCACGCGGATCGGGCTGTTAGTCGGGAACCCGACGCCAGCACCCCAACGGACACTGTCAGTCACGTTGATGCCGTCCGGCGAGCCGCGATACAGCACGCCACCAAAAACGGAGACTTCCGCACGTCCTCCGATGTGCTTACTGAGGATGAGGTCGATCGACGCGTCCGGCTTGCCGCTGCTCTTCCCGGCGTCCGTGTCGCCGGTTGGCACTTTGAACGTGCCTCGAAGCGCGAAGGCGAGCGGCGCCCGTTTGCCTTCTGATAGCAGGTTGTACTTGGCCCCGATAATCAGGTCCCCGATGTGGTCGTCGTTCCAGAAATCGGTCACGAGCGGGAAGTCGTTCTGCACGCCGCCGTTGACCGGATCGCTCGGGTCGAACAGCGGCCGCGTGGCGCGCCTGATACGTGTGTCGGCTCGCAATGACCCGAAAATTTCGGCCCGGTCGCCAACACCGACGCCAAACGTGCCGATGAAGTGGCTGATGTCAGTGAGCCCTTGCGCACGGTCGATGTTGGCGCGGTAGCCGCTGACAGACCATTTGCCGTTCGGTAGCACTTCACCAGTCGGCACGAACCACAGCCCGGTGTCTCCCAGCCAGGTCGTGTTGGCCGGTCGGGTCTCGGAATCTTGCGCTGACGCCATACCGACGGCGAGAAGACAGAGGCAGGCGGTCAGGGCGGCTGGGGCAAGAGATCGTTTCATTGCGGATCTACCCTCCAAAACACACACGACGCGACAGATCTGCGTCCGCAGGATGATACGGCCGGGTCTCCACCGAAGTCAATGGATACGGGCCTGAAGTGTCTGATTTCGAACGAGATGGACGCTCGTTCGGTGCGCGACCAGACCGACGAAGCAACGCCGCCAGGCGGACGGATCGCCAGGAAACCTACGTGTCTTCTGACTGTCGTCGTGGTGCCACAGCCCAGGCAATGATGATACTCAGACCGTAGAGTACCACCATCGGGGCCGCCATCAGTGTCAGCGTGGCCGGGTCACCGGTCGGAGTGAGCACGGCCGCGACGACAAAAATAATCAAAATCGCGTATTTCGTGTTCCGTATCAAGAATCTGGCGTTGACCAACCCGACGCGTGCGGTGAAGAACACCAGGGTCGGCATCTGAAAGACGACCCCACAGGCCAGGACGAGTCTGATATACAGCGAGAACGTCGGTGCGATTCGCGGAGTGAACGTCATCAGATCGGTTGAGAACCCGCCAAGAAATTCCCACGCAACTGGGAACAAGAAGTAGTGCGCGAAGAGGCACCCGCCCACGAAGAAGAAGGTCGACATGGTGACAAACGGGATCGCGAACTTCTTCTCATGTCCATACAAGCCGGGAGCCACAAACCGCCAGAATTGCAGGAGCACGACCGGCATCGCCAGGATCAGGCCGACCACCGCGGCCACCTTGATGTACAGAAAGAACGCTTCCGTCGGTTCGGTATAGATGAAACCGGTATCTGGATCCGGCAGGAGCGCGACCAGCGGCTCCATGACAAACCGGACCATCGGTTGGATGAATGCGAATGCCAGCAGGAATCCGACCAGCACGGAACTGACCGCGACCACCAGCCGTTTCCGGAGCTCGTCGAGATGGTCGAGGAAGGACATCCGGCCGCCGGAGCCGTCGTCGTCGCTTTCCTCGAGTGGCTCGTCGATCGGTTCTTCGTGATCGGGATCGCTGGGGGCTGGGAGGACGGGCATATCTACTCAGCGGGTCAAGCTGGTGCATCAGTCGCTTCTGCAGACCAGCACTCGTAGGGCGGTGCATGGGGGATCTGTTCGCGATCCACCGCTTACCGAGCCCGGCCGACAGCACCGGGCACTGCCGAGCTGGGGGACCGGCTGCGTGGTCAGCGTCCCGTCAACCCTAGACGTTACCCGCCTGGTCCTGATGCGGGTCGTCGTGCTGCTGTGAGTCGTCAACGGGCGGGGCCGGAGCGGGCGTCGGCGCCGGTGTGGTCGGCTCGCGGTGAACCTGCTCCTCCACATGAATCTCTTCTTCGAGGGTGTTACGCAGATCGTTCGACGCGCGCTTGAACTCGCCCAGGCTCTTCCCCAGCGACCGGCCAAGTTCGGGCAGCTTGCGGGGGCCGAACACGACCAACGCGATCACAAAGATGATGAGCAACTCCGACATCCCGATCGAACCAAACATGATCGCGGCTCCTTCAATGCCTGTTGTGCGTCCGCTCGCTGCTTGTCGCGCGCCACGCACCCAGTCACCGTCACAGTGGGCGAGACGGTTGCGAGCCAGGGTGTTCCAGACTCGTCACGACCCGCACGCTCATTATAGAAACCTGCGGACCAGTCGGTCAAGCGATCGGCGTCGGCTGGTTCCAAGTAACTAATTGTAACTAAAGATGTTAGCCTTGTTGTCGAGTGCCGACTGAGAGGTCGGCTGCGGGCCACGCACCTGGTCCGTGTGGTGCATGGCGTCGAGAACGTGGCTGGTCGCGCCCGGCCTACTGCCGCCGCCCGGCTGGTCAGAGGCCTGATCTTTGTCGGTACGCGACCGACATTTCTGGTACCATCGAACGTATGAACGGCATGCGCGGATACCGGGCTCTGACGATGGCGGTGGTGGTCGTGATCACCTCGGCCGTGCTGGGCGGACTGTTTGGTGGTCGTGTGCTTGCGGGGCAGGACAACCTCAGCCTGCACTACGAATCGTTCACTATGGCGCTGGCCGCGGTCGAAGACACCTACGTCGGCGAGGCCGATTCCGAACAGCTCGTGTATCGCGCCATCGGCGGGATGTTGCAGACACTTGATCCGCATTCCAACTTCATGGACCCGCGGTCCTATGCGCAGCTCCGGGAGCGACAGGAAGGCCGGTACTACGGGTTAGGTATCTCCATCAACGTTATCGACGGCGGCATCACCGTCATGAACATTTTCGAGGGATCGCCGGCCTTCCGCCGGGGGTTGCGACGCGGCGACGTCATCGCGCGAATCGCCGGCACCGATGCGATGGGGATCACGAGCGACGAGGCCGTCAAGCAGCTTCGGGGGCCGAAGGGCAGCACCGTCCAGATTTCGATTCAACGCTACGGCTACGAAGGCCTGATCGACCTCGAGGTCGAGCGTGACGAAATCTCGATTCAGACCGTGCAGGGCTCCTTTATGGTCGACGAGACTGTTGGCTACGTGCGTCTCCAGGATTTCTCGGAAACCAGTTCGAGCGAGCTCAGATCGGCGCTTGCGAAGCTAGACGACCTCGGGATGGAGCAGCTCGTGCTGGACATCCGTGGGAATCCGGGGGGGCCGCTGGACCAAGCCATTCGTGTCTCGAACGAGTTCCTGCCGAAGGGTGATTTGATCGTCTATACCCGCGGGCGGATACAGAACTCGGACCAGGACTATCACGCGCGCGACGACGGCGACCATATCGACGTGCCACTGATTGTGTTGGTGAATCGCAACAGTGCGAGCGCGTCCGAGATCGTGTCGGGTGCCATCCAGGACCACGACCGCGGTCTGGTGGTGGGCGAGACGACGTTCGGCAAGGCGCTGGTGCAGTCTGTCTACCGGGTGAGCCAGGAGGCGGGGCTGGCGTTGACGACCGCGCGGTACTACACGCCCAGCGGACGGATGATCCAGCGGCCGTGGGATGAGGTCTTCGACGAATACTTGACCTATTCGTTCCGCGACCAGGAGCCGGCCGAGCATGCCATCAGCGAGCGACGGTTTACAGACAGCGGTCGCGAAGTGTTCGGGGGGGGTGGGGTCGAGCCGGACCATTTCATGGCCGGTCCGATCGAAGGCTTCGATCCCGCGGCGTTTGGCCGACTGCTTGCGGCCCGTCAGGAGTTCGCAGCTTTTGCCGAGCGGTTCTCCGCCGAGGGCGATACACGGATTCAAAAGCGGTCGGAGGGACGGATCCGCGTGTCCCGGGGATTCGAAGTCGATGACGCGCTGGTGGCCGAGTTCCGAGATCACCTCGAGTCTCGCGGTCTGACGATCGACGACGAGGCGTTCGCGGCCGAAGACACGTTCATTCGCGCCATGATGCACTATGAGATCGACCTCGCGTTGTTCAGCGTCGAAGAGGCTAGACGCAACCTGACCGCGAGCGATCCGCAGGCGCAGTTCGCCATCACCCTGTTCCCGGAGGCGGAGCGTCTGCTCGGAGTGTCGCGCGGCGCGGGGGCCGTCGCGGCGGATCAGTAGGAACCCTCCCCGTGCGTCGGCTCGTGCCTGTCCCGATTGCTCCACGTGTTTCCGGCCGCCACGCCGGTGAGGCCGCATTCCAGGTCGTGCGGCGGTTGTCCTGAGCGCCGCGCCTCGAAAAAGCCACTGAGACATCACGCCGATGCGTTTGCAGAATCTCGAAATTTCCGGGTTCAAGAGCTTCCCAGAGCGGGCTAATCTCGCTTTCGACGACGGAGTGACCGCCATCGTTGGTCCCAACGGGTGCGGCAAGAGCAACGTCATTGACGCCATCACGTGGGTGCTCGGCGAACAAAGCGCCAAGAGCCTCCGTGGCGAGCGGATGGAGGACGTGATCTTCAGCGGGAGCGACGCACGCAAGGCCACCGGCACCGCGGAGGTGAAGCTCTTTCTGGCCCGCGTGACCGCCGCCCCCGGCTCTGTGGGGGGCGTGGACCCGGCGTTGGCGTCTGGCCGAGACGCGGGATCGGGCGACACCGGCGTTTCGTCGGTATCCAAGACCGACGGCGTCGACCTGGACGATCTTCTGCCGCTGATCACGCGCGATGTCGAAGTTGGCCGACGGCTGTATCGTTCCGGAGAGAGCGAATATCTGATCGACGGGCGCGTGTGCCGCCTTCGCGATATCCAGGATCTGCTGATGGATTCGGGGGTCGGCGTCAAGGCATACGCGGTCATCGAGCAGGGGAAGATCGGTCAGATTCTTGGCGCGCGGCCGACCGAGCGTCGCCAGTTGCTCGAAGAAGCGGCCGGGGTGACGAAATACAAGAGCCGACGACGGTCGGCCGAGTTGAAGCTCGACTCCGCCAGGCAGAACCTGACCCGCGTCGACGACGTTATCTACGAGGTCGAGAAGCAGCGGCGAGCGCTGAAACGCCAGGCCGCGAAGGCTCGTCGGTATCGGCGGTTGCGTGACGACTTGCGGCGGTGGGAGACCGTCGGGTTCGCCAGACGGTACGACGTGCTGCGTGACGCGATCGCGTTGGCGCGACAGACTCTCGACGCGGCGCGTGAGCGTGAAGAGGCCGCCGTCGCGCAGTTGGCGCTCGTCGAAGGGGACCGCGAGCGCTACCAGATCGAGGTAACGGAGGCAGAGAGCGGGGCGAAGCAGGCGCGGGACGCCGCCCATGCGCGAGAGCTCGCGGTGGAGCGCCGACAGCAGCAGATCACATTCGACACGCAGCAGATTGAGGCCCTGGCCGGCACCTTGGCGGATCTGGCGCGGGACGTGTCGGACCTCGAGGCGAGACAGGAGCCCGCGCGCGCCGAGTTGGACGCACAAGTCGCTGACGCTGAGCGGTGTGGCACCGAGCGGGATGAGCTTGGCGCCACGTTGCAGAGCCGAGAAGAGGCGTTGGTCAACGCGCAGCACGCCCTCGACGGGCTCGAGAACGAGGTGGAGACGGCGCGTGCGGAGGTCTTTGCCGCCATCAGCGCGGCGACGGCGCTGCGGCACGCGGTGGAGCACGCGGCGGTATCTCAGACGCGGTTGGTTGAGACCGTGTCGAAGCTGGATGCTGAAGCCGCCGACCTCGATGTCGAAACCCAGACACTGGGAGCCGGGCGGGAGCGGAGTCGAGCGGCAGAGCAGGCGACCCGGGCGGCGCTGGAGGAGGCGCGCAACACCTGCGCCGATCGAGACGCCGAGTTGTCGTCGCTCCGGATCGAGCGGGAATCACGAGCTCGGGAGCTGCGAGAGCAGGAACAACGGTTGGCCGAGTTGACCGGGCGGCTGACGTCACTGCGCGATCTGCAAGCCGCGCGCACCGGATATTCTGACGCTGCGCGTTTGCTGCTGTCGGCGCCAGATTCGGGTATCCGTCATTGGGGAGCGGTTGCCGATCACCTCGAGGTGGAGCCTGGCCGCGAGAAGGCAGTCGAGGCGTGTCTGGGCGACCTCCTGCAATACGTGGTGGTGCCGACACGTGCGGAGGCCGAAGCAGGGTTGGCGTTCGTGCGCCGCCACGGAGCTGGTCGCGTCGGGTTCCTCATCGTCGAGGGCCAGCACGGCGAGGCGTCGCCCACCATCTCGGTGGACGAGGCGCTGGTGTCCGTGGCGGGAGTGGTGCGAGTGGACAGCGACCAGGCGATCGCGGTTCGGGCCGAGCTCCAGGACCGGTGGCTCGCGGGATCCTACGATGACGCCGCGCGCGCGGCCGGTCAGACTACGGCGCAGATTGCGACGCCCGACGGCGACGTGTTTCACGGCACGGCCCTCGTCAGTGGTGGCGCCAAGGGCGAGGGTCTTGGCATCCTGGCGACCAAGGGCGAGATCAAGGAGCTCGAACAACGTACCGCCGCGGAGCAGGCGTTGGTCCAGCGGCTGACTGGCGAGATTGGCGAGCTGGATGTGGCCGCTCAACGGGCCGAGATGGCTCTGGACGAGCTGCGGCTTGAGCAACACCAGCAGGAAAAGGCGATGCTGGGCCACGAGCTGCAGCTGGCGTCCCTCGACGAGGAGGAGGCGCGCCTGGGGCAGAAGCGAGACCTCGTCGCCACAGAGCGCCGGTCCGCCGATGAGGAGCTGGCCGCACTCGAGGTTCGGCGGACCGAAGCACAGGCGTCGATCGTGCGTCTCGAAGAAGAGCACCGCGACGCCGACGAGCGGCTCATCGCATCCCGGCGTGGGGTCATGGATGCCCGCGAGTCGATCGAGCACTTGAGTCGCGACGCAACGGAAGCGAAGGCGGCCCACGCGGGGTTGATCGAACGAGCCTCTGGACTCGAGGCGAGCGCACGGCGGCTCGAGCTGGCGAGTCAGGAGCTCGCCACCCGGTTCACCAGCCGCCAGGGCGACCACGCTCGGACCCGGACCGGGCGCGATGCGCTCATCACCGCGGTCGCGGCGTCGACCCAACAGCTCGATGCAGATGTGACGGGATTGGCTGCCTTGCGGCGGGACGTGCTCGAGGCGGACGATACCGTGCAACGGCTGCGCACCGACTTCGAGAAGGCCGAGACTGAGGTCCGGGTCGCGCGAGTGGCCCACGAAGCGGTTCGCGACGAGGTGTCGGAGTTGGACCTCGGTCGGGCGTCCGCTGAGGGGAATCTGACGCACCTGGAAGAGACCTGCCGCGACACGCTGCAGCTCACGCTCGACGAGGTGACCCTCCACCTGACGGAGCTCCAGCGTGACGGCGGGTTCGACCCCGACCACGAGTTGCTGTCACACGCGGCGCCGCGGGCCGAGACAGACGAGCCTGACGAGGACGATGAGGCCGAGTCCACCGGCCGCGTCGATGAGGAGCGCCACGACGACACGGCCGATGCCGGCTCAGACCAGGATTCGTCGGCGGTCGCACCGATGACGGTTGACCAGATGGTGTCGGCCTTGCGGGCCAAGATCGACCGGCTCGGTCCCGTGAACATGATGGCGATCGAGGAGTTCGACGATCTTGACGAACGGTATGAGTTCCTGACCACACAGCGCCGGGATCTCGAAGAGTCGATCAAGGCGACAGGCGACGCCATTTCACGGATGAACCGGACGACGCGCGAGCGATTTCGCGAGGCGTTCGCCGCGATCAACGCGCATTTCCAAACGACGTTCGCGACGTTGTTTGGGGGGGGACGGGCTGGACTCGTGTTGCTCGACGAGACGGACCTGCTCGAGAGTGGGATCGATATCATCGCGCAACCACCTGGAAAGCGGCTGCAGAGCATCCAGTTGCTGTCTGGCGGCGAGAAAGCGCTGACGGCGATGGCGCTGATGTTCGCCATTTTCAAGTACAAGCCGAGTCCGTTCTGCCTCCTCGACGAGATCGACGCGCCGCTCGACGAGGCGAATATCGGACGGTTCGTCGAGATGTTGCGCGCCATGCAGTCCGACACGCAGTTTATTCTCGTGACGCACAATCGGAAGACGATGGAGATCGCCGACCGGCTCTACGGGGTGACGATGGAAGAGCCCGGCGTGTCGAAGCTGATCTCCGTGCAGCTGGGGTAGTCGCCCATGCACCCCTGAACAATGAGACCGGTGACTTCATACGGACCGGTCGTCGTACCAGCGTCTAGGGCCATACGGTCCGTCCGCGTTCAGTCATGCCGCCTTCGCCAATCCTAAGGACGGATTAGAACGCCCCTGGGGGCTCGGGCGCCCCTGTGCCGTACGGGCCTACATTGCTAGATTGAGGGGGGACGTCAAATAACCGAGCTTTATCAAAGCGGTAAGGCATCTTAATAGCACCTGATAGGGGCGATGTTATTGATGCTTATGGCCACTCACCGACCGTCGCGGCTTTTTCGATGGCAGCTTGGCGGGCATAAGGAAGCACTAAAGCCGCGTTTGATTTAATTGCTGTGGCGCTCAGGCTGGGTCCGATAGTGGGTATTATGATAACCGGCACAGGGGTGACCAGAGCCCCGGGGCGCCCTAATCGCCTATAGACAACATTAGAGCCCCCCGACGCCTTAACGCCCCCTGAACAGAGGTTCGGGGCGGCGATGTAACGCCGCCGGAGGGGGTGGCAGCACCGCGGTCACGAGCAGTGACGTCCATCCAGGCTCACGGATCACTGTGAAAGCGGATCTTGGGCAGCCAACCGTGACGCGCTTTAGCGTCGTCCGAAGCGCTGATAAAGATCCGGACACATTTGGCAGTTGAGTTGGCCTTCATGCCGGTCGGTGGTTGTTATCCCTGTCCGAGATCTGCAGGCAGGCGATCCATAATGGTCGTTGTTTCCTTCGTTCCCGAATGGATGCAGAAACTCGTGAACGACCGTGCAGGCGTTGTAGTAATCACTCTCCATGTAGAGGTCATTGAGGGCGGTAGAACATACCCACCGGTCACCTCGCTGCACGCAGGGCGTTTCGGGACTGTTAAAGCATTCTCCATCGATAGACACATCGCTTACATGATTGCCACTGTCGTTATAGCCACATCTCGCATACGTATGGTTCCAATGAACGGCAGCCACGTAGACTCTGTTATCGCCCACCGCTGGAGAAGGGTACTTGTTCACGAAGCCATCCGGCCCAGGAAGAGTCATTGAATAGCCACCGAACATTGTAGCAGTTGCATCTTCCGTGAGTACAAGAACGCCATCTGGAGATGTCTCTGCCGTTTTGTCTTGGAGGTGTGTTTGGGTTTTCCCACTCACAGAACCTCCCAGCGACCCGATGATTTCTCCGATAACCATACTCTCCCCGGTCTTCTGGTTCAGGATCGTGCTCGCCCGCGAGACCACCCGTTGGATATCACTGGATGACATCCCTTGGCCCGAAGTCAGGACATTCACCTGGAATCCGTTCTCAACAAGTGGCGGAGTTGTCGTTGGAGCACTTGGTGACGAATTACTGCACTGCCACACTAGTACAACGGTCACTACAACTATGCCCAGTCGATAGGACGATTGTGAGATTCTCATCTCTTTACCCCTAGAGGATTTGATGCCTGTGGATGTCGATTGTCCATCGCCTTCATCGCCATAGCGATGTCGGATACAAATACAAACAAGAGGAACGTGGCGAAGCGCGACGTAGCCATGTCTGGCCTAGACTAGCGTGGGGAGGCGGGCGGTTGCCTATAGACAACATTAGAGCCCCCAGACGCCTTAACGCCCCCTGAACAGAGGTTCGGCGCGGCGATGTAACGCCGCCGGAGGGGGGGCAGCACCGCGGTCACGAGCAGTGACGTCCATCCAGACGTTGACATCTTCATCGGATACGCGCACACGGCGTCAGTCGGGCCGCCCCAGTGCGATCAATGCGGGCGGATCGCCGCCGACCGTCAGTCCGATGTACTGCTTGCCATCGAGTAGATAGGTCATGGGGTTGCTGACCCCCGCGCCAGGCAAGTCGAGCGATCCCAGCTCCTCGCCCGTCGCCTTGTCGTACGCCACGAGCCGCGGCCCGCCGTCGGTGCCTCCGGCCGTCAAGCTGTAGAGCAGCAGCGTCTTGGTGACCAGCGGGCCATTGCGCGTCGCATCGCCGCCCAGCGGCCGGGTTCGGCCGCATCAGGAACGCGGACCGGGGGTCATTTCTGACGGTCACGGGTCTTGGCACCGTTTGTGGGCCGGTCTTTCGTGCCCAAAAGGGGGTTTCGGGCCAACCTGGCGGTGCTGGCAGGAACGCGGCTCTGGGGGCAACTTTGGGGGCAACTCATGACAACATATGATGGAGTCTAATTAGAATCAGCTATTTACAGCCATGATGTGGCTGACGAACCGCTACCATTCTAGGCATCGTCAACTCGTCGATCGCGCGATCGTTCGGCTCACGCCAACTCGGAGGGCCGCTCGGAGTCGCCGACGGTCCTCGGCGCGCTCAGAGATCTTGGGCCCAAGGTCACGTTGCTTGAAGGGTCGATGGCTCCCCCTGAATCATTCGGTGCTACGCCGGGGCGATATCGGTCTGTTGCCATACGACCCGGTCGGCTACCGCCGCCGCGGGTCTGCCGTCTTCCATGAAGTCGAAGAACTGGGGATTCCCATTGTCGCGCCCGGCGGTGCGGGTTTCGCGGCGGACGCCATCTCAGAGGGACACTGCCTCGGCTTCGACCGGTTCTCTCCGTCGAGCATCTCAGCCACCGTGCTCGACGCGATCGCCCGTTTCGATGACTTGACCTCGGCGGCGACACGGAGTGACCGTGCCGACCACCGCGAGCGCGGCAATCGAGACGAGTGCGATCACCCAGGTGCGTTTGCGCGATGACTGTTTCGACATAGGTGTCGGACCCCATCAGATCGGACGGGAACGACACCGGCGAAGTTCCCCAGTGATGCTACTCGCGGCGGTAGCCGTTCTTCTTCAGGCGTTTGGCGAGATTCGCACCCCGCTTATCTCGTCCATCGGCGCAGAAGGTATGTGCCTGGTCGTAGTGCCGTCGCGCCTCCTCGCGGTCACTCGCCAGATCGGCCAGCATGCCGAGTTCGAGATGGGCTCGCCCGGTGACCCACAGCCGTGCGTGCAGGTCGAGCACGACGAGCAGATCGCGGCGCGCCGCCGCGTTACGCTTGAGTTCGAGCCGGGTCTTACCCCGCAGGTAACGCCAGAGCGCCTCCTCGCCCTGCATACGCACCCGCTCGTCTGCCTCCAGCATCGAGAACCCCTCACGGAGCGCGCTTGCCGCCAGTGCCGGCCGGTCGTCCCGAAGCGCCGTCGCGGCTGACTCCAACCAGACGACGCGATTGCGTGGATATCGTCTTTTCAAGCCACGAATCACCTGCTGGGCGGCGGCGTAATCTCTCTCCCGGTTGTACAGGAGCACCAGTCCGAACTCTGCTTCGGTCCGGGCCTCGCCCTCGTGCGAAGCGGCCTCTCGGATCAGCCGGAGTCCTTCTTCCCTGCCACCTCCGAACCCGACCATCCGCGCCATCAGTCGGATCGGTAGCGGGAGGGTCGACACCAGATACCGATAGGTGCCAATGATCAGCATGGCGTCCTTGCGAGTCGGATCGAGCTCGAGGACCCGTTCGTGAGCGGCATACGCCAGTTTGGCCGGCTTGAGCGCACCCATGGTCTCGCCCCTGATCGTCGCGCGGTAGGACGCGGCCAGCCCCAGCGAAGCGCCGAGTTGGTAGTGCGCGTCCGGGCTGTCGGCGTCTGCCTTCACCATCGCTTCCGACAACTCGATGGCCCGGGCCGAGTGTTCGGCGAAGGTGGCGGCCAGCTCGGCCGGCGGCTCTGGGAGGTCGACGTTCTTTGGCGTGAGGCCGACGAAGTAGTCGTCAACGGTCATCGTGCCGCGCAAGAACATGACCCGCATCCAGGTCGCGGCGGCGAGCCCGCGATGGGTCGCAGGGTTGTGTGGTTCGGCCGCGACGGTCGCTTCGAACGCCCCGACCGCCGCGTCGTAGTCGAGGTTGTAGGCGAACTCGTAGGCGCGAGACAGGTCTTCGGCGATGTCGCCGGCGTTGGCGGTGCCGGCCGAGAGCACGAGCGCGGCGCCTATCAGGAATCGTCGAGCCATGCAGTCCCCTATCATAGCGGAGGATCCTGGTCGTCCGGCCGCTGGCGTCGCCAGGCTGGGCGTGTCTGTTCTTGGGAGCTGAGGAGCCTGTGATTCATCGCATTCAGACCATCGACGCCCACACGGCCGGGGAGCCGTTGCGACTCATCGTCGGCGGATTTCCCACCCCCGTCGGGTCAACCATGCTGGAAAAGCGCGAATGGGTGCAGCAGCACTGTGACCCGCTGCGACGCGCGCTGATGCGCGAGCCGCGGGGACACGCCGACATGTACGGCGCCGTCCTGACCGAGCCGTGTGAGGAGTCCGCGCACGCCGGAGTGCTGTTCATGCACAACGACGGCTACAGCACGATGTGTGGCCACGGCGTAATCGCCATCTGCACGATCGCGATCGAACGGGGGCTGATCGGGATGGCGGGCGACTCGACGTCGATGGTACTGGAGTCTCCGGCGGGGCTGGTGCATGCCCGGGTGACCTTCCGTCCCCCGGCGGCGGGGAGCGTCGGTCACGATGAGGACTCTATGATGACCCCACAGGTGGCGGGCGTCGCGTTCGACAATGTCCCGTCGTTCGTGTTCCACGCGGGTCTACCAATTGTGGTGGGCGACCGTACGGTTCCGGTCGACGTGGCGTATGGGGGGGCCTTCTATGCGGTGGTCGACAGCGAGGCGGTCGGGGTGCCGCTGAGACGTGAGGCGATGCCCCGGCTTCGGCGGCTCGGCTGGGACATCGCGCGCGCGGTCGAGGCGGCGATCTCCGTGCAGCACCCGACCGAGCCTGGCCTCCACGGCGTGTATGGGACCGTGTTCACGGGGATGGCCGAGCGCTCGGAGGCTGATCTTCGCAACGTGACGGTGTTCGCCGACCGCCAGGTGGACCGGTCACCGTGCGGAACCGGGACAGCGGCGGTGATGGCCGTACTCGACGCGATGGGGCTCCTGGCTGCCGACCAGGTGTTCCGTCACGAGAGCATCGTGGGGACACTGTTCCACGGTCGTGTTCGTCGCCGCGTGACGGTGGGCGACTACCAGGCCATCGTGCCGGAGATAGAGGGCGCCGCCTGGATCACGGGCGAGCACCTGTTCCTGATCGACGATGAAGACCCGTTGAGGGAGGGGTTCCTGTTGTAGATTTCCTGCCGGTCCGTCCGCCTGACCGCGCATTCTTCGACGGGCCTACCACCCCAGCGCAAGTCCATCCTTCCGCGGATCAGACCCCCCCATCAGCACGCCCGTCTCCGGATCGATCAACACTCCTTGAAATCCGCCGAAACCGAGCCCGTCGATGATCCGGTGTCCCCGGTGGCGGAGGTCGTCCGCCGTGGCGGTGGAGATACCTCGCTCGAGGCAGACACCGGTCGGGTCGTATCGCGCCCGCGGCGCCTCACCCGCTTCCTGGATGTTCATGCCAAAACAGGTCAGGTTCAGCAGTACCTGCAGGTGCCCCTGAGGTTGCATGTCGCCGCCCATCACGCCGTAGGCCAGCCATGGCCGCCCGTTGCGGTAGACCATGGCCGGGGCCAGCGTATGGAGCGGGCGTTTGCGCGGTGCCAGATGATTCGGGTGCGACGGGTCCGTGGAAAACAGACTGCCGCGATTGTGCAACACGATGCCGGTGTCGCCGGCCACGATGCCGGACCCGAAACCGGCGTAGAGCGATTGAATCAGAGACACGAGGTTGCCGTCGTTGTCGGCCGCCGCGAGATAGACCGTGTCGCCGCTCGTGTCCGAGGGCGGCGTCGGCTTGTTATGCCGCACCGGCGAGCCCGCGGCGTCGATCCGTCGCCGCATCTCGCGGCCATAGCCGAGCGAAATCAGCCGCCCGAGCGTTTCCTGGGGTACCCAGTCCGGGTCGGCGAGGTGGATCTCCCGGTCCGCGAAGGCCACCGCCAGAGCTTCGAGCACCAGATGCAAGTAGTCGGCGGAGTTGTGGCCGAGTCGGCCGAGGTCGTCTCCCGCCAGGATATTGAGCGCCTCGATGGCGACGAACCCATGCGTGTTGGGTGGCAACTCGAGCAGCTCGACGTGGTTGCCGTCGCCGCCGTCACAACGGGTCTTGATCGGGTCGACCCAATCCGACTCGTGGGTCGCCAGGTCGTCGTGGGTCAGCCAGCCCTGGCGCCGTTCGACGTCGCGCGCGATCGCGCGCCCGAGCTCGCCCTGATAGAGGATGTCGGACCCGTTGGCGGCGATAGCCTCCAGACTGGCTGCCAGCGCCGGGTTCGCGAACAACTCGCCAGGCGCCGGCGCTCGGCCTTGCGGCAGAAACACCGCCGCGGCGGCAGGGTCGGCGGCCAGCATCGGTTCGGCGTCGAGCCACTGTCGGGCCACGACTTCGCCGACGGGAAATCCGTCGCGGGCACAGGTGATGGCCGGGGCGAGGACACGCGCCAGTGGCATCTGGCCGTGCTCGTCCACCAATCGAGCCCAGCCATCCACGGCGCCGGGTACGGTAATCGACAGTACCCCGCGATCAGGAATAGACAGGTGACCATCGGCGCGCAGTTGCGCCAGGCTCGCTGCCCGAGGCGACCGGCCGCTCGCGTTCAGTCCCCGGGTCCGCCCGGTTTTCGCGTCATGGACAATCGCGAACAGATCCCCGCCGATGCCCGTCATCGTCGGCTCGACGACCGCGAGGACGGCGGCCGCCGCGACCGCGGCATCGACCGCGTTCCCGCCCTCGCGCAACACATCCAGCCCGACGACGGATGCGTGCGGCTGGCTGGTGGCCATCATGCCGCGTCGGCCGAGCGCGACCGACCTCGATCCGCGCGACGCCAGGCTGGGCGCGCCGGGGCGCCGCGGGGTCATCGGGCGTCTCGCGTGACAGTGAGGAACTGGTCGAGCTGTCGCCCGTGTTCGTCGAGAATCGGGTGGGTCCAGGCTTCAGACAACATCTCGTGCACCTGCCGCTGATACCAGACCATGTCTTCCAGCCCGGCGCTGAATACATCGGCGAACTTCGCGCCCTCCGTGTCGAAACCGACGACCATGCTCGACAGGTTGTGAATCTTGTCGGCGGAGGCGACCGCTCGTGCGTCGTCTCCGGGGCTCTGGCGCAAGCGCGCGATATAGCTCTCCTTCCGACGGCGCCAGGGAACCGTCCGCCGCGGCTCCGTAACGTCCTCTACGATCGCCAGCACGCGAGCTCCGAAGCGGTCGCGGATTATCCCGCGCTCGAGTGTGGTGTCTTCCAACGTGTCGTGAAGAATTGCGGCCACCACGGCAGGTTCACCGAACCCGAAATCCCCGACAATCATCGCTACGGACAACGCGTGGGTCGCTTCGAATGCCTGTCCGGCCTTGCGGCGGCGCAGCTTGTGCGCCTCGAGCATTGTGGTGATGGCCAGCTCGACCTGGGGTGAGAACATCCGCCCGCTACTGGCCTTGGTCCTGCGGCGCGACATAGGACCGGCGGGCTCGCGCGGTCGTGCCTTCCTGTGTGACTTGGACGTCCAATTCGTGCACCTTGCCGTCGCGGATCGAGGGGGCGAAGCCGACCACATACTGGCTATGCAGCTCTTGCGCGACCCGGGTGAACGTCGGGCCCAGTTCGTCGCTGTCTTTTAGCTCGAAATAACCACCGCCGGTTTCCTCCGCGAAGGTCTTGAGTCGCTTGTCCGGGCTGCTTCGTACCTGGCGGACCCCGTTGAAGTAGTCCATCTCGAGCCCGATCGTGTAGATCATGACCTCGGCCGCGCGTGCCTTCTCGAGAACGTCGCGCCAGCCGATGGCGTGCTGGGTATCCTCACCGTCGGTGAAGACCAGGACCACCTTGCGACCTTCCACCCCGGTCAGGTCATCAATGCTCGCCCCGACGGCGTCGTAGAGTCGGGTCGGGTTGCCGAACTGCAGGCGATCAAGCTGTCGGATCAACTCGTCGCGGTCGCCGATGAACTGGGCGGGAAGTATCTGGATCTTGTCGTTGAAGGCGCCGACCTTGCCTCGGTCGTCCGGGAGCATCCGGATGAGGAACTGCTCCGCGCCCGCCATAAGCAGGTCGAGCTGCGGGGTCATGCTGGCACTCGTGTCCAGCATGACCACGACCGTAATCGGCCGGACCTCGTTCTCGAACAGCACGATCTCCTGGGGCTCTTCGTTGTCCAGGATGATGAAATCCTCCTGGCCGAGGGTTGGCACCAGCCGGCCATTCTTGTCGGTGGCCGTGACATACAGGTCGACGATCTCGGTGCCGGACCGAAAAATTGGAGTCTGGGGTTGCTGCGCCGCGATTCCCACCATGAGAAGACACGTCGTGAGCAGGATCGTAAGCGTGGTACGGGTTGCCATGAATCGAGCTTAACAACCTTCTGCCCGGTGGGCAACGCAAGACCGCCCTCGGCGCGAGGCCATCCCTTCTGTCCTGGTATTGAACGCGGCTTGACAGTGTGAATACATGTATGTAGATTCATGGATGTGAAAGTGACAACAACCCTGTTTCGTCTCCTAGGAGATGAGGCCCGGCTGCGGTTGCTCAGGCTGCTCTCGCAGGAGCGTCTGAACGTGAGCGAGTTGACCGCCGTACTGGGGATAGCCCAGTCCGGGGTGTCGCGTCACCTGGGGCTGCTGCGTGATGCCGGGCTCGTGTCGGAGGAACGGGAGGGGGGCTTCACGTTTCTACGCGCCACTCCGGATGAGCACGATGCCTGCCTCGGCCCGGTGTGGTCCTTGTTACAGGCTCGGTTCGATGCCGCTGGCGCGGACGCGGTCGTGAGAGAGGACCAGGCGCGGTTACGGCAGGTATTACGGCAGCGTCGCGACAATGCCGCAACGCATGGAGGTGCGACCGGCAGCGGCCGTCGCCAATTCGTTCCCGGGAGAAGCTGGGCGGCCTGGTCTCGCGGGCTCGGGTTGCTGCTACCTCGGCACACCGTGGTCGACCTCGGGTGCGGCGAGGGCTTTCTGACGCTTGAGATTGCTCGCTGGGCCGCCCACGTCATCGCGGTTGATCGCTCAGGCCCGGTACTGGAACGCGCCCGTGAACTAGCGACGCGCCGGCGCATCGCCAACGTCGAGTGGCGGCTGGGCGAGATCGAGCAGCCGCCGGTCGAGAACGGTGCGGCCGATATCGCCCTGCTTTCTCAGGCGCTGCATCATGCCGAGGATCCTCGGCAAGCGTTGCGGGCGGCAACCCGGGTGGTACGAGAACACGGGCGGGTGCTCGTGCTCGACCTGATGGCGCACGCCGAGGAGTGGACGAAGGAGCGCCTGGGCGACCGGTGGCTTGGGTTCGACGCCGACGCGCTGAGGGAGATGATGACTGACGCTGGCTTGGTCGAGGTGCAGGTGGCACCTACCGATGACGCCGGGGCGGGCTCCTTTGGCGTACTGACGGCCATCGGAACAAGACCAGCCACGAGGGCACGAGGAAAGTGAGCACGATGACAGACAGAACGACGGACGCGACGCGGCTCGATGTCTCAACGCGAGACCGGATCGAGGCGTTACTGCGGTCGCGGATTCTCGTCATGGACGGGGCGATGGGCACGATGGTCCAACGCCACACGCTGGACGAGGCGGCCTTTCGCGGTGAGCGCTTCGCGGGGCACGCCAAAGATCTGCGAGGCAACAATGATCTGCTGGTACTGACTCAGCCGGATGTCATCACGGGGATTCACCACGCCTACTTGGAGGCCGGTAGCGACATTATCGAGACGAATACCTTCAGCAGCACCGCCATCGCGCAGGCGGACTACGGGCTCGAGTCACTCGCCTACGAGCTGAATGTGGAAGCCGCCCGGTTGGCGACCGCGGCGGCGGCGGCCTGGTCCGAGCGCACGCCTGAGCGTCCGCGCTTCGTTGCGGGGGCGATCGGGCCGACGAATCGCACCCTGTCTATTTCGCCAGACGTCAATGACCCCACCGTCCGGGCCTGCACCTTCGATGCGCTACAGACGGCGTATGCGGAACAGGTGCGGGGCCTTGTCGATGGCGGCTGCGACCTGCTGCTGGTGGAGACCATCTTCGACACGTTGAACGCGAAGGCGGCGCTCGTGGCGATTCGGGAGGTCTTCGACGACCGGGGGATCGAGCTTCCGCTCATGATCTCGGTCACGATCACGGATCGGAGTGGACGCACCTTGTCCGGCCAGACGATCGATGCGTTCTATGTCGCGATCGCGCACGCGCAGCCGCTCTCCGTCGGTATCAACTGCGCGCTTGGCGCGCGCGACATGCGACCGTATCTGGCCGAGCTCTCGGACATCGCCGAGTGCTACGTCAGCTCGTACCCGAATGCCGGGTTGCCGAACGCATTCGGAGAGTACGACGAGCAACCGAACCAGACCGGGGCCCTGCTGCGGGATTTTGCCGACAGTGGGTTCGTCAACATCCTGGGCGGGTGCTGCGGCACCACCCCAGACCACATCGGCGCGATCGTGCGGGCGGTTGACGGGGTGGCGCCCCGCCCTCTGCCGTCGCGTAGCTCCGGAGCGTCACGTCTCAGTGGTCTCGAGGTCTTGACGGTCAGAGACGACAGCAATTTTCTGATGGTGGGAGAACGGACCAATGTGACCGGCTCCGCTCGGTTCGCTCGCCTGATCAAGTCAGACGATTTCACGACGGCGAGCGACGTGGCGGTTGACCAGGTGCGCGGCGGTGCGAACCTCATCGACGTCAACATGGACGAGGCACTGCTCGACTCGGAACAGTCGATGACGCACTTTCTCAACCTGATTGCCACCGAGCCGGAGGTGGCTCGGGTTCCCGTGATGATCGACAGCTCGAAGTGGTCGGTGATTGAGGCGGGGTTGAAGTGTGTCCAGGGAAAGGCGGTCGTCAACTCGATCAGCCTGAAGGAGGGCGAGGCCGACTTTCTCGACAAGGCGCGGACCCTCAGGCGTTATGGCGCCGCCGCCGTGGTGATGGCGTTCGACGAGACCGGGCAGGCCGATACGGTCGAGCGCAAAGTGAGCATTTGCCGGCGAGCCTACACGCTGTTGACCCAGCGGGCTGGTTTCGATCCCCACGACATCATCTTCGATCCGAACATTCTGGCCATTGCGACAGGCCTCGAAGAGCACAACGACTACGCCGTCAACTTCATCGAGGCGATCGGCGCGATCAAGCAATCTTGTCCCGGCGTGCTCATCAGCGGCGGGGTCAGCAATCTGTCGTTCTCGTTCAGAGGCAACAACGTCGTCCGTGAAGCGATCCACTCGGCGTTTCTGTACCACGCCATCAAGGCCGGGATGGACATGGGCATCGTCAATGCCGGCCAACTGGTGGTGTACGAGGACATCGCACCAGAACTGCTGACGCGTGTCGAGGACATCATCTTCAATCGTCGTCCCGACGCCACCGAACGGATGGTGGAGTTTGCCGAGACGGTCAAGGGCGAGGCGGGTGCCACGCGGGAGGTCGACCTGGCCTGGCGCGAGGGCACAGTGGCCGAGCGGCTCTCGCACGCTCTCGTACGGGGCATTGTCGACCATATCGAGCCGGACACGGAGGAAGCACGACAAGCCCTGGGGCGGCCGCTCGATGTGATCGAGGGTCCGTTGATGGACGGTATGAAGATCGTGGGCGATCTGTTCGGCGCCGGCAAGATGTTTCTGCCGCAGGTGGTGAAAAGCGCCCGCGTCATGAAGAAGGCGGTCGCCTATCTGGAACCGTTCATGGAAGCGGAACGGCGCGTCGGTGGCGGGAAGGCGTCGTCGCAAGGCAAGGTGGTGATGGCCACCGTCAAAGGTGACGTGCACGACATTGGCAAGAACATCGTTGGGGTTGTGCTGCAGTGCAACGGGTATGAGGTCGTGGATCTTGGTGTCATGGTGCATTGCGACACCATTCTCCAGACGGCGGCCGATGAGAACGCTGACATCATCGGGCTGAGCGGGCTGATCACGCCGTCGCTTGATGAGATGGTCGTCGTCGCCCGGGAAATGCAGCAGCGCAAGCTCGACCGTCCCCTGCTGATTGGTGGCGCGACGACAAGTCGTCAACACACCGCGGTGAAAATCGCGCCCGCGTATGACCACCCTACGGTACATGTGGTCGACGCCTCCCGCGTCATCGACGTGGTGTCCAGCTTGCTGAATCCGGAACGGCGTGCTGCGCTAGACCGCGAGAACCGTGACAACCAAGCGGTGCTGCGAGAGCAGTACGCGACTCGCCAGGCGAAGCCCTTACTTCCCTACGACCGAGCGGCCGCCAATCGGTTTCAGCCCGACTGGGCCGCGAGCGACTTACCGACACCGGCGTTTCTGGGTCGGCGGGTGCTCGACGACATCTCGATCGAGGCGGTCATGCCGTTCATCGACTGGACGTTTTTCTTCTCGGCGTGGGAGATCAATGGACGGTATCCCGGGGTGCTCGACCATCCGAGATACGGCGAGCAGGCCCGACAACTCTATGACGACGGCACCGCGCTGCTGCGGCGTATTGTCGATGAGCGAGCCTTGACCCTTCGCGGCGTCTATGGGTTCTGGCCCGTCGCGAGCGCCGGCGACGACATCGTGGTCTTCGCGCCGGGTGGGCCCGAGTCTGGGCCCGAGTTGCAGCGGTTCGTCATGCTACGTCAACAGGGCGAGCAGCCGGACGGAAGACCGAATAGGTCGCTCGCCGACTACATCGCGCCGGCCCGCGGCGGGGGGCGGGATCACCTCGGCGCGTTTGCCGTGACCGCCGGTATCGGTGCTGACGACCTGGCCTCGGAGTACGCGCGCGATCATGACGACTACCAGGCGATCATGGTCAAGGCCCTTGCCGACCGGCTGGCGGAGGCGGCGGCCGAGTATCTGCACGCGGAGGCGCGCCGCCAATGGGGGTATGAGCGGGGCGGGACCCTGTCGCCAGCGGACTTGCTTCGGGAACAGTATCGCGGGATTCGTCCCGCTTTTGGTTATCCGGCCTGCCCGGATCACAGCGAGAAGTTCAAACTATTCGACCTGCTCGGGGCTCGCTCGATTGGCATCGAGTTGACCGAGAGCGCCGCCATGACTCCGGCCGCCAGCGTCAGCGGGCTGTACTTCGCTCATCCGGACGCACACTACTTCTCGGTGGGTCGGATCGGAGCGGACCAGGTCGAGCGCTACGCGGCGCGCAAGGGCTGCCCGGTGAGTGAAGTGGAGCGCTGGCTCGGACCGTCGCTCGCCTACGACACCGCCCCCGCACTGGCCCGGAAACCACCCCGGCGTCGTTGATCAGCGACTTACTAGGCTAGGTTGCTGAAAAGGGTCCGAGGGGGTTTTCTGACGAGGCGTCTGTGTGGCCAGGCGCGACGAGGGAGCATGCAGGCGACAGCCCCGCCCGTCGGGCGGGGGTGACCGAGGACGCAACGCCGTCCACGCGGGCGCCTCGTCGGAAAACCTAGCGGCGGGAGGCTGTCAGCTGGTCCAGTTCGTCCAGCGAACGTGGCCAGTCACGCTTGAGTAATCGGGACAACGAGCGGTCCGCCAGGAGCCGCCCGCCGGTCTGACACCGGGGGCAGTAGTTCGCCTCGTTACTGGCGTACACGATTCGTTGCACGGGAGCGCTGCACGCGGGGCAAGGGTGGCCGTAGCGTCCGTGAACGGCCATGCCGTCGCGAAAGGCCGTCACTTTTTCCGGAAACCCGTCTCCCACGCTCGCTCGCAGCCGGTCGGTCCACAGTTTGAGGGTCGTGCCCGCGGCCTCGTAGAGCCGGTCGATCTCATCCTCGCTCAGCTTCTGCGTCAACTTCATCGGAGACAGGCGTGACGCGTGCAGGATCTCATCCGAGTACGCGTTGCCGATGCCGGAGAAGAGCCGCGCGTTTCTTCGTGCCTTCTTCGGTGAACAGAACGGTGCCGTTACGAAAGTCG
>JAPYUM010000001.1:68493-74808 GCA_029940535.1 Vicinamibacterales bacterium
CGCGCGTTTCTTCGTGCCTTCTTCGGTGAACAGAACGGTGCCGTTACGAAAGTCGAAGGCGGCAAGGCCGCGTCGCTTCGGGAGCGGCGTCCCCGTATCTCGCCAACGCAGTCGTCCCGCGATCATGAGGTGGATGACCAGAGAGAGGTGGCCGTCGAGCGTCATGATGATCCGCTTCCCCAGTCGGCTGACCGCGCGTACGGTCCGGGTTTCGACCGAACTCAGCGGGGGCGTGACCGAGCGCAATACGAACGGGCTGCCCAGTCGGACTCGGTCGAGCGGCTGCCCGACGACGCGCGCCCTCAAGCGCTCCACATAGACCGTGACGTCAGGCAGTTCTGGCATGCGAGCTTCCTTAGACGGGGCTGCAGACGGGGCTGCGCCCCGAGCCCCACTCCGGGCCCGCGGGGCGCGCATTGTCGCGCGCCCGGATTATCAGGGTTGCCAGTGTATGATCACGGGCCGGTAAGGCGCGTCGGTCTTCCCATGCCCATGGAGTATCACATCAGGCAGTATGGCCTGCAGCAAGGCGCGCTGGAGATCCAGTACATCGAAGAATTCTTCGGCGAGTTTCCGCGACGAAAAACCTCGGCCGAGGTTGTTGCCCGTTTGCAGAACCGAGACCATCAGATTGTCATGGCAGAGGCGGCCCTTCCGGATGACCCTAGTACGGTGGTGCCGGTCGCCTTCAAGGTGTCGCATGAGCTGCGAGAGAGAGAGATCGATCCAAAGCTGGCCGACCTGGTTCGGCGACTCGCCGGCTGCGTGACGTTCGACGGTCGTCGGGTCCTCTACAGCTGGATCGGGGGCACCCGTCGGGACTGGCGGGGCCAGGGGTTCTTCCGTGCGTTGACCGAACAGCAAGAGGCCTGGGCGCTGGACAACGGTTTTGATGAAATTGTCGTCAAGACGAAGAACAAGTTCTACGCCATGCGCGGAACGCTCGACCATCTGGAGTTCGACGTGATCCAGCTCGAGCCCCAGCTGGATAGCCGCCCGGAGTCAAAGGTGTATCTCAGCAAGCGGCTCGGTCGCGCCGTCGTCGAGCAGCACCGGAGCACCCGCGAAGTAGTAGATCTGGTCTAGGTTCGGGATGGGGGCGGGACCGAGATGCCCGCTCCCGCCGCCCAGGGGCTGCTAGTTGAACTCGAGCACGTAGGATTCCGGGAACGGGCCACCTTTGAAGTCGATGGGGCCGGTCGGGCGCACGCCCGGCAGCTTCGGGAGCCGCTTGATGACTTCCGGCACTTGCACGCGACTGACATGCTCGCCGAGACAGGTGTGCATCCCGTAGCCAAGATGCTTGTAGTGATACGCCGGCCGGTCGATCGCGAACGAATCGGCCGCCGGCAATTCTCGCCCATCACGCATCGCTGATCGGGTGCTGACGAGGACGGTCTTTCCCGCTTTGATCGTCGCGCTACGCAGCGTGCCAGCCGCGATTCGGTAGTCTTTCGAGCACCGCCGAATCACAAACGGGTTGATCGGGTTGAAACGTAGCGCTTCCCAGCAATAGCTGTACAGCAAGGCGTCGTCGTCGATGAATCGGCCCGATGTGGCGAACGGTAGCGCGAGGAGCGACGGCTGCGGAGCTTCGAGCGCGAGAAGCCAGGACAGCGGTATCGGAATCGTCGTGGTGCCCTGCGAGATGGAGTGCAAACGCTGGCTGTCGCACAGTGACCAGTTCTGTTCGAGACGTTGTGGGGTCGCGTGACTATCCACTTCCGGCAACACTGGAGGTGTCAAGGCTTGGACAGTGGTGCCGACGCGCGGCCCGGTTAGGAAGAGGACGGCGACTACAAGTCCCAGCCGGAGAAAGAACTGGAGAATGCGCTTCACTCGCTGACGTCGTATTGCTTCGGCTACGGTAGTCATCATCACATCCCCGTCAGGGCCATGCGGATGATCAGCGGTAAGATCGCGGTTGCGTCGTGTCTCGGGGTTGAGACCCGGCCTTTGGGAATATTGTGGCACTTCTAGATCGCGCCGGTTCGTGCCGGACTACCCGGGCTGTCGCTTGTATTCCTCTATTCGCGCTTCTGGCGCCTCGTCGGGTGGATGTCTTCCCGTCCGGACGTGATCTTCGGATGGGTCAGCGGACCCGAAACGGATGAAGCTGCAGCAGTCCGACCGAGTCGATCTGGGGCGACGGGGGATCAGTCAGGCCGAGGTGGCGCGTCAGCTGCGGTTCTTTGCCCGCCCTCCGGCGTGGGTGACGCTGGACGGACCGTGTACGGCCGGCGACGGAATCACGCAGGTTGGCGTCGGTGACGCCGCCCGATTCACGCGGACGTTCGAGGCCGCGCGGTTGATGGGCCGGTGCGCGAAGTTCGTGCCCGCGTCAGGCGTGGCAAGCCGGATGTTTACCGCGCTGATCAGCGCGCGCGACCGCGTGAACCCGATGACGCGTGATGCGCTGGTCCTGGCGGCCGATGCGGGCGACGCGGATGCGCGCCAGGCGCTGGTTTTCGGAGAGAACATCCAGCGCTTTGCGTTCTTTCCTTCCCTCGCGTCCGCCATGGCGGACGCCGGGCTCGACGCGACGACGCTCGCCGCGTCAGGGTCCTATGCCCAACTGGTCGAGTATCTGGTGGACGGCGTCGGGCTCGGCTACGCGGCTCGACCGAAGGGGTTGCTCGATTTTCACGTGACAGCGGGTGAGAGCCGGACCCCGCTCGAGGAGCATCTTATCGAGGCCGCCGCCGTCATCGGAGACGCGACCGGCCGCTGTCGAGTGCACATGACCGTCTCTGTGGACCACCTCGCGCAGTTCGAGGCGGCCGTGGCGGCGGCTCGGCAGAACCACGAGGACAGATTGGGGATTCGGTTCGAGGTCAGTTTGTCGGTTCAGGCGGCGAGCAGCGACACGGTTGCCGCGGACCTCGACAATACGCCGTTACGCGACGCACAAGGGAGACTCGTGTTTCGTCCCGGTGGCCACGGCGCGCTGCTCGAGAATCTCAACAATCTGGAAGGTGACGTGGTGTTCGTCAAGAACATCGACAACGTGGCGCCTGAATCGCTGAACGGTCCGACCGTGCAGTGGAAGCGCGTGCTCGCCGGATGCCTCGTGACTGTCCAGCAAGAGGTCCGCCGTTACATGAAGGCGTTGCATCGCGGGGATGGCGAGGCCGCGGTCGTCGCCGCGCTGGCATTCCTGCACGACACCTGCGGCGAGGCACTGCCGCCGGTCCTTGCGGATGGGTCATTGACGGCTCGTCGAGATTTCGCCGTCGAGCACCTCGACCGACCGATCCGCGTGTGCGGGATGGTACCGAATCAGGGGGAGCCGGGCGGTGGTCCGTTCTGGGTGAGAAATGCAGGCGGCGAGCGTCGTCGGCAGATCGTGGAAACGGCGCAGGTCGACAAGAGTGCACGGGAGCAGATGGACATGCTTGCCGCCGCCACCCACTTCAACCCCGTAGACCTGGTGTGCGGGCTCCGCAACTGGCGCGACGAACCGTTTGATCTACGTCGCTTTGCGGATCCAGACAGCGTCTTTGTTTCAAAAAAATCATACGCGGGTCGTCCAGTAAAGGCGCTCGAGCACCCCGGACTGTGGAACGGAGGAATGGCGCGGTGGCTCAGCCTCTTTGTCGAGGTACCGCCTGAGACCTTCAACCCGGTCAAGACGGTCAACGACTTGCTCGGCTCCCAGCACCGGCCAGACGCTGGATAGAGGCCCTACGTCGGGTCGCCGTAACGGAAGCACCCCACCAGATGGTCGTTCACCATCCCCGTCGCCTGCATGAAGGCGTAGCAGATGGTGGGACCGACGAAACGGAACCCGCGCTTCTTGAGCGCCTTGCTCATGGTCCGTGATTCGTCAGTGTCGACCGGGATCGCGTCCAGCGTTTTCCAGTGATTCCGGTGTGGTCGACCGTCGACGAACCGCCAGATGTATTTGTCGAAACTACCGTAGTCCTCTTGAATCCGCAGGAACGCCTGGGCGTTGGTGACCGTCGACTCGATCTTGAGTCGATTGCGCACAATAGCGGGGTTCGCCAGCAATCGCGTGATGCGTCGACGGTCATACCGCGACACTGCGGTCGGGTCGAATCCGTCGAGTGCCGCGCGGTAGCCTTCGCGTTTCCTGAGAATCGTGATCCAGGCGAGTCCGGCCTGTGCACCTTCCAATACCAACATCTCGAACAGTCGCCGGTCGTCATGGAGCGGGATACCCCACTCCGTGTCGTGATACCGCTGGTACAACGGGTCGGAGCCCGCCCAGGCGCAACGGGTCGGTTCCGTCACGGAGACAGCCGTTCGCGAGCTCGCTCGACCTCGCGGTGAAAGGTGAACAGGGCGTCGGCGCTCTCCTGCTCGTCCGTGAAGTTGTAGGTTCGACCGTCTCGACGCCGTATCGTCAAGGTATGCTCGAGATATTCGACCACATGCTGCTCGAGCTCGCTGAACGGAATAGAGAAGGCGTCGTCATCCGTCGTCTCGTAGTGGACACCATCGAGGTCGGCTCGCAGTCGGCCAGCGCAGGAACCGAATCGATGCTTGTGGACGACATCGACCGAGGCGGCGAGGCGGACCTCGAGAAAACGAACGTCGATCGACACGAGTTCGTCGCCGATCTCGATCTCCTGGAAGAAGCCCTCGTGACCCTCTGACGACACATTGAGTCGATGCGGTCCTGATGGCACATCGCCGGTTTCGAATGGGGTCGTCCCGAGGAACCGTCGGTCCAGGAAGACCGAGGCGCCTGGCACGTCGCTCGCGACCCGGAGGAGCGGTTCGAGCCGCGATTCCGGCACCGACGGTTTGGCGATGACTGGTGCCGGCGTCGGGTCCGGCTCCGGTACTGGTTCCGGTTCCGGTGCGCTCGGTTCCGCTACCGGCTCCGGTTCCGGTTCCGGGGTGTTGGCCGCAACTGGCGGCGGGTCCGCGGCAGTGGTCGTCACCACCGGCTCCTCCTCGTCGGTGGGCGCCAGCGCAACATACGCGGCCGCGGCGCCTCCGATGAGGATCAGTCCGATCAACGCGGCACGACCTGTTCGGGACGGTGGGCCTGTATCTATATCCGACTGGTGTTCTAGCAGAGACATCCTTATATGATCCTACCGTGAGACGACTTCTTTTCGTGACGCTGCTGTTGTGGCCCACGCCGGCGGTGGCCAGCGGCGGGCAAGACCCGTTCGTGACACCGCTGAGCATCGAGCAGATGCGGAACAAGCAAGTGGTGATCGAGACGACCGAGGGTCCGGTCGTGATCGATCTGCTGGCGGACGCCGCGCCAAATCACGTTGGGTTGATCATGGGGCACGTTGCCGACGGTGGTTTTGACGGCACGAGCTTTCACGGGATGGTGCCGCGAGGAATCATCCAGGGGGGCGACCCGTTTTCGAAAGATCCCGAACGACGTGACGAATACGGCCAGGGGGGGTTGGGGTTGGTTGCGGCCGAGTCGAACGACGAACGCCACACCGCCGGCACTGTCTCCGCCGTGGGCGTGCCAGGCGATCCGAACAGCGACGGCACGCAGTTTCTCATCACCGTGGTCGCGCAGCCCGGTCTTGACGGCCACCACACGATCTGGGGACGCGTGGTCCAGGGGCTCCCGGTGGTGACTCGCATCTCGGAGACCGCCGTCGACGCTGACGGCAAGGCGATCGAGCGGGTCGAGATTCTCGCGGCCGCTATCCGCGACTGGGCCCCGCCGCCGCCTCCGCCATTCACGACGGAGACGGTCGACGAGCTTGCCGCGTATCGCGCCGTGCTGGACACCGACGCGGGACCGATCACGATCGAGTTGTTCGCGGACCTCGCTCCGGCGCACGCGCGCAATTTCCTACGATTGGCGAACGCCGGGGTCTATGACGGCATGGCGTTCCACCGCGTGGCGCCGGGGTTTGTCGTGCAAACCGGCTTCATTCCCAGCCGCGATGCTCCGCTCACTGAGGAGCAGCGTGCGTTGGTGGGCACACTTACGCCGGAGTTCAGCGACACCCCGCATGTGAAGGGGATTGTCTCTATGGCGCGTGGCGACGACGAGGCGAGCGCGTCCACGTCGTTCTTCATCGTGGTCGGCGAGGCGACGGAGCTCGACGGTGTGTATACCGCATTCGGGCGAGTGACGGCCGGCATGGAGGCGGTCGACCAGATCGCGGCCTCGCCCACCGAGGGCGAAACCCCGACCACGCGCATCCCGCTTCATCGAGTCAGATTGGAACGCGACTAAATGGTTTTCCGACAAGGCGCCCGTCTGGCGTTGTTGCTTCGTCGGTCACCCCCACCCGGCCTGGCGGGGCGCCCGCCTGGCTGCTCCCTCCTTGCGCCTAGCCAGACAGACGCCTCGTCAGAAAACCC
>JAPYUM010000001.1:74908-150942 GCA_029940535.1 Vicinamibacterales bacterium
CGCCTGGCTGCTCCCTCCTTGCGCCTAGCCAGACAGACGCCTCGTCAGAAAACCCCTGCGGACCCTTTCAGCGACCTGCGAGGTGCTGAGGAACGACGTGGAGCGGTTTTCGGGGCGCCTCGTCGAAAAACCTACAGCTGTGACAGTAGCGTGGTGGCAATGCGCGCGTAGTGATCGACGGCCGCGTGTAGCGCGTCGATACTGACGTGTTCGTCGGCGGTGTGCGCGACCAGCACAGAGCCGGGGCCGAACAGCAGCGGTTCTCCCCATGCCGTCAGGAACGGTATGTCGGTCGTGAATGGGAACACCGCGGTGTCGAAACCTGGAACCGTGGCCATGTGAACCACCGGTACCTCGACTACGTCGTCGAATGCGACCCAGTCGGCCAGCGGTTCGAGTGCGGCGCGTACCGCTGTCGCCGGTCCTACGATCCGAAAATTGACCTCGGCGGACGCGTGTGGCGGGACGACGTTGGGCGCCACGCCGCCGTCTATGAGCGCGACGGCGTAGCTCGTGTCTCCGAGCGTGGGATCGGAGGGAAGGTCAATGGCTCGGAGGGCGATCAGGGCGTCGACCAGTTTTTCGATCGCCGACTCTCCCTGTTCGGGGTGTGACGAGTGGGCCGCTCGGCCGCTGGCTCGTAGCCGGACTCGATACACGCCTCGGGTGGCGACGCCGAGCCGGTTGTCGGTGGGTTCTCCGTCGACCAGGTAGCGGGCGGCGCGCGGCGTGCGGTTGGCCGCGTGGGCTCCGTGGCTGCCGCGTTCCTCGCCCACGACGAACAGGGCCCCCACGCGGGTCTCTCCGCCCGCCCGCAGGTGGTCGAGTGCGCCGACCTGCGCGGCCGCGATCCCTTTGGCGTCGCAGGCGCCCCGACCGTAGAGCAGATCGCCTTCGACTCGGCTCGGGAAGAACGGCGGGACACAGTCGAGGTGCGTCGATAGCACGACGTCCGGGTCCCGCTCGTCGATCGTGACATACAGATTCACTCGGTCGCCCTCGACCGGCTGTTTCTCGACGCGGTAGCCTCGCGCTCGGAGCCACGAGACCAGCCATGAGGCGACGGGACCCTCGTTCGGCGTGGTGGAGTCGATGTCGATCAAGGACCGTGCAAGGTCCACGACGTCGAACGCTACCTCAGCCATTGCTCGCACTCAGTGCCGGTGTCTGTCTTGTTGTCGCGATGAATAGTCGCGTGCCCTTACGGCTCGGCGGGGTCGGGGTGAATGCCCAGTTCGTCGAGCACTTCGACGATCCGCGCGAGCGACGACGGTCGCGGTTCGACCATCGGGAGCCGGTAGTGCGGTTCGAGTAATCCGAGGTGCGCCATCGCCGCCTTGACCGGGATCGGATTGGCTTCGATGAAGTTGACCTGCATCAGAGGCAGCAGGCGCGTGTGCAGCCGGCGCGCGGTGAGAAAATCCCCGTTCAGCCCGGCCGAGGTCAACTGCGCCATCTCGCTGGGTACCTCGTTCGAGGTCACAGAGACGACGCCGGCTCCGCCCACCGATATGAGCGGGAGGGTGAACAAGTCATCGCCCGACAAGACACGGAAATCGGGTGGGACGCGACGACAAATCTCACAGAGTTGTGCCATGTCGGCCGAGGCCTCTTTGACGCCAACGATGTTTGGAATCTCGGCCAACCGGCACAATGTATCCACATCGATGTTGCAACCGGTACGACCAGGCACGTTGTAGACGACGATCGGAAGCGGCGTGCTCTCGGCAATGGCTTCGTAGTGGCGGTATATGCCTTCCGGGGTTGGTCGACTGTAGTACGGCGTGACGGAGAGAATTCCGTCAGCCCCCGCGTTTCGCATATCGGCCACCTGGTCGATGACCGCGCGGGTGTCGTATCCTCCAGCGCCGGCGAGAATTGGGACCCGACCGTCCGCCGCTTTCACGACCAGATCAACGACGTGCCGCTGTTCGGCGCCGGTCAAGGTTGGGTTCTCGCCGGTCGTACCACACGGCACCAGAAAGTGGATTCCAGCGTCTATCTGTCTGGCGGCGAGCCGGTGGACTCGCGCATCGTCGATCGCGCCGCCGGCCGTAAACGGCGTCACGAGCGCCGTGCCGCATCCAGACCATCCTTTCGTCATTGTCCGAGCCCCAGCACATCGCGCATCGAGAACCACCCTCGCCGTCCGTGCAGCCAGCGAGCCGCCTCCAGCGCGCCGCGTGCGAACGTGGCGCGGTCCCGGGTGGTGTGGGTGAGGGTGATCGTTTCGACCGGACCGTCGAAACCGACCGTGTGCGTGCCCGGAGCTGACCCGACCCGGGTCGACGCCATGTCGACCGTGCCGGTGTAGCCCTGTCGTTCCATCGCCGTTCGCATGGCCAGCGCCGTGCCAGATGGCGCATCGATCTTCGCGGCGTGGTGGATTTCGTGAATCCAGGCGCCGAATTCCTCTCGTGGTTCGAACAACTCCGCCGCGCGTTCGGTCAGGGCCAGGAAGAGGTTGACGCCCAACGAGAAGTTGGCGGCCGCGACCACGCCGATGCCGGCCTCGCCGGCTGTCGCCCGCATGGCTGCTTCCTGGTCTTGCCAACCGGTGGTGCCGACCACGAGGTTCACGCCATGACTGGCCAGCCGCGGCAGGTTGTCCCTGACCGCATCCGCGGTCGAGAAGTCGATCGCCACGTCGACGTCACGCACCTGATCAGCCGTGATGCCCGCCCCGCCCCGATTGTTGTCGATGTCGAGGCGTCCAGCCACCTCGAACCCGTAGGACTCGCTGAGCTGGTCCACCAGCTTGCCCATGCGACCGTAGCCGATGATGAGCAGACGCATCGCTATTGCGCCCCGTCGTCGCTCGCGACACCCGCTCGTATCACCCGGCGTATCACTGCCGCCGCCTTCTTGGCATCACTCTCGGTAGCGAATGTCAGGGTCGACGAAAATCGCTGGTCCACGACACCTGCCTCATGATCCCGGACCCCGATGCCGGCCCAGGCCACCGCGTTGGCCACGGCGTACGCGAATCCGGGCCAGTTATCTCCGTGCATCAGCAGCGTCGTGGCCGGAGAGAGTGAGAAGCCAGCCGATCGGGCCACCGCCGCCGCTCGCCGCCCTTCGCCGGCGTAGACCTCGACGACGTTGCGTTTCGCCCGCCCCGGAGCGGAACGGACGCGGACGACCTTGAGGTCCGCACCCTGTTGTGCGAGGGGTTCGAGCGCGTCGGCCAGCGCGCCGGGACGACGTGGCACCTCGGTGCGCCAGAGACCGATCTGTTTGACCTTGATATCCATGAAAGGAGACGCCCCTGAGGAGCCGCAGGCTGTCGAATTCCGGTGATTATACTAGCAGCCCGTGTTAGAGCTAGTGTCGGGTCTCAGGCGTTGGTGGTATGTCCCGACGCGAGCATGGCAGGATGAATTGGAGCAACACTACTGATGGTGGCGATACCAAACACGATGCGCGCGATTGGCATGTCCGGGCCCGGCGACCCGGATGTCCTGGTTTGCGGTGAACAACCGGTGCCCGATCTGAGCCCCGGCGAGGTGCTGGTCAAAGTGGCGGCGGCCGGGGTGAACCGAGCCGACTGTATGCAGCGGCGAGGCCAGTATCCGCCTCCCCCCGGTGCCTCCGAGATTCTGGGGCTCGAAGTGTCCGGCACCGTGGTGGCGCTGGGAGAAGCGGTGTCCGGCTGGCGGGTCGGCGACCCGGTCTGCGCGCTGCTGGCCGGTGGCGGATACGCGGAATATTGCGCTGTTCCGTCCCCGCAATGCCTGCCTGTGCCTGTGGGCGTCGACTTGGTCGACGCGGCCGCGCTGCCTGAGGTGACCCTGACAGTGTGGACCAATGTGTTCGAGCGTGGACGCCTCGCAAAGGGGGAGACCCTGCTCGTGCACGGCGGTTCGAGCGGCATCGGCACCATGGCGATCCAGGTGGCGAGCGCCCTTGGTTCGCGTGTGTTCGTGACGGCCGGTTCGGCCGAAAAATGCGGTGCGTGCGAGGGGTTGGGCGCCGAGCGCGCATTCAACTACCGAGCGGTCGACTTCGTCGAGGCTGTCCGTTCCGTGGCCGGCGGGGTCGACGTCATTCTGGACATGGTCGGAGGCCCGTATCTCGACCGCAACCTCGGGCTTCTCAATCTCGATGGCCGGCTCGTCATCATCGCGTTGATGGGCGGGGCTCGCGCCGAGATCGACCTGGCGACGCTGATGCGGCGTCGCCTGGTCGTCACCGGCACGACGTTGCGGGCTCGGACAATCGAAGAAAAGCGGGTGGTCGTGGACGCCGTCCGCGAGCGGGTGTGGCCGCTCATCGAGTCCGGACGGGTGCATCCTGTGATTCACCAGCGGCTGCCGTTGGCCCGGGCCGGAGAGGCTCACCGGGTGATGGAAGACAGCACCCACATCGGCAAGCTGCTCTTGGTTGTTTGAGCGGACGTGGCTGGTGTTCGGGAAGACTTCCAGCCATCGTCATCTGGCTGGAAGCGCCAGACACGCGCTTGGTCCCCCGGACCGGGGTGGCAGTAACCTTCTCGGCGGTCAAGCGGGCCTGGCGGTCAAGAGCGACAGGTCCATGTCGCCATGCTCCATCGCCAACATCAACAGCAGGTAGTCGCGGATGTGTCGGGTGGTGAGGAAGTTCTCCTTCACGTGATCGTGTCCGGCGTCGCCCAGCGCGTCTCGCAGTTTTGGGTTCCCAAGCAGCTCCACGGCCCGGTTGGCCGCCCCCTCGGGCGAGTGGACGAGGAATCCGGTCACGCCGTTGAGCAGCTGCGATCGGATGCCGCCGACGGCGCCACCAATGACAGGCTTGCGTTTCCAGAGCGCCTCGGTCACGGTGAGGCCGAATCCCTCCTTTAGTGATTTTTGCATCACGACCGTCGACCCGCGAACCAGGGCGTTGATGTCCAGGTCGCTGAACGGCGGCAGTTCCAGGATGTGAATGTCGGGGTCGTCTCCCGCCGCCTCGCGCACTTCTCGAAGGACTTCCTCTCCCTCTGGGTCGTCGGTCGCCCCGCCGCCCGCGAGTAGGAGTTGGCAGTCGTGGCGCCGTCGGACCAGTCGATACGCCTGCATCACCCCCAGCGGATCCTTGAGGCGATCGAATCGAGATATCTGGGTAAGGATGGGCCGCTCTGGGTCCATCCCGTATCGCTCTACTACCGCCCGAACTTCGGCGTCGGGGATGTCTCGGTTCTTGTCGCCGAGGGGGTCGATCGACGGCGGTACCATGTATTGGGGAATTGCGAGCTGCTGAGCGAAATCGGGCATCGAAAAAATTGACGCGTCGTATTGCGCCACGTGGTCCTGCAGGAACCCCCAGACCCGCGGATCCGGTGTCGAGACATCGATGTGGCACCGCCAGATCCAGCGGCCGCCGACGTCTCGTTTCTTCGCGATCAGACCGGCCGGCTGGGGATCATGCACGATGACGACGTCGCCGTAGGTGTTCAGATCCGCCAGGTTCATTGCGGTCGTGTCCCGAAAGACCTGGAACATCTCCTCCGTGATGTGTTCTTCACCTCCGTGTAGGGCGTTGTGAAACGCCTTTGTCACCGCGAAGAAATCCTGATTGCCCTTGATGACGTCCCACGTCGTGTCGATCCCGAGATCGCGAAGGAGAGGGACCATCCGGGTCAGGATCTCGGCCACACCACCACCCACCGAGGTGGAGTTGATGTGCTGGAGTCGGCGGTGACGGACACGGTCGGCAAGCAACAGCAGTTCGTCGATGACCTGGGACCCGACGATCGGCCGGTAGTCTTCGAGGTGGTCGCTCATGTCTGGGCTCCGAGCTGGACAATGTCGCGCCGAAGCTCGTCTAGCGTGCGGACATACGGGTTCAACCCGTCGATCGCGGACGCGAGATCCGGGCGTCCGCGGTCGGTGAGCCAGCGGGAAAAGTCGTTGGTCTGGCGGCCGAGCCTCAGCCGGGCCTCGAAAAAGTGGAAATGCAGGGAGGCGTGCGAAATCGACGGCACTTTCTTGAAAAAGTCGCCGACGTCGTCAGCCACGAGTCCCGTCGGCAGCACAAAGCTTCGTGACCGGCAGAAATGGAACGCCTCCTCCGGGCGGCATTGGTAGCCGGGCCGATCCAGATTGTCGAGATACGTGTCAATCGTCCGAAGCAGTGCGTCGCGAAGTTTCGCAATGCTGGTGAATGCGAGCAGGTCGATGGCGGCCAGTTTCTCAGCCAGGGGTTCTTCGCGAAGCGTCTCCGAGACCCATCGCGCGAAGTCGTTGTAGCGGGCCGTCGGCTGAAAGTCGTGCGCCAGATACTCCTGATGCGTGTGAAGGAACACCGACGACTCGGATATCCGTGCGAGCTCCGTCCTCAGTTCTGGCAAGGTGCGAGCCTTGATGCCGGTCACGACCACGAGGTGGAACTCGGTGTCGAAGATGAACGATTCCTGATTGGTCATCGATGTGATTCACTGGCTCGGTGCCTAAGCACCAGGGGTCGATCCGCCAGCAGTGCTGGCGGATCTGGCGGGTCCCATCCCAGCCGCTCGGGAATAGCGACTGCGGCGCTCTGTATCGCGGGGGCCGTCTGCGTATCGAGTGCGGCGAAAAACCGGGCCGAAACGAAATGACAGTACGCAGTCGTTGAGCATCGGTGCGTGAACGGGTAGTGAGGCGACGACGCCTCTTCCCGCAGTATACTGGCTCTCCGCGTGCGTGGTTCGTCGCGCGCCAATGCTCCGGTGGCGGGGCATCACAGTCTTTCAGGAGGTCGTGACTTGGCACGTGACAAGGTCGGCCGCAACGATTCGTGCCCTTGTGGCAGCGGCAAGAAATACAAGCGGTGCTGCGAGACCAAGGAGCATTCGCTGAGTCCAGGCGCCTGGATGGCGATCGTCGGAGTGGCGGTGGCCGCGGTGGTCGCGGTGGTCATGAGTTTCTCGGTGACCGCACCGCCGCCGTCCGAGGTGGCCTGTCCGCCCGGCCAGGTGTGGTCAGGCGAGCACGGGCACTGTCACTAGTGCGACGACGTAGTCGCGCGGCCGTGCCGCTTGGGTGAGTTTTTCGTGAACGGGTCCGTGGCTCAGGCCGGCTACCTCGCGCCAAGATTGACGAAGGGGTCGCGGCCGTGACCCAGTCGGTCGTGCGCCCTCATCCGCCGCGCTTGTCCTGAATACCCAGCACCCGTTCGAGATCGCCGCGGAGTTCCTCTTCCATCCCCGGCGACAGTTTGTCGCCGTTCCGCGTCAAATGGAACACGTCGATCGCTCGGTCGCCTTCGGTGGAAATGAGGACCAGTTCGATATCGCATCCATGTTCGGACATGACGCGGCTGATGCCGTAGAGTAGTCCCCACTGGTTGGCGCCGCCGATCTCGAGCACCGTGTAGCGGTCTGAATAGTGGTGGTCGAAATGCACGAGTTTGTGCACACGCATCTTGTCGCGGCGTGACCGTGCCGCCGCTTCGCGTCCCTTGAGCATCGCCGGGAGGTCGACATCGCCGGCGACGACATCCTGGAGCACGCGCGTCAACTCGGATTGCCCCGCTTCGTTCAAGGCCAGGAACTGGTCGGCGTCGACGAACCGGAACAGATCGAGCACCACGTTCTGGGCGTTGCTCATCGCCTGTCCCCGCAGGATGTCCATGCCGAAGTAGGAGAGGACGCCGCAGACGTTGGAGAAAATCCGCGGGCGGTCCTTGGTCACCACGCTCAACTCCCACACATCGTCCTGCTTGTCGAGCGTCATCCGGAGCTCGTCGGGCTCCAGGTTGCGCGAGAGGCGGATGTGGTCGTATACGGTCTGTGGCTCGACCAAGCGCAGATAACGCTGTGGGAGCCCTTCCAGAAACGCCGTGACTTGCTGTTCCGAGATTTCAGGTGGTCGCCGGGCGCGTAGCGCTGTGACGGTCGACTGCTCGGTCGCGATCACCTCGTCGCCATAGCCCAACGTGAGGTGGTTGTAGGTGTCGACATACAGACGCCACAACAACTCTTCTTTCCACGGCGTGAGTACTTCCGGGCTGACGGCCTGGACGTCGACGAGCGTCAACAGACACAGCATCTTCAGTCGGTCCTCGGTCCCCACGAGACGTGCGAACTGGCGCGCCACCTCGGGGTCCTCACTGTCCCGCCGAAATGCGGCGACTGACATTTCCAGGTGATGTCGGATCAGGAATTCCACCGTGTGGATGGAGTCGGGGGCGATACGCAGCCGCCGCAGCGGCCCTCTGACCATTCGCACGCTTTCCTCGGCGTGATTCTTGTTTGACCATTTGCCGACGTCATGGAACAGGAGGGCTAGGACGATTAGCTCAGGTTCATCGAGTTCTGCCAGGAGGCTCGAGAATCGTCGCCGGGCCTTGACATCAGGATCCGCCAGAGTCGAGAGACCTCGGATGGTCAGGAGCGTGTGCTCGTCGACCGTGTACTTGTGATAGAAGTCGCGAAGGACCCTGCAGTAGATCTTCCGGAATTCCGGGAACATTCGACCCAGTAGACCGGTCTGGTGCAGTTCGGACAGTCGCTCGTAGAGGCCCGGCGTCGGGGTCAAGAAGCGAAGGAACGTGTCTCGCTCGGCCGTGCCCGGAAAGAACTCCTCGGAAGTGTAGCGGTCTCCGTGGCGTTCCACGAACGCCAGGCTCTCCGGCGACACCGCGCAGCCGTGGTCAATCGCCGCCTGGAACAGACCGAGCCAGGTGCGTGGCTGGAGCGACGCTCTGACGCTGTCAATGAGACTGATGCCATTGATATCACGCCGCAAGTTGTCGCCGGCCGGCGCTTCAGGCACCGGCTCGGGGGGCGGCTTCGCTTCCCGCACCGCTGCGGTGAGGATGCGGCTGACGATGCGCGCATGATGGAAGTACACGCTCATGAGCGCTTCGACCTGCCCGCTCGTTTCAGAGCCAGGCGACCCGAAGCGTTTCGCCACCGCTTCCTGATGCTCGTGACTCAGTCCGTTGAGATTGCGCGTGTTCGCCAGATGTACGAGCGAGCGGATTCGAAGAAAGAACTCTTCGGCTTCATCGAGCGCCTCATCCAGGCGGCCGGCCATCATCGGCACCGCTCGCGCGGCGTTGGGCTGGGTAAGGCGGACGAACGTGCGAATAGCCGAGACGTCGCGAAGCGCGCCTGGGGCTTCCTTTACATCAGGTTCGAGCTGATAGATGGTCGCGTTGAATTGATGATGGCGGTCGGCGACCAGGCCAAGCAGTGCGTCTATCGTCGGCTGGCGCCACACGGACTGGGCGCCATGGACGAGGGAAGTGAAGCGGGCGAACAGCCTGGTGTCCCCAGCCAGGAAGCGGGAATCCACGAGTGCGGCCAGAAATTCTGGATTGTCCCGCGGCACCTCTTCCAGTTCGTCCAGTTGTCGAACTTGCTGGCCGATCGTGAGCCCAAGGTCCCACAGGGGGTGCAGCAGGGCCGTCACGAAATTCTCCTCGGCGGTGGCGATCTCGCCGTCGAAGAGGAACAAGAGGTCGATGTCAGAGTGGAGGCACAGGTGTCGGCGTCCATAACCGCCAATGGCTACGAGCGCCGCCGGGGTCTGGGTCTGGGTTGCCGCCTGGCGGTGCAGCAGTTGCAAGATTTCGTCGACTCGGGTCGAGAACTGGACGGCCGCGCGGGCGCCGCCCCGAGCCGCTTGGATCTCATCCCGATACGTCGCTCGTGCCGCCCGTAGCGAGTCGACGGGAGCCGCACCCGCCAGCGTCGACGCATCGGTGTTGTGCGTAGTCTGCGCCATGGAGAGACTCTACGCCGCCACGACGGATGCGCTGATCAGGGCGACCAGACCCGTCGCCGCTGCGCCTCGCCACATCGCTGCCATGTGCCCTTCATCGGACTACCAACAGTCCGAGTGATCGAGCGATCCTACCAGAAGATTGGCGAGGGGACGGAGAGGAGCGCCCGGCGTCGAATGGCGGTGACGCCGGGCGCGTGTCAGAGCCCTAGGTTTTCTGGCGGGGCAAGCCCATCTGGCGTTGTTGCTTCCTCGGTCACAGGCCGCCTGCCTGCTCCCTCGTCGCACCTGGCCAACTGGTGGTCGCCACGCTCCGAAAACCGTTCCACGTCGTGCTGCAGAACCCTCCTAGAATTCGAACGTCTTGCCGATGCCGAAGACCAGGGTCAGCCCGGGCGTCGGGAGCCCGGCCGAGTCGAACAGGCCCGAAAGCTCTGCGTCGCTCAGGATCCCCACGATACTGAAGTCCAGTTCTGCCGCCGCGAAGCCGTAGCCGACCTCCCCATAGTTACCGCTGAAGTCGGAGCCGAAACCTGCGACCGTGCCGTAGAGTCCCCCTTGTGAGATCGTGACCCCGGTGAACCAGTAGTTCAGCGTGGGCCCAGTGAAGTTCTCGTACTGCCCGAACGAGAATTCGTAGCTCACGGGGCCCCCGCCCACATTGATATTGGCCTCGAGATAGGTGTCGTCGAACTCACCCGTATACAGGTAGCCGGTGAACCCGACGCTGCCGTTGAAATTATCCCCGCCGAATCCGACACTCCCGAACAAGTCGATTTCTGCGCCGTCTCCGACGTCCGCCAGCCAGGTGCCCACTGATACGGGTCCCGCGCTCAGGTCCAGACCGGCGCTCGCGGACGATTTTTCTTGGAAGATCCCACGATAGTAGTACTGACTCACCCAGCCCGCATTGGCGGACACCGAGGTCTCGACTTGGGCTTCGGCGGTGACCGGAGCCAGTAGCGCGAGTGCGATGGCTGCTATGCCGAGCGTTCCTAGCTGTTGACCGCGCCTGCGCGCTCTCGCGCGTCCCACGACTGTTCCCACTCTAACTCCGACCGGACCTTGCGTTCGCATCAACGACATCTTCGTCCTCCGTATCTGGTTGCTAAGCAACAAGTTGATTTCCCTTTGAGTGAAGCTCGGGCGGCACGCTGCCGCCCGAGCCTCGGATACAGCGTTGCAGGCGCTCAACTCTGCTAGCTGTGCGTGGTGGAGAGGCCACCGTAGGCCTCCATGCCGTGTTCACTGACATCCAGCCCGACTCGCTCCTCTTCCTCGCTGACCCGGATACCGGTGGTGGCCTTGAGGATGGAGAAGATGATGAAGGCCGCGGGCAGACAGAAGATGCCGTAGGCCAGGACCCCGATGAGCTGGGTCACGAACGAGTGGTCCGGGTTCGTGCTGAAGATGCCAACCGCCAACGTGCCCCAGATCCCGCAGGTGAGGTGGACGGAGAGCGCGCCCACCGGGTCGTCGATCTTGACCCGGTCGAAGAGCAGCACCGATGCCACCACGATGAGACCGGCAATCAGGCCGATGAGCATGGCCGCGTTGACCGAGACCGTATCCGCCCCCGCGGTGATGCCGACGAGTCCGGCTAGCGCCCCGTTCAGCACCATGCTCAAGTCAGGCTTGCGCTGGAGTGTCCAGGAGGCGGTCATTGCCCCGATCACGCCAGCGGCGGCAGCCAGCGACGTGGTCACGAAGACCAGCGAGACCAGTGCCGGGTCGGCGCTCAGGACGGACCCGCCGTTGAACCCGTACCAGCCTAGCCACAGAAGGAAGACGCCAATCGCCGCGAGCGGCATGTTATGCCCCGCGATCGGTCGGACCTTCCCGCCTTCGAGATACTTGCCCAGGCGCGGCCCGAGGACGATGATGCCGGCCAGCGCGGCCCACCCGCCGACGGAGTGGACGAGCGTGGAGCCGGCGAAATCGTAGAAGCCCATCTGGTCGAGCCAGCCCGCGCCCCATTTCCAGGATCCCGCAATCGGATACACGATGGCCACGTAGATGGTCGTGAAGATCAGGAAGGGGCCGAGCTTTATGCGCTCGGCCACCGCACCGGACACGATCGTGGCGGCGGTGGCCGCGAACATGCCCTGGAAGATGAAGTCTGTCCAGTAGGTATAGGCACCGTCCGCGTAGGCGATGGTGTCGCCGGTCGCGCCCGGGTCCAGCCCAAACCCGGCGAAACCGAAGAATTGGCCGATGCTGAAGTCGCCCGGATACATCAGGTTGAAACCGACAAACGCGTAGGTCAGCAAACCGATGGCGACAATCGCGGTGTTCTTGAACAGAATGTTCACGGTGTTCTTGGAACGGGTTAGCCCCGCCTCCAGCGTCGCGAAGCCGAGGTGCATGATGAACACCAGGAACGTGGCCACGAGCATCCAGGTGTTGTTGACCGTGAACATCTCTTGAGAGACTTCGTCCTGCGCGTAGGCCACGGCGGGCACGAGGACGAGCATGAGAAGCAGCAACGTTGTGTACCGGCCGATCGACCGGATCAAACGGTTCGTCATTGGGGTATGTCCTTCCATCTGCACGGTTCCGGATGATGGCGTTGTCACTAGAGCGCCTCGTCGCCGATCTCGCCGGTTCTGATCCGAACGGCTTGACCGATATCGCTGACGAAGATTTTGCCGTCTCCGATTGACCCTGTGCGGGCGGCCTCGGTGATGGCGTTGCTCGCCGCTTCGAGAAGTTCGTCCGTCACCACGGTTTCGATCTTCGTCTTCGGGACGAAATCCACGGTGTATTCGGCGCCGCGATAGACTTCGGTGTGACCTTTTTGACGGCCGAAGCCTTTGACTTCGGTGACGGTGAGCCCCTGAACGCCGGCTTTCGCGAGCTGGTCTCGAACGTCGTCGAGCACGTGGGGTTTGATGATGGCCGTGATTAATTTCATCTGACTCTCCTCTTCATCTGACTCTCCTCTGGGCCAGAGCAGGTGCTGCACCCGCCGGCCGGCTACGTATTGGATGTCGAGTTGCAACCGTTCCGAAGAGCGGTCGTCAGCCGATGTCTTCCGTAGTAGCAAGTTGAGGGCCAGCTTGAGCTGTGGTGTGGCTCAGGTGACGACGGGCCACGTAAATACGGGCCGAAACGTCCAATCTTGGAGTGGGTCGGTCGAGTCGAAATCGACGGGATTGTGAGGCTAGACGGATCGTTTCGACGTTCGTGTCGATCGGTGGCAGCAGACCCAGGAGGAGGGGAGGTGCGTCAGCTATTTCGATAGCGGCTGCTGTCGATCCCGAACTTCTTGACCTTGTAGCTGATGATGCGCTCCGTTGATTGGAGTAGCATCGCGGCCTTGCCCCGGTTGCCCCGGGTGGTCTTCAACGCATCTTCGATCAGGTCTTTTTCATAGGCCTCGACCGCGTCGCTGAATGACAGGCTCATCACGGTCCCAGAGGCCTCGCCGGTCTGTAGAGATGGCGGGAGATCGTGCGCGTGAATGACGTTGCCGTCGCACACGAGTACCGCGCGTTCGAGCGCGTTTTCCAGCTCACGCACGTTGCCCGGCCAGTGATAGGACATCAGCATGTCGATCGCCGGGGTCGAGATCCGCTTGACGTGTTTGCCGTGCTCGACGGCGTATCGGTCGAGGAAGTGGTCCGCCAGCAGCAGGACATCGGTCTTGCGCTCGCGCAGTGGCGGCACGAAGATCGCGAACACGTTCAGGCGATAGTGAAGATCCTCACGAAACGTCCCGGCCGCCATTGCGCCCTCGACATCCGCGTTGGTGGCCGCAATCAACCGGACATCCACCTTGACCGGCTGGGTGCCACCCAGGCGTTCGAATTCACGTTCCTGCAGAACACGCAGCAGTTTGACCTGGGTCGACGCGTTGAGATCGCCGATCTCGTCGAGAAAGAGTGTGCCGCCCTCGGCGCGCTCGAACCGTCCTTTCTTGCGAGTCTGCGCTCCGGTGAAGGCTCCCTTTTCATAGCCGAAGAGTTCCGACTCGATCAACGAATCCGGTAGAGCGGCGCAGCTCACCTTGATGAACGGCTTCTTGGCGCGTCGTGAGTTGTAGTGGATGGCATGGGCGATGAGCTCCTTGCCCGTGCCGGATTCGCCGCGCACCAACACCGTGGTGTTCGCGCCGGCAACCTGGTTCACCTGGGCGTAGACCTCCCGCATCGGGCGGCTGGTGCCTACGATGTTGGCGAAGTCGTATTTCTGTTTGAGCTCGTCTCGCAGGTGGACGTTCTCCTCCACCAGCCGTCGACGCTCGGCATCCACCAGATGACTGACCCTGATGGCCTGCGCGATCATGGTGGTGACGACGTGCAGGAATCGGACATAGCCCTGATAGTCCCGTCCCTTCTCGAAGGGGAGCTCCACACTGATGGCGCCGACGGGGTCCTTGCGGGTCTTGATCGGCACGCAGATGAAGCTGATGTCGCGACGGTCGAGGTTCTTGCGCCGCGCCCGGTTCAAGAACATCGGTTCCTTGCTGGCGCGTGGCACGATCACCGGTTTGCCGCTTTCGACCACTCGTCCAGTGACGCCTTCGCCCACCTTGTACCGGGCCGAGCGACCCTCTGGGGTCAGCCCTTCCGCGGCTTCCACATGAAGGAGACCCGTGTCCGGGTCCAGCAGCGTGATGGACCCGCACACGACGCTGTCCCGCCGGTCGAGCAGCTGGAGTACCCGTTGGAGCGAGGCGCGAAGACTGGACCCGCCGGCCAGGGCGCTGTTGACCTCGGACAGGGTGTCCAAGCGGGCGGCGTCCTGAGAGAGTGTGCGTTCAGATGGCACAAGAATGTCGCGGTGATGCGGTCGAAGGGACGACTCGGTGGTGCACCGGGAACGTCGCTACCGCAGCGTCATCGGTAATCGTGTTTCGCCCATCAGGTATTGGTCGATTCCGGCCGCCGCGCTGCGGCCCTCGGCGATCGCCCACACGATCAGTGATTGTCCTCGCTGCATGTCTCCGGCGGTGAAGACGCCCTCAACGCTCGTCATCCAGGTCTTGTCGCGCGAGACGTTCCCGCGGTCGGTGAGTGCGACGCCGAGCTGGTCCAGCAGGCCATCGCGCTTCGGGCCGGTGAAACCCATGGCCAGCAGAACCAGGTCCACTCCGAGCTCGTACTGGCTGTCCTGGACCGGTCTAAATGCCGGGCGTCCGTTTTCCTGGGTCATTTCGACCGTGGCGGCATGCAGCGTCGTCACGTGCCCCGATTCGTCGCCACTGAACCGTTCTGTCGACACCGAATAGACGCGGTCCCCACCCTCTTCATGCGCGCTGGTCACCCGAAAGATGTGCGGCCATTGGGGCCACGGGTTGGCCTCGCCGCGCGTCTCGGGTGGACGCGGCAATAATTCGAACTGATGCACCGAGGTTGCGCCTTGCCGGTGGACCGTGCCCAGACAATCGGCCCCGGTATCGCCCCCGCCGATGATGACCACTCGCTTTCCCTCGGCGCTGATGAAGTCGGCGTCATCGATGGCGTCTCCCTCGCATCGCCGATTCTGCAAAGGCAGGAACTCCATCGCGAAATGGATGCCGCGCAACTCGCGTCCCGGCACGTTGAGGTCGCGGGGCATTCCGGCGCCACCCGCCAGCAGCATGGCGTCGAAGTCTCGGCGAATCGTGTCGGCTGGTATCGTCACGCCGATATCGGTGTTGGCGCGGAAACTGACGCCCTCGGCCTCGAGTATTTCCAGACGGCGGTTCAGGAACCGCTTTTCCATCTTGAATCCCGGAATGCCGTAACGGAGCAGCCCACCGATTCGATCCGACCGTTCGAACACGGTCACCTCATGACCGGTGCGATTGAGCTGGTCTGCCGCGGCCAGTCCAGCCGGGCCCGATCCTATTACCGCCACCGTCTTGCCGGTCCGGGTCTCCGGAGGCTCGGGCTGGATCCATCCTTCGTTGAACGCCCGCTCCACGATGGCGAGTTCGATCGATTTAATGGTGACCGCGTCGCGGTCGATCGCGAGCACGCAGGAACCCTCACACGGGGCAGGGCAGAGTCGGCCAGTCCACTCCGGAAAGTTGTTGGTCTTGTGGAGCCGGTCGCTGGCAGGGTGCCACTTGTCGCGGTAGACCAGGTCGTTCCAGTCGGGGATCAGGTTGCCGAGCGGGCATCCTTCGTGACAGAACGGGATCCCGCAGTCCATGCAACGGGCGCCCTGCGCGCGCAGGTCTTCCGTGGCGTACGGCAGGTAGACCTCCTGCCAGTCGTGGAGTCGCTCTTCCACCGGGCGCGACGGCGGCTTCTGCCGATCGATCTCGATGAATCCCTTCAGCTTGCCCATATGCAGTGCACTAGTCCGCGGCGGTTCCCACCAGCTCGGCGAACCCCGGTTCCCTGGACTGCGCGCGTGCCGTCGCTTCGGCGGTCAGCACCCGTTTGTAGTCGCGGGGCATCACCTTCACGAACTTCGGGCCCAGCCGGCTCCACTGGTTCAGCACCCGCTGAGCGTTGGCGCTCCCCGTGTACTCGACATGGCGAGTGACCAACCGGCGCACGAACTCGTCGTCGTCGTCGTCCAGAGCCTCCAGATCGACCAGACCCTTGTTGCACCGTGCCGCGAACTGTCCTGGCTCGTCCAGGACATAGGCGATGCCGCCACTCATGCCGGCCGCGAAGTTGCGCCCGGTGCGACCGAGCACGACGACCCGGCCACCGGTCATGTACTCGCACCCGTGGTCGCCGACGCCTTCGACCACCGCGTGCACCCCGCTGTTACGGACCCCGAAGCGTTCCCCGGCGAGCCCGTGAACGAAGACTTCGCCCCCGGTCCCACCGTACAACGCCACATTGCCGATGATGATGTTGTCTTCGGCGACAAACGTGGAGGTGCGCGGAGGAAACACCGCCAGGCGTCCGCCCGACAGGCCCTTGCCGAAGTAGTCGTTGGCGTCACCCTCGACCGTGAGCGTCATACCATGAGGGACGAACGCGCCAAAGCTTTGCCCGGCAGAGCCCGAGAACTGGATCTGGATAGCACCGTCGGGCAGACCGTCGCCGCCCCACCGGCGTGTGATCGCCGAGCCCAGCATCGTCCCGACCGTCCGGTTGACGTTCCGGATCGGCAGACCGAACGACACTGGAGTTCGCTGCTCGATGGCGTCCGCGCACCGCTCGATGAGGGTATTGTCCAACGCCCGATCCAGCCCGTGGTCCTGGGTGGTGGTGGCGCGCCGGCCGACCGTGTCGGGGACCTCCGGGTTGTGGAGGATCTGCGACAGGTCCACGCCCTTGGCCTTCCAGTGGTCGATCGCTTTTCCCGTGTTCAGTCGGTCGACCCGGCCGATCATTTCGTCCATGGTGCGGAACCCCAGGCTGGCCATCAACTCCCGCACCTCTTCCGCGACGAACCGGAAGTAATGTTCGACGAATTCCGGTCGGCCGGTGAAGTGCTTGCGCAACTCCGGATTCTGCGTGGCGACGCCGACCGGACAGGTGTCCAGGTGGCAGACTCGCATCATGATGCAGCCGGAGACCACGAGCGGGGCGGTGGCGAATCCAAACTCTTCCGCGCCCAGCAAAGCCGCGATGACCACGTCGCGGCCGGTCTTCATCTGACCGTCCGCCTGGACCACGATCCGGTCGCGCAGCCCGTTCATGACCAGCACCTGCTGGGTTTCGGCCAACCCGAGCTCCCAGGGCACGCCCGCATGCTTGAGACTGGTGAGCGGCGCCGCGCCGGTGCCGCCGTCGTGACCGGAGATCAGGACGACGTCGGAGTGAGCCTTGGCCACCCCGGCCGCCACCGTGCCGACGCCGACCTCGGCCACCAACTTGACGTGGATCCGGGCTTGCGGATTCGCATTCTTCAGATCGTGGATGAGCTGGGCCAGATCCTCGATCGAATAGATGTCGTGATGCGGCGGCGGTGAGATCAACTGTACGCCCGGGGTGGCGTAGCGCACCTTCGCGATCCACGGATAGACCTTGAAACCTGGGAGCTGGCCGCCCTCTCCGGGCTTGGCCCCTTGGGCCATCTTGATCTGGATGTCGTCGGCGTTGACCAGATACTCGCTCGTCACGCCGAATCGTCCAGACGCTACCTGCTTGATGGCACTGCGGCGGAGGTCCCCGTTGTCGTCCGGGGTGAAGCGGGCCGGGTCTTCGCCGCCTTCACCGGTATTGGACTTTCCCCCCAGCCGGTTCATCGCAATGGCCAGGGTCTCGTGCGCCTCGGCGCTGATCGACCCGTACGACATCGCGCCGGTTGAGAAGCGGGCCAGAATCGACTCGATCGGCTCGACGTCGTCGAGGCCAATCGGAACCCTCGTCTCGTCCGTCGTGAACTCGAACAGGCTCCGGAGTGTGGCGTGTTGACGGCTCTGGTCGTTGACGAGGGTCGCGTACTCACGATACACGTCGTAGCGGCCACTCCGCGTCGCGTGTTGGAGCTTGAAGACCGTTTCTGGGTTGAACAGGTGATACTCGCCGTCGCGGCGCCACTGGTATTCGCCGCCGCTGTCGAGTTCGCCGTCCTCCTTACCGCGGGTTGGAAAGGCGCGCTCATGCCGTCGTTGTACCTCAGCCGCCACGGTGTCGATCCCGATTCCGCCGATTCGGGACGCCGTCCAGGTGAAATACCGATCGATGAACGTCTGGTTCAGACCCACCGCCTCGAAGATCTGGGCGCCACGGTAGCTTTGTAGCGTGGAGATCCCCATCTTTGACATCACCTTCAGCACGCCTTTGGTCAGGGCCAGGATGTGATGACGGATCCCCAGCGGCGGGTCGATGCCGGTCACTTCGTCGTTGCAGATCAACTCCTCGATCGTCTCGAAGGCGAGATACGGATTCACCGCCCCGGCGCCGTAGCCCAGCAGCAGTGCCATGTGGTGCGCTTCGCGAGCTTCCCCGGTTTCGACGATCAACCCGCAGCCGGTACGGGTGCCTTCGCGTACGAGGTGATGATGCACGCCAGCCGTGGCGAGCAAGCTTGGAATCGGCGCCTGTTGCGCATCCACCCCGCGGTCGGAGAGCACCAGGAGCGGCGTGCCGTCCTGGACCGCGGCGGACGCCTTGTGGCACAGCTCGTCCATCGCCCGCTTGAGTCCCTCCGCTCCTTCGCGTGGGTCGAACAGCATGGGCAATGTCACGGTCCGTAACGACGGGTCAGAGTTATGCCGCAGTTTCGCCAACTCGTCGTTGTCGAGAATCGGGTAGTCGATTCGTATCTGGTGACAGGATTCCGGCTCCGCCCGAAGCAGGTTGCGCTCGGGGCCCAGCGTCGAGCGCATGTCGGTGACGAGCTCTTCGCGGATGGCATCCAGCGGCGGGTTCGTGACCTGCGCGAAGAGCTGCTTGAAGTAGTCGAAGAGCAGCCGGGGCCGATCCGACAAGACCGCCAGCGCGGTGTCGGTGCCCATCGACCCAATCGGTTCGAAGCCCTTCGCGGCCATCGGGCCGATCAGGATGCGGAGATCCTCTTCGGTGTATCCGAACGCATGCTGACGTCGTCGCAACGTGTCCCGGTCTGTGGCGACCGTGTCGGGGACGTCCGGCAGATCACGCAAGTCGACCAGTTGGGCGTCCAGCCACTCTTGATACGGGTGCTCGGCCGCCAACTCCGTCTTGATCTCGTGATCGTCGATGATGCGGCCCTGCGCCGTATCCACCAGAAAGATCCGTCCCGGCAGTAACCGTCCTTTCACCAGGACGTCTTCCGGCGGGATATCCAGTACCCCGACCTCCGACGCCATGACGACCAGGTCGTCCTTGGTGACGTAGTAACGCGACGGCCGCAGACCGTTACGGTCGAGCACGGCGCCCACCACGGTGCCGTCGGTGAAGGCGATCGAGGCCGGACCGTCCCACGGCTCCATCAGCGAGGCGTGGTATTCGTAAAACGCTCGTCGATCCGGGGGCATTGACTCGTGCTTGCTCCACGGCTCCGGAATCATCATCAGGATGGCGTGAGGCAGCGAGCGGCCCGTCATCACCAGGAACTGGAGGACGTTGTCGAACGTGGCTGTGTCGCTCTGACCTTCTCTTGCGACCGGAAAGAGCTTCGACAGATCGTCACCGAACAGGTCGGATTCGCACAACGCTTCGCGAGCGCGCATCCAGTTGAGGTTGCCCCGTAGCGTGTTGATTTCGCCGTTGTGGGCGCAGTACCGGTACGGGTGGGCGAGTGGCCACGACGGGAACGTGTTGGTGCTGAAGCGCGAGTGGACGAGCGCCAGCGCCGACTCGACGTCCGGGTCCACCAGGTCCGGGAACATCCCCTCGACCTGGTCGGCGATCAGCATGCCCTTGTAGACGATCGTCTGCGACGAGAGACTCGCGATATAAAACAGACTCGCTTCTTCGAGCTGCAACGCGCCGACGGCTCGCGCGAGCCGCTTCTGAATGACATACAGCTTTCGTTCGAATCGTGCCCCCGCGTCCGGGCCGCCCTCCAGCCGTGTGCCGCGACCGATGAAGACCTGCCGCATGGTCGGTTCACCGCTGCGCGCGCTGTCCCCGAGGGCGCTGGAATCAGTGGGCACGTCTCGCCAGCCGAGCAGGCTCTGGCCCTCCTCGTGCACGATCCGGGTGACGAGTTCCTCGATCCGGGCGCGTTCATCGCGTCCCCGGGGCAGGAACAGCATGCCGACGCCGTAGTCGCCGGCGGCGGGGAGCGAGAATCCCAACGCCGCTGTTTCTCGTCGGAAGAACTTGTCCGGTATTTGTAACAAGAGGCCGGCGCCGTCGCCGGTGTTGGACTCGCAGCCACAGGCTCCTCGATGCAGCAGGTTGAGAGCCACTTCGAACGCCTGCTCCACCAGCTTGTGGGTGCGGACGCCTTTGATATTCACGACGAACCCGACACCGCAGGCGTCGTGCTCGTGCCGTGGGTCATAGAGTCCGGTGGCACCGGGCGGTGCAGTTGGCGGCAGGGCGTTCGCATGCCTCGTCGTCACAGGAGTGCCCCCCGGGCCCCGACGACGGCGGCGGTCGGGTCGTCGCTCGGCGGCGGTGTCTGCGTACTCGCGGGCGGCGCAGCGTCGACGGCGACCGCGGTCGGCCTCGATACTGGCTCGGCGGGGGCGTCAGCGGTGCTGTTCCGGAGCAATCTGATGAATTCGGTGACGGCTGGGTTCAGTCGGCGCTTCCGGCGATGCACGATGCTGAGTGGTCGAACCAGTGGCGGTTCTCCGACCGGGAGCAGTAGGCGGGCCTGGATCAGCGTGCCACGCCGCACCTCGCGGCGCAGGGTCGGCTCCGGCAGAATGGCCACCCCCGCGTCTTCGTCGACCGCTTGCTTGATGGTCTCGATGTTGTCGAACTCGGCCGCGATTTCCACTTCGACATCGTGGCGCCGGAGGAACTTGTCGATTTCACGCCGGGCGGGTAGCGCCCGATCGAGCGCCACGAAGCGCTCTCCGGCGAGCTCGTGCGGCCTGACCCCACCGTGGTTGGTGGCCAATCGCGCGAACCGGTGGTCTGGCGTGCAGGCCACCACCATGGCCTGATTCTTCCAGGGAATCGCGGTGAGCTCTCGGCCTGAGCTGACGAACGACAACAGCCCGAGGTCGGACTGATCGCTGAGAACTCGCGCGCGGACCTGGTCGGGGTGCATGTACTCCAGGTCGACCGCCGCGCCCGGCACCCGGGCTCGGAACTGATCGATGTATCGACTCAGATGTTGCAGACCCACGGAATAGATCGATGCCAACCGCACGGTGTGGCCTGCGGGATTCTGACGGCGCCGGACCGCGTCCTCGAGCTCGTGATACCGCTCGACGATCTCCTGACAGCCCTTGAAAAAAATCTCGCCCTCGGCCGTCAGTTCCCACGGTCGCTTGGACCGGTCGATCAGCTGGGCCCCCAACTGTTTCTCGAGTTGACGCACGGCTTGACTCGCGGCCGATTGGCTAACAGAGCTCGCCAACGCGCCGCGGGAGAAGCTCCCGTGGCGGACCACCTCGCAAAAAATACTGAGCGTCTCGACGTGCATGGGACTAAAGATCTTATCACACTGAGCTAATGTTCAGCCTGTCTGATATAAGTATGTCTAATATATATCGCGACCGGGAGGAGACCGATCGGCCCCCCGGTAGCCGTCTCGGCGCTATAATTCATCCCTCTCCCATGCCCTGTTACCGACCTACATCGCACCGACAAGTGGAGTCCTCATGCCATCTGTGATCCGAATCAGTGTGGGCATCGCCCTGATCCTTGCGGTCGTCGCTCAGACGAGCGACATCCGAGCCCAGGCGCCAGAGCGCGGGCGTGGCTATCCGTCCCAGGACTGGCCGCTGGCCGGCGGGAACTGGTCCGGCACACGCTACTCGACCCTGGTCGACATCACCCCGGCCACCGTCGACCGACTGGGCGGTGCCTGGGTCACGCGTCTGGAGGGCGGAGCGGCGTCGCGCGCGACACCGATCATCCTCGACGGTGTGATCTATCTCACCGGCGGCGCGAACGTGTTCGCGATCGATGCCCGGACCGGCGGTCCGCTGTGGCGCTGGCAGCCGGAGGATTCGGTCGAGAGCGCAGGGATGGTGCCCTCCTGGCAGGGCGTGGGACTGGGCGACGGACTCGTGTTTGTCGGACTCCGCAGCGGACAGGTCGCGGCTTTGCGTCAAGAGACGGGCGACATGGTGTGGGTGGAGTCGGTCGGCAGTGACCCTCCAGAAGCGGGCGAGGCGGTGACCACGGCGCCCATGTATGCCGCCGGGCGCGTCTTTGTCGGACTGGCGAATGGGGACACCGGTGGGCAAGGGCGCATCATCGCCCTGGATGCCGAAACCGGTGAGACCCAGTGGACGTTCTTCATCGTGCCGCGCCCGGGCGAGTTCGGCCACGACACCTGGCCACAGGACTCAGACATGTGGGAGCTGGGCGGCGGCGGCGTGTGGCTCGTCGGGACCGTGGACCCTGACCTCGACCTGGTCTACTTCGCCACCGGCAATCCGGCGCCAATGTTCGGCGGCGAGATTCGGGCGGGCGATAACCTCTTCACGGCGTCGGTCGTGGCCCTCGACCTCGCGACCGGGGAACGGCGGTGGCACTACCAGGTGGTTCGCCACGACGTCTGGGACGCCGACATCGCAACCCCGCTCCTGCTCTACGACCACGACACCGGGACGGGCGAGCCGCGCAAGGCTCTGGCCGCGATGCGCGCCGACGGGGTGCTGTTTTTGTTCGATCGAGAAACAGGTGAGCCACTGACCGCAATCGAAGAACGGGCGGTTCCTCAGGATGAGTATCAGCGTACGGCGGCGACCCAACCGTTCCCGGTGGGGACCGAGAGCATCTTGCCGGACTGCGCCTTCTGGCGCGACCGCGTGCCGCCCCCCTTCGAACTGAGCTGCAGTGGCTTCACGCCACCGATGGTGAACGAGCACACCATCGTGGCCCCAGGCGTGCCGATTCCACGGGTGCGGGTCACGCCGATGTCCTTCAGCCCCCAGACAGGCTACATCTACGCACAGGGGCAGGCGACAGTCGGGCGAGCCCGTCGGTTCGAAGATCCGTTCCACTGGAGACTCGACGACAACGAGCTCACCCTACCTGACCCGGTCGGCATCCTCGCCGCCGTTGACACCCGGACCAGCCGCGTCGTCTGGAAGCATGAGATGCCGGCGTCATGGCTCGGCACGAGCGGGCCCCTGACCACCGCCGGCGGTTTGATGTTTCGAGGCTCGGCCGGCGGTCAGGTGGAAGCCTACGACGCCCGGACCGGGGCGCGGGCGTGGACCTTCCGCACCAGCCCGACCGGCGCTCTCGTGCGCCCCGGGCCCGCGAGCGTCTACGAGCTCGACGGGCGGCAGCACATCGCCGTCGCCATGGGATCCGAGCTTTGGTCGTTCGCGCTGGACGGCGAGGTCCCGGCGCGCGGGGAGCCGGTGCTCGACCCCTGGGAGGACTACGAGCGACCCCAGCCGGCGCCGACCGCGACGCGGCGGATCGAAACGTCCACCCTCATTGAGGGGACGCGAGGCATGGTGGGCGGGACTCGCTACGGGTTCGACGAGCACCACTTCAACCCCACCCGGGCGCTCGTCACCCGGGGGGTGCGTCTCCAGTTCATCAACAACGGCGAGATCACCCACACCATCGCCGCCCGTGACGGCAGCTGGAGCATCGGCCCCGTTGAACCCGCGACGTCGGCATCCGTCACGCTGAACGATCTCGGGACGTTCCTCTATCACTGCACTGATCACCCCTGGGCCATCGGTCAGATCACGGTCGAGGACAGACCCTGAGAATTCCGGTAGCCACGCGCACCTCGCTGCGCGCTCTCCCCCTTCGTTACTCCTGATGAAAGGCGAGCCACGTCATCGCCTCCTCTTCGCTACGGAAGGCGCGGGTTACATAACCGTTCTTGATCGCGGTATGCCTCGAACATGCGGAGCAGCCCATAGAAGACGACTCCTGAGCCGACATATGCGACTCGAGCCGGCGCTGGCCAAAGCCGACGTCCTAGTTCGGTGATGCGTTGGATTTCAACGGCAGAGAAGTGGAAGTACTCGCCAACGCCCCAAAGTCGGCGGTCCGACCCGCTCCGCCTGGCGACCTCCTGGACCACGGCGAAAAGGTCGGGTAGCGAGAGCTGACGTTGGAGTCGGATCACGGTCACGCCGTCGAGTTCCTCCAGAACGTAGCGGGTGAGGCGGGAATCGCGACCGACTGGTTTCACGGCAGGTCGGCGCCGATCGGGATGTCACGCAGGCGCTCCTGAACGGTGCCTGGGATGCCCAAATGCGTGGCGGCTCCGAGCGCCGCTAGCAGCGCGGCGGTTTCCGGCCAGCTCTGGAACTGGAAGGACTGTTTGGCGCCCTCGGCCATCCGAAACGCCGTTCGTCCGCGGAAGTCTCGCGCGTCGACCGCGGCACCTCGCTCCACAAGGTAGGCGATGACCTCGTTCAGCCCGCGAAGCGCCGCGCCATGCAACGCCGTGAAGTCAGCTTCGTTGACCGCGTTGACATCGGCGCCCGCCTCGACGAGGACCTGCACGGCTTGCTCCGCGCTCGGTGACCGGGTCCCGCGCGGCTCCCGCGGTCGATACGTGCAGCGACCAAGTCCTGCGGCAGCCATCAAGGGTGTCGTGTCGTCATCGGTCCGCAGGTGGTGGTCGGCACCCGCTGCGAGCAGCGCCCGCAGGATCGCCGTGTTCTCGCCGCGGTTAGATGCATAGGCCGCCACCCACAGCGGCGTGGCACCCCGAATGTCTCCGGTGCCGCACGAGAACGGCTCGAACGCCCCCTTCGTCGGGTAGCCGATGTAACTCATGAACATGGCTGACGTCGTGATTCGCGCGTCCGGCAGGGCGCCTCGGGCGAGGAGTGCTTCGACGAGTGGCACACGACGCTCGGCCACGAGCGCGGTTCGCCCGATCCCGCCCCGAAGATACCCCGGGTCGCCGCCATGTCGTCTCGACCAGTCGTGCAGCCAAGTTCCGACGCTCCCCGCGGCGGCGTGCAGCGCACTCACCCCGCCCATCGAGCCGTTCGGATCGGCGCCGTGCTCGAGCAGAAACAGGGCAAACGCATCCTGGCGGTTGACAATGGCGTACGGCAGCACGTGCGTGTCATCCGACCCGGTCTCGTTGACGTCGACGCCAGCGGCCAGCAGTGTTTCCGCAAGCGCGATGTCGCCAGCGGCGGCGGCAAGCAGCAGCGGCGTGAAGCCGTCTGCCGTGGCGGCACCCGGCGCCGCGCCGCGGCTGAGCAGGAGGCGGGCAACCCCGTGATGAGACTCCGACACGGCCCACATCAACGCCGTGCTCCTGGTTGCCGTCGTCGCCGCATTGACCTCAGCGTCGGAGGCCAGCAGCGCCTCGACCACCTCGACACTCCCGGTTCGCGCGGCGGTCATGAGCGGCGTCAGGCCACTGGTCTGGCTGTTGTTCGGGTTCGCTCCGGCCGCGAGCAGCGTCTGAACCATCAGCACGCTGGCGTTCTCGGCCGCCCGCCCGAGCGGGGTCACGCCATGATCATCGGCGGCATTGACGTTCGCGCCGGCACGCAGAAGCATGGCGGCCGCGTCCGAATCGTCCCAGTGGGCCGCCCAGAGAAGCGCCGTCGCGCCGTCGGCTCGCGCGGCGTTGACGTCGAGACCTTGTTCGACCAGTGTGAGCACGGTCCGGCGGTCCTGCGCCGCCGCGGCGCTCACGAGCCGCAGGTCCTGGCCGGCAGCCAGCCCGGCGCCCGTGCTGAAGACCAGCGCAACCACAGAGGCAACAACCCGCACCGCCCCACTATAGTCGACCCCGGACGACCGGGCCGAATTTCGAGAGTCCTGCTCAGGGGTGGCCACGATGCTCGATATATTCCGACCGGTCACCTTGTCTGGGTTCGGGAGAAAGCGGCGTTCAAGCCTCGTGGGAAGCGGCCAGACGTGAGGCGACCGAGCCCAAAGTCGCTGGCGTTGGAGCCTGAGCCCTCACGGCAAACGGCGCGCCGGGGTCCGGTTCGCGCGTGAGTGACCAGTCCGCCTCGCCTGACACCGTGTGTAGGAACGCCTCCAGAGCCGGACGGAACGCGGTCAAAGTCTCGGTCGTGTTCGGCGCGAGGAGGCGGTCGTTGGCGACGCACGCGATGTCGTTCCCCGCGAACCGCACCGGCCCAGGAAGCGTGGCGTCCGTTTCCAGCAGACGCGCAGCCTGCACCAGGGTACGGCCAAGCCCTCCGAGCCTCTCGGCGAGTGGGCCCTCGAGCGGCCGGGTGCGTGTGTATTGGAAGCCGAGTCGACCGTCCGTCCGGTCGAGCGCGTACTGGCCCTCGTGGGCGACCAGGAGCACCGACGGCCCGGTGGGTAAGTGTGTGTAGTCGGCCACGTCAATGAGGAGCCCGTCGACCGCCTGGGTCTGGATCCATCGATGAAAGACCGGAATCACGTCACGTGGGTCGAGCGTCGAGTCGTCGGTGAGGAAGACCTTCAGGGCGATGCGCTGCAGGTCGTTGACGTGCGTCGACGGGGTAGGCGTCGTCACGTCGTTCACGAGGGTCTCCCCGCGCCGGTTGTCGCGTCCAAGGGCGGCGGCATCACGACCGGCTGGGCCGCGAGTCGGGCCTGACACGCATGGGTGGCCTCGACGAACAGCTGGGCTTCTTCGATGAGCTGTCGCGCGGTGTCGAGGCCGTCCGCCGGCGTGCTGCGCTCGTGGCGGCGGAACAGGTATTGGGCGAACTTCCCACCGGCAAATCGATCGAAAAATATTTCGGTGTCGAAAAAACGGCGGCGAAATTCTGAGACGATCTGCTCCGCGTCGTCCGAGATGTCGATGTCCTCTGTCTTGATCAGCCCTCGGGCCGCCTGCAGCATGGCGCCGTAGGCGAGCGCGTCGGCTCGCTCGAAGTTCCCCTCCTCCAGCTGAAGTTGTCCTTCAAAAATCTGGCTCTCGGCGCCGGCCAGGTCGAACTCGGTCAGCGACACGACCTCGCCGGCGCACTCTCCGACCCCCATATCGCCGATGCCGAACTCCCGAGGGTCGCCCCAGTCGCGATAGTAGCTGGCATCGACTTCGTGTGCCGGCACCGCCATGAGGTCGTCGAGCATGTCACGTAGGGCCCGCTTGCCGACCCGGGCCGTGAAGGCGTAGAAGCTTTCGGCGCCGTCGCGTTCCGCGACATAGCGGTCGGTGATGCGTCGTACGACCTCTGGAATGTTCTTGGATGGCACCGCCGCGATCGCCAGTCCATACGCGCCGCCGTTGTCGACCCACTTCCCGCCCAGCACGACCTGGAAGTGCGCGACGACATGGCCACCCACGTGGCGGCTGACGCCGTAGAACCCGAGGTCGCTGATGTGGTGCTGCCCGCACGAGTTGAAACAGCCGCTGACCTTGATACGAAGCCGGCGCACCGACTCGTCCATCGTGTCCAGCTGGTCGGCCAGCCGCCGCTCGAGCTCCGCCGCGAGCCCGCGTGACGACGCGATACCAAGCTTGCACGTGTCCGTGCCGGGGCACGCGGTGATGTCCGCGATCGATTCGGCCCCTGGTCGCGCCAGGCCGATCGCGTCGAGCTCGCCGTGCAGCGCGGGCAGGTCGGACTCGCGCACCCAGCGCAGCACGATGTTTTGTTCGACGGTCGCCCGCACCGCGTCGCCGACGAAGCGCCGCGCCACGTCCGCCAGCTGCCGAAGCTGGTCGCTGCTGAGGTCGCCGAGTGGCAGGCTCACGGTCGCAGTGACGTATCCGGGTTGTCGCTGATGGTAGACGTTGGTCCGGGCCCAGGCCTGAAAGGCGGGCGAGCCAGCCTCATCTCCCAACGCCTGGCCGGTCTTGAGCGGCTGCTCGCCGTACGCCGGCAGGGCGTCCAGATATCCGGTCCAGCGGTCGTCTCCCGGCAGGGCGGCTCGTTCCTTCCGCACCAGACGCCGAAATTCCTCGAGGCCGAGTTGCGCCACCAAGAACTTGATGCGGGCGCGGGCGCGATTCTTCTTCTCGCCCAACCGGGCGAACACCCGGGACATGGCCTGGAGTGTCGGCAGAATCTCGTCTTCCGCCATGAATGGTTCGAACAGCTTGGCCTCGTGTGGCACGGCGCCAAGTCCGCCACCCACATACACCTCGAAGCCGCGCTGCGTCACGCCGTCGACCTCTTTGGTCACCCCGATCGCGCCGAAGTCGTGCATGTTGACGAGTCCGCACGCGTGCTGCCGGCATCCGGAAAACGCCACCTTGAACTTGCGGCCGAAGTCCTGGGCGTCGGGGTGTCCGAGGAGAAAGCGCATGGACGCCTGCGCGTAGGGTGTGACGTCGAACGCCTCGTCGCGGCAGATGCCGGCGATCGGACAGGCGGTGACGTTGCGCACCGTGTTCCCGCACGCCTCACGCGTGGTGATGCCGACCGCCGCGAGCCGCCGCATCAAGTCCGGCGTGTCGTCGATGTGCACGTAGTGGAGCTGTATGTCCTGACGCGTCGTGATGTGCACGACCCGGTCGCTGTACTCCTCAGCCAGCTCGGCCAGGGTCTCCATCTGGTCGGTGGTGAGCCCGCCGAAGGGAATCTTGATCCGTTGCATCCCGGGAGCGTCCCAGACGGTGTCGGGTCCCTTGGTCTGTCCGCTCGATGGGAACGGCAGCGGTTTGACTCCAGTGCCGTCATTGCGCTGGCCGTTGTCGTAACGTTGCCCGTACGCCCCACGCCGCAGGCGGGTCTCGGCGAACACCTTGTCGTCGATCTTGCCCTGTCGTTTCAGGGCCATCTGGTTCTCGTAGGTGTCGATCTCGCGTCCCAGATCGTCTGGCACGCGGTCGCCGAGAGCGTCCTTCCAGGTCATGTGTCAGCCTTTCCCTTCGGCGGCGAGAGTGGACATGCCGACGTCACTGAGCACCGTGTGCAGGTCGACGACCTGCCCGACCACGATCGTGCCCGGGTCCTCCGTGGCGGCGGCGTCAGGTGTCTCGCCGAGGGTGCGGAGTGTGCCGATCCAGGTCCGTTCTCGCGAGCTCGCCGCCGCGAAAATCACCGCGGCGGAGGTGTCCGCGGCCCACCCACGCTCCAGCAGGCAGGTCGCAATATCTCGTCGATGGGCCAGGCCCATCAGCACGACCACCGTGGCGGAGCCTGGCGCCAGTGAACTGAGGACAGGCCGGTAACTCGCGTCGTGATGCCCGGAGACGACAACGAATCCGGAAGCCAGGCCGCGATGCGTCAGCGGGACTCCGGCCGCGGCCGGCGCCGCGACCGCCGTCGTGATCCCCGGCACGACCTCGAAGGGGATCCCCGCGGCCCGGAGCGCCACGCCCTCTTCGGCGCCTCGACCCAGCACGTAGGGGTCGCCACACTTCAGCCGGACCACTCGTCGGCCACGTCGTGCCGCCCGAATCATGAGCCGCACGATGGTTTCTTGTTGTACGGACTTTCGGCCTGCGCGCTTGCCCACGCAGAACCGTTGGGCCTGGACGGCGAGTGCGACGACCTCCGGCGAGACCAGCGCATCGAACAGCACGAGGTCGGCGGCACGCAGACGATCGGCGGCCCGCACGGTCAGAAGGTCCGGATAGCCTGGACCCGCGCCCACCAACGAGACGAATCCACCAGACATAGTCACCCTTGATCTTCGTAGAGACCGGACAGCGCTTGCAAGAGCAGGGGGCGCCGCTGCTCCATCGGTACATTTTCGCTGATCCAGGCGGCGCGTTGGACACGGGCGGTGGTCATCCATCGTTCGACCTCCGGTTCCGGTAGCAGCGCTTCGAGCGCCTGCCGGACCAAACCGGCCAGCGCGGGGGCCTGGCCGTCGGTCGAGATGGCCACCGTGACCCCCCTCCGTCGGAAGACACCACCGAGATAGAGGCTCGCGTTCGTCGGGTCATCGACCGCGTTGACGAACACCTGCCGTTGTTCGGCCGCTTCCGCGACTTCGCGGTTGACGGCCGGGGGCGCTGCGGCCACCACCAGCCACGCGTCGTCGAGGTCAGCTGGTTCGAATCGTCGACGGCGTATCGACACGCGACTCGCCATGATCTCTCCGGTGACCTCGGGCGCGACCACGGTCACCGCCGCGCCGACATCGAGCAGGCCCCTGAGCTTGGACGTTGCCACTGGTCCACCACCGACGACCACCACGCGGCGACCGGTCAGCTTCAGGAAAGCGGGAAAGAGGGAGGCTGACGCGCTCATACGAAATGGCGTCGGGCGGTGCCGGTATCGGTTCTCAGGACCGGACCCCGGCGTGACCGACCTCTGTGGCTCCGTCGACATTGGCATGGAGACCACACTCCGTCTTGGCGGTACCCCGCCAGCGGCCGGCGCGATCGTCTTCGCCAGCGTTCACGCGGCTCGTGCAGGGCAGACAGCCGACGCTCGGGTAGCCGAGGTCGTGAAGCGGATTGTATGGCACGTCGTGCTCGAGCAGGTGGGCCCACACGTTTCTCGTTGTCCAGCGGACCAGTGGATTCACCTTGGCGAGTCCGAATTTCTCGTCCCACTCGACCGGCCGCGCGTCGGCGCGACGGTCTGTCTGGTCGCGACGTATGGCGGTAATCCAGCCGTCGAACTGGCTCAGTTGCGCCACCAGCGGGGTGACCTTGCGCATGTCGCAGCATCGATCCGGCTCGCGCGCCCACAGTTCCGGGCCATGCACGGCTGCCTGCTGTTCGACCGACAGTTCGGGGCCCACGCGGCGTATGGTGATGCCATAGCGGGTCTCGAGCCGCTTCCACAGGTCGTAGGTCTCCGGAAAGAGGAGGCCCGTGTCCAGCGTGAAGATGTCGACGGGAAGACGGTGCCGCCCGACCATGTCGATCAGGGCACATCCTTCGGCTCCGAAACCGGTGGCGAAGGTCAGTCGGGGGCCGTATCTGTCGGTCGCCCACCGCAGAATCTCGAGCGGCGTGTCGGTTTCCAGCACGCGGCCGGCTTCAGCCACGGCCGTCGGGTCTGGACTGGTGAGAGTGTCGGTCATTCCGGTTGGTGAGGCCAGCGCGGGTACGCCGGTCGGATGGGAGCCGGCAATCGGTTTTCGCCCCACGTTCAACCGGTTCCACAGCCGCTCATGGAAGTAATACAGCACCATCTTGCTCGCCGCTTCCAGGAGCCCGATGGTGACCGCGAGGTCGGTGCGACCGGTGAAGGCGTACACCAGGAGCGTGGTGGTCAGCGTAGCCAGGACGCGCCACGAGACTGCCTTGATCATCGAGCGCGCTGCTGATTCTTCGAACATCGTGCCTTCTCCTCGCCCGTGCGACGGAGTCAAAAGTCGCGGTCCACACAAAAAAAGCCCGAGAGCGTGTGGCTCCCGGGCTTCGGTCATTCGCGTTTTGATATTTTCAGTCTTTTACAGACGTCACGCGCGGCACGACCGTCAGCTCGGGGGCCCAGAGGACCACCGGACAACAGCAACATCGACAGGCAGCGCGTGTGTGCATCGTCACGTTCTCTTATCTTCGTCCACCGAGTGAGTATGCGTCAAGCTGGGCCGGGACGGCGTCCAATTCTTCACGCCGCGGGCGGTGCGAACGGCGCTTGACGAACTGGTACACTGCGCTCGCGATGGTGACAATTGAAGCGGTCAACGAGATTGCCCTGCGAGCCGGCGAGGTCGTGCTGCGCCACTACCAGGCGCGAGACACGTGGGTGCGGGAGAAAGAGGACGGGTCGCCGGTTACGGGCGTGGATCTTGCGGCCGAAGCGATTATTCGTGACGGGCTGATGGGCCTCGACGACACGATTCCCTATATCTCTGAGGAGCGGGCGCTGCCGGAGTACGAAGAGCGTCGCGGGTGGTCCCGGTACTGGCTGGTCGATCCGCTCGACGGCACCAAGGAGTTCATCAACCGGACGGACGAGTTCACCGTGAACATCGCCATGATCGAACACGGCGAGCCGGTCCTCGGGGTCGTCGTGGCCCCTGCCTCCGGGCTGCTGTTCTACGCGCGAAAGGGCGCCGGCGCGTGGAAGCAGGAGAGCGGTGCCAGTCCTCAACGGCTGCGGTCGACACTCTCCGACCCGTCCGAGGCACTTCGCATCGTCGAGAGCCGATCGCACCCGAGTCCAGCCCTCGAGTCGTTCTTGAAGCCGTTCACCATCAAGGAGCGGGTCAAGAGCGGGAGCTCGCTCAAATTCTGCGTCGTCGCCGACGGTCGGGCTGACGTGTACCCCCGACTCGGTCCGACGATGGAGTGGGATGTGGCCGCCGGCGACTGCGTGTATCGCAATTCGGGGTCTCCCGAGCCGCATCCGGGCACGCTGCGATACAACAAGCCCTCGCTGCTCAACCCCAGCTTCGTCATCGGCCTGTCCCCGGGCACCTACACCATTCCTTAGACGGCACTGTCAACGGTGGGCGCCGGCCTGGCGTGTGGGGTCCCGGTTTCTCGCGTGCTGCGGCGTGGCACGGACCCTGCGGTCCGTTCGTCGTGGCGTTGGGGTCGACGACGTATCAGCCGCGGCAGCCTGCGCAGACGGTCTTGCATCAGGTGGTGCGCGACCACCTCGAGACGTTCCTGACGCCGGCGGCCACCTTGCGGGACGGCGAGGGCGTGCCCGGGTGTTCATAGAAGAGGAGTTCCGTCGTTTTCTCCGGTGTGGCGCGCTCGGCGGTGGCTTCACCCGGTTCCGGTGCTCCGGGTGCGGCTTCGACCGGCTGGTGCCGTTCTCGTGTCGAGGGCGCGGGTTCTGCCAGAACTGCCGCGGCCGCCGCATGGTCGAGCGGGCGGCACACCTGCCTCAATCACCGCTCCACAAATCCGCCGGTGCCCCCGAAAATCGACCTGTTGCGCTCAGCTGGGTCCGATAGTGAGCGTGATGATAACCGGCACAGCGGGGGGATCCGAACCCCGGGGGCGCTCTAATGTGTCCTATGTTCTCTGTGATGTTCCTTCTTATAGAAATTGGATATTTACGGAATCATTGAAACTTCCTCCTCCAACGGGCGAGTATGCGAATGTCAACGCAAAATACCATCTGAAGGCTTTACAGTGACACGCACAGTGCCCGTTACTGGCGCGGACGGAGTGGCGGCGGCGGCACGTAGTAGGTGTGCATCACCGTGTTGCGGACGCCGAAGCCGACTGAAAGTCCCTCAACGCCGACGAGCGCGGCGATGCGGCGCCGATTCAACTGGCCGAGTTTCGGAAACTCAGGTGTCGTCATCTCTGTATCTCCACCGGACGGCCCTGACGACCTGTCCAACTTCGCGGATGTGGGGTGGGCCCCACGCAACTGTTCGGACTCCACTCATCGGACGGACGACGCTCACGCTATCGTTCGGTCTGGGTGACCATAGGACGGTCGAGCGTTGTCCGTCCCCGTCCGTTTCGTGGTTCACTGTAGCCACGACCTCACTACTTGGGAAGGTACAAGGACGGATTAGACACCCCAGTTGACAGAAGGCCGACCCGCGTCGCCACCCGCACCTTCCCGCGACAGCGCAGCGACTCGGCCAGCAGCTTCTTGAGCCGCGCGTTCTCGGTCGTCAGCTCCTTGAGCGCCGGGAGGCCGAGACCGGCCTGCCCATCAAGCAACTCTGCCGGAAGCACGGGTTCTCGGAGGCGAGCTACTACCGGCGATCTGGGAGTCCGCAAGGCTCCGCCGAGAACGGGAAACTCCGACCCCCAAACAAGCGATGCTGGTCGCGGAGAAGTGGCGCCCGTGGCGATCCTACGGCGTGTTGTATCTCTGGATGACGGAAGGACAGGAGGTCACGAAATGAAGATTCGGTGGGCACGAATGGAGACGCCGGTCGGGCCGATCGTCGTCGCGTGGAGCGTGCATGCCGTCGTGTTCCTGGACATGGAAGCCATTGTGGAACGACAAAGCTGGAAGACGCGAATGGTTCGCGAAGAACCGGAAGCGCGCATGAAATCCTCGCTCGAGAAGAGATTCGGGGGCGTCGAACTGATCCCGGCCTCGAGCACCGCCGGCCCCATGCAAAAACTCGCGCGATACTTCGCAGGAGACGTGGCCGCCCTCGATGCGATCGCCGTAAACACTGCCGGTACGCCTTTCCAGGAGAAGATCTGGAAGGGACTCCGAAGAATACCCGCCGGCAAGACGCTGACCTACGGCGAGATCGCGACGAAGGCAGGCAGACCGGGCGCGGCTCGCGGAGCCGGCGGGGCAGTGGGCAGTAATCCGATCGCGATCATCATTCCGTGCCATCGCATCATCGGGGCGAACGAACGACTGACGGGGTTTGGGGGAGGTCTCGTGCGGAAGCGATGGCTGCTGCGCCACGAGGGGGCCACGTTCCGCGATGATTCCCCGAAACAGCTTCAACTTCTCTAGGTCGCCTCCTCGATGGGAACTCGGGGCGTTGCACTTAGTTTCTGAATTCGCCCCTCGAAAGGGAACCGATCGCGAAACCGACCGGCGTTGCCTGGAGGCGACCGTAGGTCTTTTCACACGCCTGCGTAGTCGAGCACGTCGAGCTTCCGAGCGGCAACTCTGGCGAGAACGTTTTCCATCAGGATCCACTCGCGAACGCGGCGACTGGATGCCGCGTCCCAGAAACCCTCAGACGATCATTCCTGCCGCTACGGCCTCGTTTGTCTGCTCGTCGATCAGGACGAAACTGCCAGTCGTGCGATTGCGGTTATAACGATCGTAGAAGAGCGGCGCCGACGTGCGCAGCGAGATGCGGCCGATCTCGTTCAGGCCAAATTCGGGGTCGCCCTCGATCTTGTGCAGCGTGTTGATGTCGACCTTGAAGCGGATGTCCCGTACGACGGCCCGGACCTCCTTGGTCGTGTGACGGAGCGCATACTTGCCTCTCGACACCAGAGGGCGCTCTGAAAACCAACAGATCATCGCCTCGATATCCTGGTCGACCCGGGGTGGGTTGTTCGGCTTGACGATCATGTCGCCCCGGCTGATGTCGATGTCGTCATCCAGCGTGATCGTGACGGACAGTGGGCTGAACGCCTCCTCGATCTGGCCGTCGAAGGTCTCGATAGCCGACACGTGGGTGGCGAACCCGCTCGGTAGAACCAGCACCTCGTCGCCCGGTTTGAAGACCCCGCCAGCGACCCGCCCCGCGTAGCCGCGAAAGTCTGGATGCGTGTCCGATTGCGGCCGGATCACCCACTGGACGGGGAAGCGCGCGTCCACGTGGTTTTCCTCGGACCCGACGTACACCGTTTCGAGGTGATGAAGCAGAGTGGGACCGCCGTACCATGGCATCTGGTCCGACGTGGCGACGACGTTGTCCCCGCGCAGGGCGCTGATCGGGATGAACGTGATTTCGACGATGTTGTCCAGGCGCGACGCGAAATCCTGGAACTCGGCGACGATCGCCTCGTATGTTTCCTCCTGGTAGTCCACCAGATCCATCTTGTTCACCGCCACCACGGCATGCTGAATACGAAGCAGGTTGGCAATGAAGGCGTGACGGCAGGTCTGTTCGATCACGCCCTTCCTCGCGTCAATCAGGATGATGGCGAGGCTGGCGGTCGATGCACCCGTCACCATGTTGCGCGTGTACTGCATGTGTCCCGGGGTGTCGGCGATGATGAACTTGCGTCGCGGCGTCGCGAAGTAGCGGTAGGCCACGTCGATGGTGATCCCCTGCTCGCGCTCGGCGCGCAGGCCATCGGTCAGCAACGCGAGGTTGAGGTGCTCGTCGCCGCGCTTGCGGCTCGACTCCTCCATCGCCTCGAGCTGGTCTTCGAAGATGCTCTTGCTGTCGTACAGCAGCCGCCCGATCAGGGTGCTTTTTCCGTCGTCGACACTGCCCGCGGTCGTGAACCGCAGCAGATCCATTTCCATGTAACCCGCGCTCTCGCTCGTGGACACTAGAAATAGCCTTCCTTCTTGCGATCCTCCATGGCGGACTCCGAGCGCTTGTCGTCCGAGCGCGTCCCACGCTCGGTTTCGCGAGCGGCGGCGACTTCCGCGATGATGTCGTCCAGTGAGGTCGCGGCTGAGTCCACCCCGCCGGTACAGGTCATGTCGCCGATGGTGCGGAACCGGACGGTTCGTTCTTCTGAGGTTTCGTCCGGCTGGACCCGCACCACATCAGACACTGCCAGCAAAGACCCGTGGCGATCGACGACTTCGCGCCGGTGCGAGAAATAGAGGCTCGGGAGGTCGATCGCCTCGTGTTTGATGTATTGCCAGACGTCCATTTCCGTCCAATTGCTCAGAGGGAAGACGCGGAAGTGCTCCCCATGGTGATGCCGTCCGTTGAACAGGTTCCACAATTCGGGACGTTGTCCCTTGGGATCCCACTCCCCGAAGTCGTTGCGGTGGGAGAAGAACCGCTCTTTGGCACGAGCCTTTTCCTCGTCTCGTCGACCGCCGCCGAGCGCGGCGTCGAACTGGTGGGTCTCGATGGCGTCGAGCAGCGTCACGGTCTGCAGCTTGTTGCGGCTCGCATGAATGCCCTGCTCCTCGACGACCCGGCCCTTGTCGATGGAGTCCTGCACATACGCCACGACGAGGCTGGCGCCGATCTCCTTCACGAAGCGGTCGCGGAACTCGATGGTCTCGGGAAAATTGTGGCCGGTGTCCACGTGGAGCAACATGAACGGGATGCGCGCCGGGTGGAAAGCCTTTCGGGCCAGATGCGCCATGACGATGGAGTCTTTGCCACCAGAAAACAGGAGTGCCGGGCGATCGAACTGAGCCGCGGTCTCCCGCAACACGAAGATCGCTTCAGACTCCAACTGCCGGACGTGGTTGAGCTTGTAGGACCGCATGTGGACTATGTCGATGAGAGTCCGAGCCGGAATCCCAGTCTATTTTTCGCCGGGTCGCGAGTCTCGCGGGTCGATCAGGGGGCGCACGATCTGATACAGCGTATCGGTTGAATCTTCGACGGTCGTGTGCTCGGTATCGATGACGACGACGTCGCCGACGTCTGCGTCAGGTTCTTCGAAGAGGGAATCTCTTCCCGTGAAATCCTTCACGCCTCCGGCCTTCGCCTTCGCATACAGTCCCTTGACGTCGCGGGCGGCGCAGGCGGCGAATGAGGCCTTCACGTAGATTTCCCGGAAGTCCGGAGCTCCGACGATGTCGCGCGCCATGGCCCGCAGCTCCCGCGTCGGCGTGATAAACGCGGCAAGCGTGACGATTCCGGTTTCGGCGAAGAGCTTGGCCACCTCGCTGATGCGCCGGATGTTCTCGAGGCGGTCCGCGTCCGAGAAACCGAGCCCGCGACTGAGGCCAGTGCGAATGTTGTCGCCGTCCAGCAGGCGCGTGAGGACGCCTTCTCCATGCAAACGCCTTTCCAGGGCGTGGGCCAGGGTGCTCTTTCCTGAACCAGACAGGCCATACAGCCAGAAGACTCGACCACGCTGGCCGAGGACGTGTTCCTTGGCCTCGCGCCCCAACATGCGATGAAACTCGGGGTGTATGTCGTCGTCACGAGGCATGGAACTAGCTATCATAACGCCCGAACGTCCGGCGGATGCCGCGGCGCCTCGTCGGAAAACCCAGGAGTGCCAGACCGTGATCAGTTCTGCCGATCGATTCCAGCGCGCGGTTGACCGGTTCGACGCCGCGAACGCCGAGGACCCCAACGACGACCTAGTCAACGGTGTCGCGCAGCCGCGAGAGCTGGTCTACGCGCGCCGGATGACCGCCTGTCTGGACCGGTATCGCCCGGACGCCCCCGAGCCGGTGCGCCTCGCGGCCCGGTGTCAGCACATTCGTCGCTGGACCAGCGCCCGGGCCGACTACGCCGACGGACGGGACGGCTATCGGCAGTGGCGCACGGAGTTGGCCCGGTTTCATGCGTCGACGGCCGCCGCCATTCTTCGAGACGTCGGCTACGACGATGCGGTGGTCGCGCGAGTCGAGTCGCTCCTGCGGAAGGAGCAGCTCAAGGCCGACCCGGACGTGCAGCTGCTCGAGGACGTTATCTGCCTCGTGTTCCTCGCCCACTATCTCGCCGACTTCGTATCCAAGCACGACGACGATACGCTGTTGGGCGTGTTGGCCAAGACCTGGCGAAAGATGTCCGACGAGGGGCGTCTGGCCGCCCTCGCGCTCGACTTGCCGGCCGCCCCGCGCGCCTTGGTCGAACGGGCGGTGAGGCTCACCAGTCGCTGAGTCTGCGCGACCGACCCCGTCACGATGCCTGAGAGGGGGGCGTGGGAGGTGGCGCGTCGTCGGCGGGCGATCGGCTCCACCACGCCGCGGCCAGACTGCCGATGAGCGAGTGTGCGACGGTGGAGATCGCGCTGGGGATGGCGACCAGCGGGTTCGCGAAGTTACCGCGGGCCAGCACGACGCCGAGACCCGAGTTTTGCATCCCGACCTCGATGGCGACGGTGCGCGCGCCGGTTTCTCGCCCCAGCGCGACCTTGCCGGCGAGATAGCCGAACAGAAACCCGAAGAGATGCAGGCCAAACACCGCGACCAGCAGTCGAAGGCCAGCCTCCAGGATCTGCTCTCGTCCGGCACCAACGACCGAGGCGACGATCAGGGTGATGGTGAGCATGGCCACCAGGGGGGCGACTGGCAACACCAGTTCGATGACACGAGGAAAGCGCCACTTGAGCAGCGCGCCTGCTACCACCGGCAGCACCACCACCTGTACCGTGTCGAGAAAGAGGCCAGTAGCGGAGACGTCGATGCGGTTGCCGGCCAGGAGCGCGGTCAACGTCGGGGTCATCAGGGCCGCGAGTAGCGTAGACAGGACCGTCATGGTGACCGACAGGGCCACGTCCGCCTTCGCCAGATAGGAAATGACGTTCGACGCGGTGCCGCCGGGACAGCAGGACAGCAGGACGAGCCCGACCGCGAACGGCGTGGGTAAGGCCAGGAGATAGCCGAGGCTCCATCCCAGCGCCGGCATCACCGTATATTGCAGAAGCACACCGGGGAGCACGCGGCTCCGCTCTCTCCCGATGCGTCGGAAATCGTCAAAACCGAGCGTCATCCCCATGCTGAGCATGATGATGCCCAAGCCGACGGTGATGAGTGAGCCGCTGAACCACGTGAAGAGTGTGGGGCGAACCAGCGCCAACGCGCCGCAGATGAGCACCCAGAACGGAAATGCTTCGGTGAGAAACGCGAGTATTCGCAAGACCGGTCACATTGTATAGCGCGGCACGGTCCTGCCCGCCCCACGCCTCCGACCGACGAAGCAACGCCGCCAGACGGGCGCCTCGTCGGAAAACCAAGGAGAGTCCATGACGTTTCAAACACACCTGCTCGAAGGACGGACTGCGCTCGTAACGGGGGGAGGAACCGGCATCTGCCGGGGTATCGCGCTGGAGCTTGCCCGCTACGGATGCGACGTGGCGATTACGAGTCGGTCCTCCGAACACCTGGACCCGACCGCGGATGAGATCCGCGCGACCGGCCGCCGTGCGGTAGCGGTCGCCGCCGACGTCAGGGACCCAGCGGCGATCCAGGGGGTCGTGGCGCAGACGGTCGAGGAACTGGGGGGGGTCGACATTCTCGTCAACGGCGCCGCCGGCAACTTCCTCTGTCTGGCCGAGAACCTGTCACCCAACGGGTTCGGGGCCGTGGTAGACATCGACCTCAAGGGAACCTTTCATTGCGCGAAGGCGGCGCTCCCGCACTTGAGACGCGCCGGCGGAGTCGTGCTGAATATCAGCGCGACCTTGCACTACCTGGGTACCCCGGCGCAGTTGCACGTCGCCTCGGCGAAGGCGGGCGTCGATGCGCTGACCCGGGTGCTTGCGGTCGAATGGGGGCCGTACGGCATCCGTGTCAACGGAATCGCCCCGGGGCCGATCGCCGACACCGAAGGCGTGCGCAGACTCCTCGACGACGCCGCCAAGACGCGGGTGGAGCAGGCCACGCCGCTCCAACGTCTCGGGCTCGTCAAAGACGTGAGCGACGCCGCCTTGTTCTTGTGCTCTGACGCAGCCTCCTACATCACTGGGCACACGCTGGTCGTTGACGGCGGTTCGTGGTTGACCGCCAGTCGTGATGCGTTCGCGGCTCCAGCCGACGGTGCGAGTGGGTGAGCGCGCCGGCGCCGCGTGGCTTCGAGCCGGCCGCCGGGGGCCCGTATCTGTGTGCGGTGCGCCACGGTCTTCGACGCCCGTATGGGTCGATCGGACACGCTGGGCTGGAGTTCGCCCCGTGTGGGTGTCGGTTTCTCGGCGCCCAAGTGCCAGCGAACCGTCGACCCGGGCCACAACAGGACCCATGTTTACGGACCGCCCGACGACACGACCCGCGTTTCACCCCGTCGTCGTAGAGGACGCCCCGCTGACAGGATGGAGTATGCGGGTTGGTCCGAGTCTTGCAAAAAGGGAGGCATGCTGAGACCAACGCAGCAGAAGCGAGTGGCGACCGCGTCGCGCCGCAGCCACCGCAGTGCCAGGCCGCCTCGGGACTCCTCCTCACCCGACACCATAGAGAAGCTCACGGCCGAGTTGGAGCGGTATAAACGGCGCCTCGAATCCTCGCAGTGCGAGTTTCAGCGTGTGGCCATGACCGACCCGCTAACCGGGTGTCACAACCGCCGCTTCTTTGACCAGTTCCTCGACCGCGAGGTGCAGCGGCACGCCCGGTACAACATCCCGCTCACGTTGGTCTTCGTCGATGTGGATCGATTCAAGTCGGTCAACGACGATATGGGACACGCCATGGGCGACCGTCTCGTGCAACATGTCGTCAGCCTGCTCCAGCGTCATGTGCGAGGCTCCGACTATGTCTTCCGCTGGGGCGGCGATGAGTTCGTGGCGCTCATGTCCTGCACCGAGCGCGACGCGGCATCCAAGAGCGCGCAACTCAAGGCAGGGTTCGCTGTGTCTGTGCAAGGGTGGGCCCTTCCACCCGGTCTCGGGCTCAGTGTCGGGTGCGCCGAACTCGGCCACGCGGCTGGGAATATCGAAGCGCTGCTCGAGGAAGCCGACGCGCGCATGTATGCCGACAAGCACCGTCGACAAGCGCCAGTCGGCTCTCACCTCATGACCGAAACCCGCCCACAAGCGGCCGCTACCGCCTAGCGCCAGCGGAAATCTACGCGTACTTCGCTGCCCTCTGGAGCACTTGGATCGGGCGGCTTGAGTGTGTAGCTGAAGCCGGCTTCGGGGATGTCGGCCCCCCCAAAGGGGAGCGTGGGGCTTTGATAGCGGTTTGGCCGCTCGTCCGTGAAGGCGCTGACCGCCGCGAAGGGCGATGCCGATTCTCGGCTCATGATGCCGTCCCGCGGGCGATAGACCTCCAGGCCGTCGGCGTAATCCTTTATCGCGAAGGGGGCATCCGCCGAGTGCATGCCGCGGAGGGCTCGGTCATAGAGTCGATACTGCGTCTGGCCGTCGCGGATACGCAGGTCAAACAGACTGCCGCCGGACTTGCGTGCGCGCCGCTCTGGACCGGGGAGGAATTCATTGATGATGGTGTAGCCATACATCAGGGGCCGCCCGTTCCAGCTCAACCGCTCCATCGCCGGTTCACCGTCGACCAGGGCCTCCGAACACCGCGCTGAATCCTCCGGGGCCACGTCGGTCGAGTAGTAGGCCGGGCGACGCTGGAAGCACATGGCGTCGACAAAGCCGTCGCGGAGCAGGGGCTGCGCCGCGTCGTCGAACTGCCACTGGGTCCACCCGTCAGCGGTCTGATAGTACTGCTGCGGCAGGCCGGGGATCGCGAACTCCTGTGGATTGGCATCCACCACGAGCAAGAAGCCGCGTCCAGGCCCGGTCTCGGACGGCTCGTTCTGGCTCCACAGATACTCGCCGTTGTAGTACCACATCACCACCCCGGGACGGTAGTTGACGTTGATGGCCGACATCTCCCCGTCGCGATCCGGAAAGAATGTGAAACCGGGGTGGGATAGCGCCCGATCATAGTTCTTGACAGTATCGAACGTGCGATACGGGTCGCGGTATTCCAACAGGTAGAAGTGCGGCACCGCCAGTTCGTGCCGTCCCGAGGACAAGGTAAAGCCCTGGGCCAGCCAGCCGGTCAGGTCGGGGCCCTCGAAGTCGTCGCGGAAGTCGATGGCGGGAATGGAGATGTTGTCGAGCAGCGCGCCATCCTCGACCGCCGCCATATCGGTGAAATAGGTGAAGCGCACCCTCACCTCGCGGCCCCGGTACTGGCTCAGGTCGAACGTCGCCTCAATCCACTGGGCCGCTTCGCAGGGGTCTGCCGTGGTGTCCGCGCCGACTCGATCTTCCGCCAGAGTGCGCGCCGCGGTGGGATCGCAGCCCCGCGCCCGTTCCACCTTGCCATCGCCGTCCAGGTCGCCACTGCGCCCGGTGAATCCCGGGGCGGACCCGGTCCCCTCATGCCCCTTGACCGATGGCATGACGCTCTGTGTGTCATCGATGGCGCCCTTGTCCGTGGGCATGATGCGTCGGAATGGCTCGCCCGCACCGGCGACCTCGACGTAGAGATAGTCCCACTCCGCTTCGATGACGAACCAGGCGTCCACGTTCATCATCACCGGGGCCGTGGCGGCGACCCCGCTGAGGTCGAACGTACGCGCCAGGGTTCGATTCATGTTGTTCCCTTGGCCCGAGTAGACGGCCTGCGCACCGTGCTCGGCCCCCAGCGGTCCCATCACGATGTCTCGCACCTTGGGCGGCAGAATCACCATGGCGGCGTCACAGAGGCCATCCGTTGCCATGTGGCCGGCCTCACCGCTCCAGTCGTTCATCGTTTTCAGATACAGCGACCCGGTGCGCGGGCCGCCGAGGTCGCCCGGTCGAACAACGCAGGGCTCCAACCAACCCAGTACCGTGCGCGACCAGGCGCTCAACTCCTGCGGTTCAGGTGAGGCGGTGCTCGACATGGCCTCCCAGGACGCGGTGGAGTTGTTGGTCGCCCTCGCATAGATGTCCGGCAGCCCCAGAGAGTGACCGAACTCGTGAATGAACGTGGACGGCTCGGTGTACTCGGACTGCATGTTGTAGTCCAGCACCCACATCCCCGTGCCGATGTCGGCCCCGCCGCGCACGTGCATGCGGCCGTCCACCATCGGACCGCTGTCCAAGTTCTGGCTCAGTGCGAACCGGTGCGGCCAAACCCGGTCCGCGCAGTCCTGTTCGGTCTGGGTCAGCCCGAAGAACGCGTCGGATGCGGCATTGGTATTGAGCTTTTCATCGAGCTTGTACAGACCCTGGCAGGACGATTGGCCCTTTCCGGCGACCACGAGAATGAAGTGATCAAGGTAACCATCCGGTTCGTCGAGATCGTCGTCCTCGTCAAAGTCCTGCGGATCCCACAGGTCGTAGTCCTGCCACGGGAAGTCCGGTTCTGCCGTCGTGGCGGCCTGCAGCGCGTCGATGACCAACTCGCTCGCGCGCTCGTCGTTTCGCCAGCTGCCGTCCGAGTTTTGCACTGGCCGACCGTAGTGGTGCAACGGCTGTTCGAGTTCCACGACAGGGAAGATGTCTCCCGTGACGTTGTAGCGACCGCGTGACTGATGCCAGTAGTAGTGGGACAGGGTGCCTGGTTCGGGGTCCTCGGGGCCGCCCGCGAACAGGAGATCCTGGAAATAGGCCCGGTTCTTGTCGTCCTGAGCCGGGTCGTCGGCGAAGCGGTCGTAGCCCGTGTCGGCAAACCGTACCGGCAGGATCAGGAGTCTATGAGGCCGTGTTCGTGGGGCGAGCACCGGCTTGATGGAGTCAGATTGGATCTGGGGATGGCCAAGTTGGTCGAACCGGAACTGTGCCAGCGATTCCACCATCACCTGAGTGGGGTCCGGCTCGAGTGCCTGGCGACCGGGCTGTCCACCGGCAGCCAGCCCGGCCGGCGCGACCAGGACCACCGTCAGCCAGGAGATCACCTTCACTTGCATCGGCGTGGCCGTGGCGGCGGCGCTCACTGCGTGCCACCCGAGGTCGCGGGCGCCTCGACCGGCGCCGGCCTCTGGTCGTAACCGCGTGCGACGTCGTGCTGGCGCACCTCGACGGCACCAAGTTTCTCCACTAGCAGCTGCATCGCTTTCTCGCTGTCACCGGCTCCGCAGTAGAACAGGTCCGCGGCAAAGTAGTTGAGTTCGGGCCAGGTGTGCACGGCGAGGTGCGATTCGGCCAGCATCGCCACCGCGGTGACCCCTTGCGGGCTGAACCGGCGGAGAGACAGGTCAAGGAGCGTGGCTCCGAGCACGTCGACGACTCGTTCCAGGAGGGCCCGGATGCTCTCCGCGTCGTCCAACCGCTCAGCCGGTGAGCCCCACGCGTCGATCAGCACGTGTCGCCGCGTTTGTCCGCTGTGCGCGGACTGTCTGAGCGGTGCGACGTGCTTCCCGACAGCCATCAGACGATTCACGACCACAACACCCTGCCGCTGCTCACACGCGGTGAAGGTCAGGCTGCCAGTCCTTGACTGCCTGCTTGATGGGCGTCGCTTTGACGATGTTCTCGTCCAATACCTTGCGTGCCAAGGCTGGTAGCTCCGCGTCGCTCGCGAATCGCAGGCCCACCATCTGCGTCGGCGTGAAGTCGTTGATGCGGCCTTGGAGGTCGTCCGGAAGCAGCTCTCGCATGCGCAAGCGCATCTCGAGTCGAATGACTCGGTCCTGGGCGCCCAGCGCGAACACTCGCGCGAACAATGCCACGATGATCAGCGCCACACCGACCAGGACGTCCAGGATCGCGTCGAACGTGAGCCCGCCCGAGAGCCAGTAGAGTCTGTACAGGAGGTTGACGAGCAAGATCGGGAACGCCACGTAGTGATACGGCGGGACAAAGCGGGCGTGGTTGGCAAAATTCTGCTCTTGTTCGGCCATGGAGCCTCCTCCTATCCAGATGGTCGCCGATGAGAATCGTTCGGACTCACTATAGCAGGCCAGCCGCACGACCCGCCTTCGCCGAGGCTTCGGCGGGTAGGCCGTGCCTTGCTCACGACCTAGTGTAAGATCACAGGTTGATGATTACGGAGAGCGCGTTGACCGAGACCAACACGACCGAGGCGAACACCGCGCTTGACGCGTGGGTGCGAGAGATCATCGAGTGGCATTTCAACCCTGACACCGGGTGCTCGTTCTGGCTGGATTGGGCCCGGCAGGCGGGCTGGGATCCGCGGCAGCAGGTCCAGAGCTTCGCCGATCTCAACAAGTTTCCGCACTTCGAAGACGACTGGCTCCGCGGGGGACCGGTGCGCCGGTGGGTGCCCAAGGCCTACGCCGACCGGCCGACGTTCGTGTTCGAGACCGGCGGCACGACGGGGATTCCAAAGAGCCGCGTGACGCAGGCGGATTTTCGCATCGACTATGAGCTGTTTTCCGACACGCTGCCTGAGGAGTTTTTCCCAAAGGGCAGCAACTGGCTCATGCTGGGGCCGAGCGGTCCACGCCGGCTCAGATTGGCGGTCGAACATCTGGCGCAATATCGGGGAGGCATCTGTTTTTGCGTCGACCTCGATCCCCGCTGGGTCATCAAGTTGATAAAAAAGGGTTGGATGGAGCACCTGCAGGCCTATCAGGACCACGTCATCGACCAGGCGGTCACGGTCTTGTCGGCAAGCCACGACATCAAGTGCATGTTCGCGACACCGAAGTTGCTCGAGTCGCTGGCCGCTCGGTTGGAAGAGAACGGCTCCAGCCTGAAAGAGTCGGGTATCACCGGTATCTTCGCGGGCGGCACCGAGTTCACGCCGCAATGGAACCGTTTCGCGCACGAGGAGTTGTTGGACGGCATCTACATGACGCCCACCTACGGCAACACCCTGATGGGCCTCGCGGCCAGTCCGCCCAGCGGGCCCGAGAACGGGTACAAGATCACCTACTACGCGCCGCAACCGCGCGCCGTCCTGCAGGTGGTGGATGTCGACGATCCGGAGAAGGTGGTTGGCTACGGCGAAACCGGGCGGGTGATGCTCACGACGCTCACAAAAGAGTTCTTTGTGCCCCGGTTCCAGGAACGTGACGAGGGTGAGCGGGAACCGCCCTGCGAGCAGTACCCATGGGATGGGGTCAGCGGGGTTCGGCCGTTCAGCCAACTGGGGTCGGCCACGACGGTTGGCGTCTATTGATCTGGCACCGGCCGTTCCGCCGTCGCGAGGTTACGGTGGACAGGGCCGGCAGGCTGACATTCGTAGCAGGGGGAGAAGCGCAAGTGCTGACAGCAATCAACGGGCGGCAGCGGCGGACGGCGAGTGGGATGGGCGGATTGGTTTTGGCGCTGGTCACCGGATTGGTGGCCTGCGGAGGCGGTGCGCCAGAGCCCGAGCCGATGGAAGAGCCCATGGCGCCAGATCCGATGGAGGACCGTTCGTCGGTGGTGCCGACGGTTGGCTTCGTCAGCCCAACCGACGGCGCGACCGTGTCTAGTCCGGTGTCGATGGAGTTCATCGTGTCGAACCTCAACATCTCACCCGTGCCGGCGGAGGTCGAGACTCCGCGTCAGGGGATGGGGCATCATCACGTGGGGATCGATACCGAATGCCTGGCGGTTGGGGAACCAATTCCGAAGGCCGACCCGTGGGTGCATTTCGGCGATGGCTCCAAAGTCTTTGAAACCCTGCTGCCGGCCGGTTCACACACGCTGACGTTGCAGATCGGCGACGACGAGCATGTGACCCAGGGCGGACTGTGCACCACGATCTCGATCACCGTCGAATAGACGGGCTCGTCAACCGTTCACGCTAATCCAGGACCGAGAGAGCCGTGATTCATTTTCCAATCCTCCGATGGGGACAGCCGTATACCAGCCTCGAAACTACACAGGTCCACCATTTCGCCACGGGTGAGCCGGTGGCCGAGGTGAGCCAGGCGAACGCGGGCATGGTGGCCCGGGACCTGCGGAAGGGGTCGGAGCGCGCGCGTGACGCGTTGCGCGAGATTCCCTGCGCGGACTTGCTGGCGATGGTCAAGAAGGGCGGCGAACTCTTCAAGTCGGCCGAGTTGCCACTTGGTGACGGTAGTCAGACGCCGGACGACTTCGTCCGGCAGCAGTCGGCCACGACCGGATTGCCCGAGCACATGTGCCGGATGAACATGGGCAAGCTCGAGTACGTGCTGAGCCATCTCGACCAGGTGCTCCGGTCGCTGACTCGCCGACTCGACTACGACATCCTGACTCGTGGCTACGGGGAAGAAGACGGCGTGATGCGCAGCTATCAGGCGACGGCGCCGGTGGTGGGCATGGTGTTGCCGTCCAACTCACCCGGCGTGCACAGTCTGTGGCTGCCGATCATCCCGCTGCAGATCGGGCTGGTACTCAAGCCTGGACCTCAAGAGCCCTGGACCCCGTGGCGGATGGCCCAGGCGTTCTTCGAAGCAGGAATTCCGAAGGAGGCGATCTGCCTCTATCCGGGGCTCGGCGAAGTGGGTGCGGCGGTGCTGAACAACACGACCCGCAGTCTGATTTTCGGTGGCACCGCCACCGTCGAGCAGTACGCCGCCAGTCCGGGGGTCCAGGTGCATGGACCCGGGTTCAGCAAGATTTTGATCGGCGAGGACAAGGTCGACGACTGGGAACAGTATGTGGACCTCATGGTCGACAGCGTGCTGACCAATAGCGGCCGCGGGTGCATCAACTGTTCGGGCATCTGGGCCCCGCGCCACACGCGCGAGATCGCCGAAGCGGTGGCCGCGCGTCTGGGACCGATTGCGCCCCGGCCTCCGGAGGACCCGGAGGCGGCCCTCGCCGCCTTCACCGTGCCGGGTCAGGCGACCGCGATCTCGGCCGACATCGACAACGCGTTGAAGGAGCCGGGCGTCGAGGAAGTATCCGCCAAGCATCAGGACGGCGGTCGGCTGGTCTCGCGTGAGCGGTGCGACTACATCCGTCCCACGGTCGTCCACTGCGCGTCGCCCGACGTGGCAATGGCCAAAAAGGAGTACATGTACCCGTTCGTGACCGTGGTCGAGTGCCCGCAAGACCAGATGCTCAAGACGATTGGGGAGACGCTGGTCGCGACCGGACTCACCGAAGATCCGGTGTTCACACGCGCTCTGCTGGACGCCCGAAACATTGACCGGCTGAACATCGGGCCGGTGCCGACGATCAAGCTCAACTGGCTGCAGCCGCACGAAGGAAACATCGTGGACTTCCTCTTCCGGCCGCGGGCGTTCCAACAGGGATAACGGCCGCGGCCGCGGCCGCCGCGCAGAAGCGCGAGCCGCCGGGCCGGCGTCCAAGAGACACGTGCTCGAAGTCACCAACCTCGCCAAGTCCTACCCGACCCCACGCGGGCCGCTGACCATCCTGTCGAACCTCACGCTGTCGCTGCGACCTGGCGACGCGGCGTCGATCGTGGGTCCATCCGGTAGTGGGAAGAGCACGCTGTTGTATGTCCTGGGCGCGCTGGAGCCGCCGACGGCAGGCACGGTCACGCTGGACGGGGTCGACCCGTTCGCGTTGTCGTCGACCGAGCTCGCTGTGTTCAGGAATCGGCGTGTCGGCTTCGTCTTTCAAGACCATCTCTTGCTGCCGCAGTGCACCGTGTTGGAGAACGTGCTGATACCCACGTTGGTCGGAGAGCGCGAACCGGACGCCGCGGAGCGCGCCCGCGAGCTGCTTGATGGGGTGGGCCTGGCCGACCGTCTGGACCATCGTCCCGGTGAACTCTCCGGCGGCGAGCGGCAGCGGGTGTCTCTCGCGCGTGCCCTCATTCGGCGCCCGCCGCTGCTGCTGTGTGACGAGCCCACCGGCAACCTCGACCGCGCGGCGGGTGACGTGGTGGCATCCATGCTGTTCGACCTGCACGAGCGCCAGAAGACGGTGCTTCTCATCGTGACCCACAACATCGCGCTTGCGGCCCGTTGCCCAATCCAGTTCGAACTGGTCGGCGATCGGCTCGCACGGGTGGACGAACCATGACCACGAGCACGCTGTTGCGGCGCAGCCTGCTGCACTTCTGGCGGACCAACCTGGCCGTCATCGCCGGGGTTGGCGTGGCGGTCTCGGTGCTGGCTGGCGCGTTCCTCGTCGGCACGTCGGTTCGCGCCAGCCTCCGTGATCTCGCGCTACTGCGCCTGGGCCAGGTTGATCACGTGGTGACCTCGGGTCTGTTTTTTCGCGACGCGCTGGGCGAAGACGTGGTGATGGCGCTGGCCGAGGAACCGGCGCGTGCCAACACTGCCGGCGCCAGTGCGCCGCTCATAGCCCTGGAAGGGTTCGTCACCCATCAGGACAGCGGTAGTCGAGCCGGCGGCATCCAGGTGTACGGCGTCGATGAGCGGTTCTGGCGCTTTCACGGGGTCGAGCCCGAGGGACGGACACCGGAGCCGGGCACCGTCCTGGTCAGCGCGGGGCTTGCTCGTGAACTCGGCGCCGCGGCGGGCGAAACGCTCCTCGTGCGCGTCCAGAAACCATCTGCCATCCCGGTCAGTTCCCTGCACGGGCGGCGTGACGATCTGGGCCGGACGATGCGTCTGGGTATCCAGGAGGTGCTGGCACCGGAGAGTCTCGGAGAATTCTCGTTCAGGCCCCAACAGGGGTTTTCGCGAGCGGTGTTCATCAATCTCGGTCGCATGCAGCGCGATCTCGAGCTCGACCAGCAGGTCAACACGTTGTTGCTCGGCGGTGGTGCGCCGGGCCTCGAGACGTCGGTCGCGGTCGCGAGCATCGAAGCGGCGCTGCGCGACCAGACACAACTCGAGGACCTCGGCCTGCGGGTACGTCTACTCGAGGCCTCTGGCGCGCTGGCGGTGGAGTCGGTGGCTGGCTTGCTTGACGACGACGTGGTCGCCGCGGCTCGGACGGCGGCGTCCGAAGCGGGGATGGCCGAGCAGCCGATCTTGACCTATCTGGCCAATGCGATCCGGTTCGGCGATCGGCAGACCCCCTATTCCCTCGTCACCGCCCTCGACCTGCTGGACCTCGACGCGCCCGACAGCGGCGAGACCCCGGTCGACCTGAATGCCTCCGGCCCGGGGCCACCACCGATCGTGCTCAATGACTGGACGGCCGAGGATCTCGAGGCCGGGCTTGGTGACGTCGTCACGGTCGAGTACTACCTCTGGGAGGAGGCCGGGGCGTTGCTGGTGGAGGCGGCGCAGTTCCGGGTGTCCGCGATCGTGCCGATTGATGGACTGGCGGCCGACCAGGACTTTGCGCCCGACTACCCGGGGATCACCGAAGCCAACGACGTGTCGGACTGGGATCCGCCGTTTCCCATCGATCTCGGTCTGGTCCGCCCGAAAGACGAGGACTACTGGGACGAGCATCGAACCGTCGCGAAGGGGTTCGTACCGCTGGCGAGCGGCCAGGACTTGTGGGGGTCCCGGTGGGGCGAGGTGACGTCCCTGCGGCTGTCCGCCTCGTCCGGCGTGTCCGAACGGGACGCCGCTGCCTATCGGGCCGCGTTGCACTCGGCCCTCGACCCGCTCGCGGCCGGCTTCGTCGTGTACCCGGCTCGAGGGCTCGCACTCGAGGCGGCGGCCGGAGTGACCGACTTTGGCGAGTATTTCACCTATTTCAGTTTCTTCCTGGTGGTCTCCGCGCTGCTGCTCGCTAGTTTGTTTTTCCGCCTGGGCGTCGAGCAGCGGTTGCGTGAAATTGGCGCGCTGCGAGCGCTGGGCTTCCACGATGCTGCCGTCAGACGGTTGTTCTGGGGCGAGGCCGGCGTGTTGTCGTTCGCCGGCGGCCTGCTGGGCGTGGCGGGCGCCGTCGGCTACGCCGAGCTGATCATGTGGGGGCTGCGCACCTGGTGGGTCGATGCCGTGGGCACGACGCTGCTGACCTTGCACGTGTCGCCCGCGGCGCTGGGCGCCGGGTTGGCGGGCGGGGGGCTGGCTGCCGTGGCGTCCATTGCCTGGACGTTGCGATCCGTGGACCGCGCGACGCCGCGTGCGCTCATCAGTGGCTCGCTGCCGGCACACACTGGTGGGGGTGCGCGCGCCGGCGGTCTCACGCGTCACGCGCCGACCGCGCTTGGGCTCCTCGGTGCTCTGGTGCTGGCGGGGACATTGGCCGGCATCGTCGGTGAGACGGCCGGTTTTTTTGGCACCGGTCTGTTGCTGCTGACGGCTTTGCTGACCCTGGCGTGGTCACTGCTTGGGCGGCAGGACGCCCTGGCGGAAGCGGTGCCGGCGACCTGGTCCGTCTCGCGCGTCGGGTTGCGGAACGCCACGGCTCGGCCTGGGCGCTCGGTGCTGTGCATTACCCTCATCGCCTTCGCCTCGTTCATCATCGTGGCGGTCGATGCATTCCATCTCGAGGGTGGCGGGGAGGATACCGACCGGGCGTCCGGCACCGGCGGCTATCCGCTCATCGCTGAGTCGTTGTTGCCGATCGTGCTCGATCTGTCGTCGGCGGACGGACAAGCGGAACTCGGGATCTCGGCGTTCGACGACGACCTCTTCGGCGCCGCGTCCTACGCGCGGTTCCGGGTGCGGCCGGGCGAGGACGCCAGTTGCCTCAACCTCTACCAGGCGAAGAACCCGAAATTGCTGGCGCCCGAGCCAGGGTTTCTCGCCGACGGTCGTTTCAGCTTTGGTCGGACCCTGGCGGATACCGAGGCGGAGGTCGCCAACCCCTGGCTGCTCCTCGACCGGCAGTTCGACGACGGCGCGGTACCGGCGATTGCCGACGCGACGTCGCTCGCCTACGCGCTGCACCTCTCCGTGGGTGACGATTTCGTCGTGAACCGCGAAAGCGATAACCCGATCACGCTTCGGATCGTGGCGGCGCTGACCGATAGCATTTTTCAAGGGGAGCTGATCATCGGCCAGCGGCCGTTCGTCCGCCTGTTCCCGGAGCACGAGGGCTACCGGTTCTTCCTGATCGACGCGCCGGCCGACGCCACGGCGGGTGTGACCGCGGCCCTGGAAGATCGCCTGTCGGACTACGGCTTTGACGTGACTCTGGCCTCCGACCAGCTCGCGGCGTTCCACCGCGTCAACAACACCTACCTGGCCACGTTCCAGACGCTGGGCGCGCTTGGACTGCTCCTCGGCACCTTCGGGTTGGGTGCCGTGTTGCTGCGGAATGTGCTGGAGCGTCGTCGCGAGCTCGCGCTGCTGCGCGCGGTTGGCTACGACGCGCGAGATGTGTCCCGGCTGGTGTTGGTCGAGAACGGATTGCTGTTGTTCGGGGGCCTGGCGGCAGGCACCGTCTGCGCGCTCGTGGCCATCGCCCCGGCCTGGCTGGCGCGCGGCGGCCAGTTCCCGGTCGTGTCTCTGGGCGGGTTGCTGTTGGCGGTGGCGGCCGCCGGCCTGATCTCGTCGCTGGCGGCTACCGTGGTGGCGGTGCGGTCCCCACTGCTTGCGGCGCTGCGGTCTGAGTGACTCTCAGGGCAGGCGCACTGCTCTCTGTGCCTTGGTCTGTTCTGCCGCATCCCTCTACCGAGTCAACCGATGACATACGAACCACAGCCGCGCCAGGCGGCGGCGCCGGTCAAAACGCCATGACCCCCTTGAATCCGCATGCGGCCGAGCCGCCCCGGGCCCGGCGGTCGCCGACCCGCCACGAGACGCACGGGGTGGTTCGCGTTGATGACTACTACTGGTTGCGCGAGCGCGAGAGTACGGAGGTCATTGACTATCTGCGCGCCGAGAACGCCCACACCGATGCGGTCATGGCCCAGACCGAAGTACTGCAGGAGACCCTGTTCGAGGAAATCAAGGGGCGCATCAAGCAGACCGACATGTCGGTCCCGTATCGGGAAGGCGACTTCACCTACTACCGGCGCTACGAGGACGATCGCGAATATCCGATTTACTGTCGCCGCCGCGAGCCAGCCGGGTCAGAGGAGGTCTTGCTCGACGTCAACGAACTCGCCGAAGGGCGTGACTTCTGCCAGGTCTCTGGCCGCGAAGTCAGTCCGGATCAGCAGCTGCTCGCCTATGCGACCGACTTCGAGGGACGACGCATTCATACGATCCGCGTCAAGAACCTGGTGACCGGCGCCCATCTCGACGACGCGCTGACCGGCGTCACCAGCAATCTGGTCTGGGCCAATGACAGCCGGACGCTGTTCTATGCCCACCAAGACCCGACCACGTTGCGGTGGTCTCGTATCTACCGACACCAGCTCGGCACCCGACAAGCGGACGACGTGGTGGTCTACGAGGAGCCGGACGACACGTTCAATTGCGGGGTGGGGAAGAGCCGGTCGAAGCGCTATCTGCTGATTGGGTCGCATCAGACGGTCTCCAGCGAGTATCGGTTTCTGGACGCCGACGACCCCACCGGTACCTTCTCGGTGTTCTTGGCCCGAGAGCGCGACCACGAGTACCACATTGACCACTTTCGTGACCGGTTCTACATCCGCACGAATCGCGACGCACGCAATTTCAAGTTGATGGAGGCGCCTGAGGGCGGCATGGATCCGGACCGCTGGGTCGAACTGATCCCGCATCGGGAGGACGCGCTGCTCGGGCCGTTCGAGCTTTTTCGTGACCATCTGGTGACGCACGAGCGGCGAGGCGGCCTGGTCTACCTGCGAGTGTGCCCCTGGAGCGGCGCGGACGCCCATGACATTGCGTTCGACGAGCCGGTGTACGACGCGTATTTGTCAGTCAACCGGGAAGCTGACTCGTCGGTGCTGCGGTTTGGCTACGAGTCCCTCACGACACCGACGACCACCTATGACTACGACATGGTGGCCCGGACGCGGACGCGGTTGAAACAGGAAGAAGTGCTTGGCGATTTCGATCCGACTCGTTATCAGTCCGAGCGGCTCATGGCCATCGCGCCGGATGGCGAACACATTCCGGTCTCGCTGGTGTCGCGGGTCGGCACGCCTCGTGACGGTAGCCACCCCCTGCTGCTGTACGGCTACGGCGCCTACGGTCTGTGCATCGACCCGGCGTTCAACTCCGCGCGGTTGAGTTTGCTGGACCGCGGGTTCATCTTCGCGATCGCGCACGTGCGGGGTGGCCAGGAGCTGGGACGACGCTGGTATGACGATGGCCGATTGGGACAGAAGCGCAATTCGTTCACCGACTTCATCGCCGCCGCCGAGCACCTGCTGGGGGAAGGCTACTCGCAGACGGACCGACTGTTCGCCATGGGGGGAAGCGCTGGCGGGTTGCTGATGGGGGCCGTGATCAACATGCGGCCCGACCTGTTCGCCGGTGTCGTGGCGCAGGTTCCGTTCGTTGATGTCATGACGACGATGCTCGACGACAGCATCCCACTGACCACCGGCGAGTACGACGAGTGGGGCAATCCGAACGAGCGCGGCGCGTTCGACGACATTTTGGCCTATTCGCCATACGACAACATCGAGGCAAAGGCTTACCCCGCGTTGCTCGTGCTGGCCGGCTTGCACGATTCACAGGTGCAGTACTGGGAGCCGGCCAAGTGGGTGGCCAAGCTGCGCGCCCTGAAGACCGACGGCAATCCGTTGCTGCTCAAGACCAACATGGATGCCGGTCACGGCGGCGTATCGGGTCGATATCGACGCTATCGGGATGTGGCTCTGCAGTACGCGTTTCTTCTCGCCCAGGCCGGTGTGTCGGGTTCGACCACCAACGCCTAAAGCTTTCGGCCACCCGTGCCGAAAAGTGCAATTGTGAGAATACGACGTTCGTCGTACGCGTTGCTGTGCGCGTTTTTCCTGACCGGCGCGACCTCGCTCATCTTCGAGGTGGTGTGGACCCGCCTCCTGCTCTTGTCGCTGGGGGCCACGCCGGTGGCAATGGGCATCGTCCTGGCGGCGTTCATGGGCGGCATGGCGATCGGCGCGTGGGCCGCCGGGCGCACCCTGGTGCGGCGGTGGCCGCCGGTGGCCGTCTACGCCGGCTTGGAAGCCTGGATCGGCCTGTACGCGCTGGCCACGCCTTGGCTCTTTCGCCTGATCGATCGCGTGCCACCGGCGGGACAGCTGGCGCTGGGCGTGCTGGCCCTGCTGCCGGCCACGGTGGCGATGGGCACGTCACTCCCGTTGCTGGTTCGGGCGCTCGACCAGCTGCACCCGGGCGAGACACCGCGCGCCACGACGGTGGGGTGGCTCTACGCCGCCAATACCGCCGGCGGCGTCGTTGGGCCGCTTGCCGCGGTCTTTTTCTTGTTCCCCCTGGCCGGGCTGTCGCGAACCTTGTTGCTCGCCGTCGCGGCGAACCTGGTCGTGAGTGCCGCCGTGTGGATGACCCGGCACCAGTGGGACACCACACCGTCGGACGCGGCGGCCGACCTGCGACCGACCGGTGCCACGAGACCCGGCGGCGCGCTGCTGTCGGTGCCCCGATCGCTCTACGCGGTGCTCGCCGTGTCCGGCGGCACCGCGATGATCTACGAAGTGGCGTGGACGCGGACCCTGGCCATGGTCTACGGCTCGTCGGTCTACGGCGTGTCGATTACGTTGTCGACATTTCTGACCGGCATCGCCCTCGGCTCGTGGGGCTCGGCCGCCTGGGTGCGCCGGCGTGGCGCCACCCGGTTTGTGGCGGCCGTTTTGCTGGTCGGGTCCGCCTGCGCCGCGTTCGCCAGTCTGCAGGTCGGTGGACGCCTGCCGGTCCTGTTTCTCTCTCTGTTCCGGTGGGCGGACGGCGGCAGTACGGCCCTGTATGTGGCTCAGTTCCTGCTGGCGGCGGCCCTGATGCTGCCCAGCACCCTCTGCCTGGGGGCTTTGCTCCCGGTCGTCGTCAGCCTGGCGCCAAAGCGGCAACAGTCGCGTGGCGGCGATGACCACGCCGTGGTCTCCTCTCTCTACGCCGCCAATCTTTCCGGTGCGGCCGCAGGGGCGCTGATAGCGTCTGCGTTGCTCGTCGCGGGTGTGGGGTTGAGCACCTCCCTGCAGGCAGGCGTTCTGCTGGCTCTCGGGTTGTCGCTCGTACTGCTCGTCCGACTGCCGACACCACATCCGGGTCTGGTCGGCATCACCGCCTTGGCGGTGTTGTTGGTACTGGTGCTGGATGGCGGCGCGCGCCGGCTCACCCTCAGCTTCGGCCTCTATCACGGGGCGGAGGGTTACGCGACGAACGACGACCAAGGGTTACGGGACTTGCTGGCGTCGTACGAACTGCTCTTCTACCGTGATGGTCCAACCGCCTCGGTGGCGGTGCAGAAGATCGACCGCTATCTGTTGATGAAGATCAACGGCAAGACCGACGCATCGAACGGCGCCGGGGATATCGAGACCCAGACCCTGCTCGGGCATCTGCCGCTGTTGGCGGCCGATGGAGCCGACCGGGTGGCGGTCGTGGGATTTGGGAGCGGGATGACGGCGGGCGCGGTGCTGACGCACCGAGTGCGCGAGGTCGACGCCTTCGAGATCGAGCCCGCCGTCGTCGACGCGTCCCGCTACTTCGATGCCATCAACGGGCGTCCTCTCGATGATCCTCGTCTCCGCCTGGTGATGGGTGACGCGCGTAGCGAACTACGGCGCCAGGGCGAACCGTACGATGTCATTATTTCTGAGCCCTCGAATCCCTGGATTACCGGCGTCGCCAATCTTTTCACGCAGGACTTCTTCGAACTGGCGGCTTCCCGACTCGCGCCGGACGGCGTGTTCGCTCAGTGGTTTCATCTCTACGGCATGTCGGAGGAAGCGGCCCGGGAGGTGGTGGCGACGTTCCGCCACGTCTTCCCGCACGTCGTCGCCTTCAAGGACCGCGATTTGATCTTGCTGGGGTCGGCACGGCCGATCCGTTTCTCGCTCGATGACATGAATCGGCGATTCTCCAACCCGGCCGTGCGTGCGAGTCTGGGCGAGGCGTTCGTCCGCTACCCGGCCGATCTGCTGGTCAAGCTCAGGCTTGACGAGGAGGGCACGGCGGCGTTCGCCGGCGATGCGTCGTTCAACACCGACGACAACATGCGACTCGAGCTGGCCGCACCGCGCACGCTGTATGACGACCGATTGCCCGCCATCCTGGCCGCACTCGACCGGCATCCGCCGGCGCTGTCCGACATCGTCACCGACTACGGGACGCGAGCCACGCTGGAGCTCGAGTTGGCGGCATCGCTGTTTACGGCCGGACGTGACGCCGAGGCGTTGCTGTACTGCGAGCGAGCGCTGGCCGACGAGCCCTCGTTCGACGGACTGAAGTTGCTGGGCCAGATTGCCGAACGTGGTGGCGACCGCCGTCGCGCCCGCCATGCATGGCGGCTGGCCCTGGCCGCCGACCCGGACCCCGGGCAGCGCGCCCTCGTCAGTGCCCTACTCAGCGGCGTTGAGCCTATCGCCTCGGGGAACTGACCCGGTGCGGGGCGCAGCCCCGGCTATTCTCTAAAAAAACCGCACCGAGTAGCCGAACCTCACGCCGCGTCCAATCTCCGGCGCGAAGTCCTTGATGAACGAGGTGTGGTTCCGATACAGCGCATTGGTCAGGTTGTAGCCCGTGACGCTCACGATGTGCGCTACGTGCGGCCGGGCCAGGATATAGGAGGCCGTCAGGTTGAACACCGAGTATCCACTGGTCTCGGTCTCATCACGGAATACTTGATCTTGCTGGGCCGCGATGATCAGCTCCGGACTGACCGTGAAGCCTCGGTAGGGCAGGTCCAGACTGATCCGCCCCCGCAGGGGCGGGATTCGTGGAAGGGCCTCACCGGTGTCCAGTTCGGCGTCCACGAAACCGACACCCACGTTCACCCAGAACGCGTCACCCACCCGCGCGCTCGCATCGGCATCGAAACCCACGAAGCGGCTGTCGGCTTGGCGAAACTCGGCTACCCGAAGCCGATCAACGACGGCCCCGGTGATCGATGCGAACACGAAATCGTCGATGTCATACACGTAGGCGTTGACGCTGCTCCTCGCTCGTGGGGACTGATACCGCAGACTGACATCGAGTCCCACCGTGGTCTCGCTCCCGAGGTCTGGATTGCCCACCTCGAAGACGAGGTTGCCCACATGCGGACCGAAGTTGTACAGCTCTTCCAGCGCGGGGGCGCGGTGCGAGCGCGTGACATTGGTGACGAATGCTATGTGGGGGCCCACGTCGGTCTGGAGACCGGCCGAGACCGAGCTCCCGGTGAAGTCGCGGTCGCGCACCGGGGACGCGATCGGTGCTCCCGGCGCCCCGGCAGACTCTGTGTCCAGAGCTGCACGCGGCAGCACGCTGTAGCTGTTGCGTTCAAGCCGGCCGCCGAGCTGCACTCGGTATCGCCCCAGTTCCAGCTCCTCGTAGACGAACGCCGCGAACGAGGTCTGGTCAGTGGGAGGCGTCAGGGCTTCCTCTCCGACGGCGATGAAGTCACGCGCTTGAGTCCACACGCCGAACTTGCCGGCCAGGCGGGCCGTCTGCCGCTGATCCACCTCGGCTCGCAGCACGTAGGTGCGGTTGTCGAATGCCGTTCCGAGGCGCTTCGACCCACCCTCGGTTTCGACCTCGGTGTGTTCCCAATCCACCACATTGAAAACCAGTCGGACCCCATCCACCACCGTGTGGTTCAGGTTCCGCATGCCGATGTCGAACCGGCCCACCCGGCGGCGTGAGTCCAGCTCTACCTGGACGTCGTCTTCCAGGGTGTCCGGGGAGCCGACGGTGTCGATTCCGGCGTCCACGTCCGCCGTGAGCGCGCCGACGAACGGGACACCGAACAGGCTGTTCTCGGCCGTGAAGCCGCCGCTGGCGAACAGCCGGTCGCCGAAGTAGCCGATGCCGGCGCGCGCCGAGTGGAGCTGGGTGGCCGAGTTCTCGATCGCGCCCTGAGGCGTGCTGTAGTCGTCGGTGGCGCGCGTCCCGCCACCCAGCCACAGGATGGCGTTGCCATCCGTATGCTGCAAGCTGGCGTTCGTGCCCGCCTGCTGGTCGGCCGACCCGGTGTCGGCGCTCACCTGTCCGCGCGTCCCATCGGTCATCGAATCGAGATAGCTCTCGTGCGGCGTGATGGCATTGACCACACCACCTACTGCGTTCGACCCGTACAGGAGCGTGGCCGGACCCCGCACGATTTCCACTCGATCCAGGCTGTTCGGATCGATGGTCACGCCGTGGTCGCCAGACTGGGCACCCAGGTCTCCGGTCCGGATCCCGTCCTCCATGATCAACACCCGGTCGCCGTCGAAGCCGCGGATGATCGGCCGGCTCGAGCCTGGTCCGAAGCTGCGTTTTGCGACGCCCGGTTCGTTCTCGAGCGCGTCCGCCAGCGTTGGCTGCGGGTCGGAGATCAGCTCGAACGAGTCCAGCGTCGAAATCGCGTTGAACGCGTCGAAGGCGGTGGTCCGTCCGCCCGCGGTCGCCGTGACCGTCAACTCTTCATGGACGGTGGATAACCCGAGCGTGAAGTTGGCGGTGACATCGGCGCCGGATGGGACGGCTACGCTCTGGCGTGCGGCGCTGAGATGCTCGCGTTGCGCGATAACCTCGTGCGAGCCTGGTGGGACGTTGGTGATCTCGTAGGTGCCGTCTTCCTCGGTCAGTGTCACCAGCGACGGACCCACCACCAGCACGACCGCGCCGTGGACCGGCTCCCCCGCGTCACCGAACGTGACCGCACCGCGGATCGTGCCGCTCTCCTGCGCGTCGGCAGACGCGTGCATCAGCGCGACGACGCAGATGGCCGACAGAATCCGGTACGGGCCGCCGCGTTGCCTACCCACGGTGTGCCGCCGACTTCATGTTTCTGACCTGGTCATCAATCTTCAAACCGGAGCAAGAGTTCAACGCACCCTCCCGCCGGATGGCGGAATGGTCCACGCTTGGGGATGACGTTCGAACCCGACCTTCGGATAGTAGCCGACGGCACCCGGCGCCGATGCCCTGCCTCTGGTACTGTGCGTCGACGCCAGGTCCGACAGATAGCAACAGTAGTGAAAGTCGGTCATCGAGCGGGACACCCCCACGAGCCGCGTCGCGACCCGCGCGGTGAACGTCAAGTCGGCGTGCGCCAGCATCCCTTCGATACAGGCCCGGTGTGACACAGGACGTCGCTCTGCCAGCGCCGGCTCGGTTTGGAAGGTGACGTCGGGTATCGTGGTCATGAACCTGCCTGATGCGAGTGTACGGGATCACGCGTCTATACTGGGGGAGTGCCGCTTCGCCCGATGGCGACGTGGCCGGGGAATGACATGACCCAGAGTAACTGGAAACTGGCTGTAGTCGTCGGTATCGCCGCGCTTGCACTCGGTTCGTCGGCGGGTTGCGGTGGGCAGGGCAATCACGTGGACGCCACTGAACCCGCTGTCCCCGCTCCGGCGGTGACCACTCAGGAGGTGGCGCTCGCCGTTGAGGGGATGACGTGAGGTGGTTGCGCCCTGGCCGTGCGCCAGGCTCTGCTGGGTGTCAGAGGTGTCGTCGACGCCGAGGTCTGGTATGACGACAAGCGCGCCGACGTCGAGTACGACCCGGACACGGTTGAAGTCGCGGCATTGGTGCTGGCGATTGATGGGGCCGGTTTCGCCGGCTCGGTGATGGCGGTGAAGGACGACACGGACGGTGGCACCGGGTCCTGACGTGGCCGTCCGGGGCACCGGTGTCGGCGAGCGGATTCCGGCCGCTGCCGGGGTCGTGGCCGCGTTGCTGGCCGCCAGTTGTTGTCTGCTACCGATGACGCTGATCGTGACCGGGGTGGCCGGCGCCGGTCTGATGATGACGATGATGCGCTTCGAGTGGCTGACGCTGCCACTCGGTGTGGGCGGATTGGCCGGTGCGTATGCGTTGTATTTTCGCGAGCGGCGCCGTTGCGATTCGGCGGGGTGCCGTCTGGTCGGTGAGCGGGGTACCCGGGCGTTGCTGGCGGTCGCCACCCTGGTAGTCATCGTCGCGTTGTTGCTGAAGTTCTCCCCCTCCTGGACCGCCGGCATTCTCCAACGCTTGTAACCCGGTTTCAGAAGCCGGGTTCACAACATCCTGAACGCGGCGTGATAGCGAGCCATTCCCGTCTGCCTCGTGATGCCGCGTGGGGTTCGGGGCACCGCCCCGACTAAGAAAGGACGACCAGCATGTGCCGGAACATCAAGACCGTGTTTAACTTCGATCCGCCCGCACGCCCGAAGAGGTTCGCGCCGCCTCCGTGCAGTTCGTCCGCAAGCTCAGTGGATTCGTCAGTCCGTCGAAGGCGAACGAGCCGCCAAACGTTTCGCGCCCGCTGGCTAGTCTAGGATGCAAGGGCTATCCGACAAGCGTCTTGCGCAGCACGACCTTGTCGATGCCGGATGCCGCTTCATAGTAGCGACGTACCTCCGCATACCCGCGCGACCGGTAGAAGGTCAGGCTGGCCAGGTTGGGTGAGAAACATTCCAGCTCGGCGTCGTCGTGGTCGGCGCCGAGCGTCTGTTCGGCATGGTCCATCAGCGATGATCCGATGCCTTGCCCTCTGAGCCCGTCCTTGACCCAGATCAGGTCGATGACCGGATCATCCAGCGCAACCACCCCCACCACCCGGTCGTTGCGGATGGCACCGTCATTCGAGGCCACATGCGCGCGACATAATCTTCCACCTCTGTTCCGTCCGTCCACGGCCGCATTTCGTCCGGCTCCATGAAGGCGCCGTAGGTCTCCGTGAGCGAGGCCTTGCACAGCGCCACGACCGACCCCGCGTCGGCCGCGGTTGCGGCCCGCAGTTGGACCGTATCGTCGGCGGGTGAGGTCACCGCTGCGCCCTGACCGCGGCCGCGAGCTCGCGGGCGAATGGTCCCCGGCGTCCGACCGAGACTGACTCGAGCCCCAGCCAGCCGGCCATGGTACCCAGTTCCCGCGCGAGCGCGTCGCTGACCTGAGCCCCGTCCGTGTCTGGTTCGAGATAGGCCGCCTGCACCCGCAGACGTCGACCGGCGCGGTCTGCTTTGAGATCGACCCGGGCGGTGAGCCGGTCGTTCAGCAGGAACGGCAAGACGTAGTAGCCCCAACGCCGTTTCGGTGCCGGGAGGAAGATTTCGAGACGATATTCGAAGTCGAACAGACGCGCGGCGCGCGGCCGGTGCCAGACGACGGGGTCAAACGGAGACAGCAGCGCGGTCGCGTGTAAGCGTCGAGGGCGCCGCGCCTCGGGGTGCAGATAGGCCGGTTCCGTCCACCCGTGCACGCGGATGGGGTGTAGCTCGCCGGCGTCGACCAGTTCCTGCAACCGTGGTTTGACCATGGTCACCGGCATCCGGAAATAGTCCGCCAGGTCGCCGGTGGTCGCCACGCCGTGCGCACGCGCGGCCTGAAGGAGCAGCGCGCGGTGCGCGGCAAACGTCGGCACGCGCCGACTGCGGATGTCTTCAGAGAGGACCCGCTCGCTCAGGTCGAAGACCCGACGGAAGTCTGGGCGCCGGTCGGCGATGGCCAGCCGACCGCGTCCGAAGTGCCACTCTGCCATGGCTCGGGGAATCGTGCCGTACCAGGAGCCCGGCAACCGCCGCTCGCCCGTCGTGGGCGAGGGCAGCTCCGCTGCGGTCAGTGCCCCCTGAGCTCGAATCCGCGCCAGCACCTGACGGGAGTAGCCCGGTTCGCGCCGCAGGGCGCGTTCGAAACCGCGAGGGCGCACGCGATGGGCGAGTCGTCGATAACGGAACAGTGGCCACGCGTCGACCGGGACGATCGACGCTTCGTGAGCCCAGTGCTCGGTGAATTCGCGGCGGCGATAGACCAGTTCGTCGAGCTGGGCCCGGTCGTAGGCGCCGAGTCGAGAGAACGGCACCTGATATTGGGCCGGCACCAACACGTTGACGTAGTCGATCTGGAGCAGGCCAAGCTGGTGAATCACCCGCCTCAGGTGATTCATACCAACCCGGCTCCGGGGGCGGGGACGGTCGAAGCCCTGGGCCGCGAGGGCGATGCGTCGCGCGTCCGTGGGTGAGAGGTCGGACGACTTCACGTCTGCGTCAATCGCCGGTGCGAGGCCGTTGTAACACCAGGTAGCAACTTGTCGCGAGTCCGGCCGACCCGAAGATCATGCACATGACAAGTATCTGATACCGGACCGCGATGAGTGGGGTGACGCCGGAGAGAATCTGGCCGGTCATCATGCCGGGCAGCGATACCAGGCCGACGGCGAGCAGCGAGTTGGTCATCGGGATGAGCGAGATGCTCATGGCGGTGTGCCGGGCCTCGCGGTAGTCTGCGCCGCGCTCGCGTTCAGCCCGGAATCGCTCGGCGGCCAGGCTGACGGTGTTCATCGAGTTGGCCAAGACGATGCCAGCTAGCGGGATGACCATGCTGGGGGTGTACCAGTCCGGGAGATCGAGTACCGCTTGCGTGGCCATGAACAGCACCGTGAGTGATCCCACGCTGATTGCGACCAACGCGCTCGGGTAGCGCCTGACCCGCTCGCTGCCCAGCGGCCTCAAGGCGATCCAACCGGCGGTCGCCAGCATCACGCTCACCACCGACACGGTGACGAGCGCTCGCTGTGACCCGAAGATGAAGGTGAGGACGTAGCCCACCAGCAGCAACTGGCTGACCATGCGGAACACCGCCACCAGCCCGGTCCGGATTCCCAGTGACCATCGGTGGATGATGAACAGCACCGCGCACACCGGGATGAACGCCAGCGCGAGCCGCGTCAATGGAATGATCTGAACGGTGTCATTCATGGGGCCATCTGAGCTGACCGTCGCGCGGAACGATCGGCACCTGGACGACTGGGTGTGGGCGTCGACTTGGTCGAGTCAGTCGGGGTCGCCCTGGTCATCCGACTCATCTGCCGCGATCGCGAGTTCGCCGCGTTCCGCCTGGGCCAGCAGCTCGCGGGCGGCGTCGGCCTGACTGGCCGGTACCAGCACTTCGGCGGCGCCGATACCGTCGACCGAGATGGCATAGGTGACACGCAGCGATTCGCCCCGTAGCAGGCAGGGAATATCGTGAGCCTCGAGAAACGCCTTGATCTGTGCCTCAACGAACTGCCCCTGCACCGTGGAGATGACGACATAGTCGTCAGGGTCGCTCATGTGTCTCCACCCGCCGACTCCGACTCCGACTCGGCCACGATACCCAGCTGCAGCATCAGTCCCAGTAGATCCATCTGCTCCCAGCGCTCGACGAACCGGCCGTCACGCACGCGCAGGAAGACCATCGACGCGATCTCGACACGTTTGCCGGTCGGCTCGGCACCCATCAGGGGGCCCCGGCTGGTACCGCTCAGGGTCGACCGAACCGTCACCAGGTCGCCGTCGGCGACCATGTCGTGGACGTCGACCCGCAGGTCGGGGAACGCTGTGTGGAAGACGTCGTAGATCTGCCGCGCCCCCGCGGGGCCGGGCGCCTGTTCGGTCGACGCCGTGTGGTCCACGTAGTCGTCCGCGAACACTTCGTCGATCACCGCCGGTCTGGCGTTGTTGTACACCTCGTCGAGAAAGCGCCGAACCAGAGCCTTGTTGAAATCGGACGTGTTGAGATCTGACATATCGACAGGCCGCCGCTAGTCGCGCGGCTCAGTGCCTTCGATCGCCGCCACGCCCTCCGGCGCGTCAGCGAGCATCGCTCGCACGCCCTGACGGATGAACGTGGTCGTGCCGGGCGCCTGGAAGAACAAGAACCCTTCACGATCGCGCCACGCCGACGGACCGCCGAGGCCCTTGCCGGCGCCGAGCGTGTCCGTTTTGATTTTCGTGATCATCTGTTCGTATTCGGGTTCACCCTGCCGCTTGCCGGAGAAGCTGCTCAGGTCGCTGCTGGCCGCAAAAATCGCGTCGACGCCTTCGACCGCCGCGATTTGATCGGCCGCCGCCACACCTTCGAGCTGCTCGATCATGGCGATGATCATGATGTTGTCGTTGGCGGTCTGGCGATAGTCTCGACCCCAGAGCGCCCCATACTGACCACCCCCCTGGCTCCGGATGCCCATCGGCGGATATTTGGCCCACTGCACCGCGTTCTTCATCTCTTGCGGGTCGATGACCATCGGCACGATGATGCCCAAGGCGCCGATGTCGGTGGCTTTCTGGATGTCACCTTCAGTCGCGTCCGGTATGCGGATGAACGGGATGGCCGGAGCATCCTTGCAGGCCCAGATCATCCGGGCCACGTCCTGGTAGTTCAGCGGGCTGTGCTGCATCTCGATCCAGATGAAGTCGAACCCTGAATTGGCCATCGCGCAGTAGATGGCCGGGTCCGGCGTGTCGACGGTCCCGCCGATAATTTGCTGACCAGACATCATTTTCTGCTTGGCCGTGTTGTACATCCGCTGCGCATCGGCGTTCGGGGCGGTCCCGAGGGCGACGAGGACGGCAACGGCAACGGTCAGGGCGATTCGTGTGGGGCGCATACGGTCTCCTTGTGTTCGCCTGGGGCACAGCTATTTCATTGGGGAAAAATCGGTCGCGTCCATGAACACGCTCACTACCTGGACCCGCCCCACGCCTGAGGCCTCGGCCACGCCCGGCCATTCCGGGTCGCTCCGAAATCCCTGCCAGTTCTCGGTGGCGGCCTCGCTGCTGTCGTGCGAGATGATGTAGATCAGCGTGTTCGGCGTGTCCTTCGGTACCCAGTACGCCACGTTCTCGATACCGTGTCGCTCAAAGATTTGCATCGTATGGTCGCGGAATCGGGCCAGCAGGTTGGGCAGTTTCCCCTCGGCCGTGGTGTACGTCCGCAGCTCGAAGACTTTGCCGCTGGATTGCGCCTGGAGGGTGGCCGGCAGGATTGTGCTGGCGGTGAAACCGAGAGCCACGAGTGTCAGGCCGATGGTTACGAGATAGTGCTTGTTGATGGTCATTGTGTGCTCTCCATGGGGTGCATCCGTCATGTTGCGATCTGTTGCAGGCCTCGACGGAACACCGCGGCGACTGGTCGCCCCTTGAGGAGTGTTGTCGCGACATCGGCGGTGACCCACTGCCGATCGCGGACGTCTTGTTCCTCCCACTTGGCGTCAATCCGCTCGACCTCCAGCAGATAGACCGCCACAGTGTACCGGATGCCGGCCTTGGTGATGCCATAGTAGCCGACGGGGCCGCCCACCACACGTCCGTGGACGCCGGCTTCTTCGCGGGCTTCCTTTCGTGCCGTTCCGGCCGCGGTGTGGCCGGTTTCGATGAGACCCTTCGGAATCGACCATCGGCGGGCCGTCATAGTGGTGATCAGACAGATGTTCAGTTCGCCGTCCACATGTCTGAACGGTATGGCGGCTGCCTGCTGCGCCGTCTCCCGTGTCGGATGGGGTGGGAACGTTCCGGCACCCGAGTCCCGCTTCTTCACGGGGTCGCCGGGCCGTGGCCGACATCGAGTTTCCCCGTGAGCCACACGATAGCGATGCCGAACAGGATGACGACAGGGCCCTCCCAGAGGGTCCACGAGAGGGGCATGCCTTCGAGCCAGTCGACCGCCAGCAGCACGATGCCGAATAGGCCCACGACCCGGCCAAGGTATAGCAGGACCGCGCGATGTCGAACGAGATCGTTGGAGACGACGAGAAACAGCCCGCCAGTGACGGCGTAAAACGCGGACGTCGACCGAGCCAGATAGCCCACCACGGGTGCCGTCGGCAGGGAGCCCATGTCTAGCTCCGCGTGAATGGCGGCCATCCACGACTCCGGCGCCACCACGAAGATGAGAGCCAGCAGCGAGGAGCAACCCATCACGCGTAGCAGCAGCGTGAGGGCCCGGCCGCCGGAAGGACTGAGCGTTTTTCTCGTCGGAAAGCTAGGGCGCGTGAACGTTGATTACTTCCACCTCGCCGTCCTTGTCGAACGAGACGACGGGGAACTCAACCGGGTTGGGGCCCTCCATGCCGGGCGAGCCCTGTGGCATGCCGGGCACCGCGATACCAGCGACGTCCGGGCGCTCCGCCAGCAGCTTCTTGACGTCCTCGGCTGGCACATGGCCCTCGAGCACATATCCATCGACGATGGCCGTGTGGCAAGAGAACAGCTGCTCAGGCACGCCCCTCTCGGTTTTGATTGGCGTGACGTTCGGTACGTCGGTCGTGTTCACCGTGAACCCGGCGTCTTGGAGATGTTTGACCCATCCCATGCAACACCCTCAAGTGGGCGACTTGTAGACCTCGATAACCGGGTCTTGCGCCCTCGTCACGGTCATCGAACTGAGACCGACGAGCAACGCGAACATGGCGGTCAGCAGCGTGCGCATGAAAGCTCCTTGGAAATCAGTCGGCGGGCCCTGTTGGCACCCACCATCAGGCTACTCGCTGACCGGCTGATTGGCAACCCGGCGAGAGACTCCTTACCCGTTGTCGCGTCTGATCGCATCGACTTCCCGTCTATGTCTATGGCGCCTGTGGCCCGTCGTTCGTCATGTGCGTGGCGCGGCGCCGATCGCGCGCTCGATGATCGTCAGTCCCTGCTCGACGACTTGGGTCCGCCACCGTTCGCTGGCGGGGCAGAAGCACTCCATCAACTCCGTCTTGGCGCGCTCGACCGCAGGGCTGCCCGGCCGGGCAAAGTGGTGAGCCCGGTTCTCTGCCCGCAGCGCACCGAGCACGCGGACGATCGGGTAGGTCCCGAACTCGGCGGTGACGAAGCGGTAGCGGGCGGAGCCCAGACTCGACCTCGCCCATCCGCCCAGCGTGCCGGACGCGTCGTAGGCGGTGCTGTCCCCGTCTGCGGAGGGCTCGACCGTCTCGTGTCCGAAGGTTTCACGATACCACTCCACCTCCGGCGAGTCGGCCGACTCTTGTAACAGGAGTCGATGCTGCGCAAACGCGCCCAGGCCGGTGTGCAGATCGAGATGGATGACGCGCGGGGCGTCGCCTGCCCAGTGGGGCAGCCGGCCGCGTATCAGACGTGTCGAAGTCGACGGCACGTGACCGCCGAAGAAAAGCCCGCGTGGGAACTGATATTGACCTCCGGCAACGGCCGCCTTCAGCGCGGGCATCCCGAACCGGCGGACGTACCACAGTGCCTTGAGCCGGAACGGTTCAAGACGACTCGGCGGCGACGCTGGGTTGAGCAGCGGGTCGAGCGCAGCGTAGCCGGCCGGGGAGCCCTCGTAGCGCCGAGGTGGGTTCAGGAAGTTTCGATTCAGGTCGACGTTGTCCTCATTGACGCGGCGCCGGTGCGTGAAGCCGTACGGATTCACCGCGTGAACCAACACCACCCGTGTGCCTTCGGGTACAGACAGGTCGGCGGCCAGGCAGGACAGCCACCGGAGCTGAATCGCCGACCCGAAGAACCCCTCGACACCGTGCAGACCCGAGCTGACGAGGATGGTGCGCCGAGGCACGGTCGCGCCGATGGTGGCGACATCGATGGTCAGCGTCGGCTCCGTCCCGTCCTCTTGGACGGGGTGGCGCTCGAGTCGTGCACCCGCGCTCGCGGCTGCCTCGCGAAAGCGCTCCGCCGCCACGTTGTAGTCGGGCGAGAAGAGGTCGAGCGGGGTGTCCATCGCTGGCTCGCGGGGGTCAGGTGCGAGCCAGATCCAGCACTGCCAGTGTGGTTCGCCAGTTGCGGACGGTGACCGTGGTGTCGAACACACGGTCCAGATAGGTGGTGGTGAACTTGGTACGCGCGACCCCGTTCGGGCAATGCAGATACAGCTCGCGACCGTGGACGACACACTCGTCGGGTGGCGACCGCTCGGGATCGAGCGTGGCAATCTGGGTGGGGGTCGGCGCGTTGGCCAGAAATCCGACATGTACGATGGCCGTGTCGGCGTCGGTGTCGACAAACGGATTCGGCGAGACGATTCGCTCAAGCTCCGCGGCCGTTCGCGTCACGGTCGGGACCTTGAGTTCCATCTGCACCGCGATGAGCGACGACACGAGCGACGCTACACGGGAGGCCAACGCTGGGGACGCGTCGAACACGACGTTGCCACTCTGGATGTAGGTGCGAACCCGTTGGCACCCCACCTCGTCGAACATGCCGACCAGACGGGCCATAGGGAGCCGGTTGCGTCCGCCTACATTGATAGCCCGTAGTAACGCGACGTGGGTTCCGCTGCCCGACCTGCTCCGTCCCTGTCGTGTCGCCATACCCGTCACCTCGCTGGCGGCTCGGAGTCCAGGGTCTGCTGGATGGCCGCCTTCGTGCGCGCGATCAGATCGTCGAGACGTTTATCGTTGTAGTCGGTGGTATCGATCGGTTCGCCGAGGATGACGTCGACACGTCCCGGCCTCGGCGCGAGCGTGGTCTTTGGCAGCAACTCGAATGTGCCCCGGATGGTGACCGGGACAATCGGGACACCGGCCTTGACGGCGATCTTGAACACGCCCGATTGAAACGTCTGGAGGCGGCCGTCTGGCGTGCGGGTACCCTCGGGAAACACCGCGAGTGAGCGGCCGTTGCGCACACCCTCGATGACGCGACGCAGGCTGGCGACCGTCTTGCGGGCGTTGCCCCGGTCGATGGGGAAGTGGCCGGCGGTCCAGAGATGCCACCCGCTGAACGGCACATAGAACAGCCCGCGTTTGGCCATGATCCGGAACGGGTACGGGAGATACGCGAACAACGCCGGGGTGTCGATCAGACTCGAGTGGTTGGCCATGTAGACGTAGGGCTGGTCCGGTCGCACGTTCTCGACCCCGTGCACGCGGATGCGGGCGAAGATGGACCACGCCACGAGGCGGCACCACCATCGGGCGCACCAGAACTGTTTGTTGCCGGAGCGATCGAATGGCCACACCAGCAGCGAGAGGCTGCCCATGAGAATGGTGTGGGTGTACCAGAGGAGGTTGGCGGGGATCGCCCAGAGATAGACGAGGAGGAGTCTCACGACTCGCGCTCGGCCGCCTTGCGGACACTCGGGGTCTGCGCGCGGAGGTGCGCCAGGATCACCCGCCCACGCGGAGACAGGATGTAGCCGGGGTCGTGGCTGATGGTCAGCCCCAGGTTCTTCAGCTTGCGCACGTTCGGTTTCAGCCAGTCCCTCTCGCACGCGAGATGATCGGCGAGTACCCGGGCGGCCACATCGGGATATTGCCCGATCACGGCCAGCACCCGTTCCGTCCAGGGGCCCGAGGTCGAGCGGGCGTCGAGACGCACAAGACGTGCGAAGAGCGTCTCGCGCTCCGTCTCCGATAGGACGTCTGCTTCGCGCAACGCGATGCGGGGGTCGGCTCCCGCATACGTCAGCGTGACACGGGACAGCCGATCGCCCCGTGTACCCAAGTCTCCGATGAGGTCCGACCTCGTGGCGTAGCCCGCTCGACTGACATCACGGGTCGTGATTACCGATTCGGACGCATCCTCCACGCTCACGATCTGCAGCAGGCCCACCGCCGTTCTGAGGGTGCCGCCCGTCTTGACGGTGGGTCGGTGCCAGCGGCGGAAGACGACCGAGATCTCGCCGTCCTTGATCCGATGCAGCACCGCCATCTTCATCAACATGTCGTGGCCGCCGGACAGTGGATGGTCGACCGTTTAGCGGGGCAACGCCGCGCGGATATACATCAGGTTGATGAGCGCCTGGGCCCGTGCCAGCGAGCCCGGCTGTTCGAGCAGGCCCAGCCGGTCCACAGGATCCACCTCGATGAGCTGCGCAATCCCGTTGATCAGGTCTTCGTCGGCCAGTCCGTCGGGCACCTGGATTCCGGGGAGTCCGATCGGCACCAATCCGGCCAGCTCTTCGCGCAGGTCGCCCAGCATCGCTTGATCCGATGGGGTCATCGCTTCGGGTATCAGCTCGATGTGCGCCAAGCGGTACGACCGGCTGTCATCTTCGCCAGTAATCCGGAACTTGCTCAGGCCGCCCAGGACGATGTTGTAGCGCCCATCAGGCAGTTCTTCCGCCTCGGCGATGACGCCGACCGTGCCTACGGGGTACACCGGCGGGCGGTCCTCGTAGTCGGCCTCGTTCCCGGGCTTGAGCAACACCATGCCGATCAGGCGGTCACCCTCCAGCGCGTCGGCCACCATGTCGCGATAGCGCTGCTCGAAGATGTGCAGCGGCCGCGTCGCGCGCGGGAACAGCATGATGTCCTCGAGCGGGAAAATCGGAATCGTGGCGGGCAACACCGTGGGCGCGAAGCCCCGCGTCGTCTGCCCTTGGGCGCTGGCGGCCACCGGGACGCACAGCGCGGCCGCCACCGCAAGCACGTGCAGGGTGCTCCTCCGGGTGCTACGTCGCCGGCGTCCGGCCGGCTGATCTGATGGCTGCGATCGTGGCAGTGACCCTGATGGCGTCGTCATGCCGAACCTTTCCTGTTGGCGCCGTTGAGCCTGGCTCGCCCATCGTGGAGCGCCAGAGCCAGGCCCGCCCTCGAGCTCAGGCCGTGGGCCCGGTAGCCCAGCCGGTGGGCCGCGTCGTCCCCAAACAAGCAGGCTACCACGGTCGCCCGGTCGGTCGCGTCCAGTGACGGGGCGAGGACATCGCGCGTAAACGCGATGTCCTCCGCATCGAGCATCGGCCCCGAGCATCCGGCCGCGGCCATGGCGGTGCCTTCCTGGTCGATCATCTCGCCCAGTGTCGTCGCGGTACCACGTCTCAGGATGTGCGCGAGACGATGAATGGCGGTCGCTGTCTCTTCCCGCACGCTGTCCGCCGAGGGCCGGTCGCCGGTCCAGATCTGGCCGACAATCCATCCGCGTTTGTATATCGCCCGTCCTTCGAAGCGATGCGAGTATTCGCTGCAGTACCGGTCTGTCCAACCGCCGTGGGCGTCGTCGGCGACCACCAGGCCGACCGCGAATCGACCGTCGACATCCGAGACGGCGAGGGTGGTCGCCGCAATGACATCCCGGCGATCGCCTCGGCGTCGAAATCCAGGAGGGAGTCGAGCAGGGCCGGGACATGGTCCTTGCCCATGGGGTTCATGGTGACCAGTGGCAACGCCAGGTCGCCGGTATCGGCATCCACCATGGTTCGCAGGTGGACCTGGAAGCGCTCCACGCTTCGAGGCATGGCATACAGCTCACGCTGGACCTCCAGCAACGGAACCAGGTCGAGCTCCATCTACCGAACGTTACCCCATCCAGAACCCCTTGCGCTGCGACACCCCGAGGACCTTGTGACACACGCCGCAGAAGTAGACGTACCGTTTGCCGAGGATCCCGGACAGCGTGCGGTACTGGATGGTCCGCGTCGGTTCGTTGCAGTGCGGACACAGCGGGGTGATGTCTTCGCGTTCTTCAATTTCGATCATGCACGGTCTCCCTTCGTTGTCTCCTACGTGCGGCGGTGTCCGGTATTCGCGGAGGGCGTAGCCGCGGGGGAGCCTCGCGAGCTAGGCGCCTTGTTCCAGTAACGTCTTCAGCCGCGCGAGGTCTTTCTGGGTGGCGCGCCGTATCGCCACGGACATGAGCGGGGCCATCAGTCGCGAGAACCCCGTCGGTATGCCGCGGTTGCGGAGCGTCATTCTGGGGGGGGGTCAGGTACCCCTGAGCTGGCGTACGGAGCCGTGCAGGATGTGACCGCACGGGACGAAGCCGGCCTTCTGCAGCGTTCGACGAGAGGCGACGTTCCGCGGATTGCAGCGGGCGGCGGGGACGAATTCCCCGTCGCAGCAGACGCGTTTCAGTTCCTGGACCAGATACGTGCCGAGGCCGCGCCGTCGGAACGCTCGGCCACCTCCATGAAGATGCCTTCATTCTTGCGCCGCGCGGAGCGCGGTGACTGCCTCCACCACGGTGTCGACCGCGATGTCGACTTCCGCCTCGGTGGTGAAACGACCCAGAGAGAAGCGCACGCTGCCTCTGGCCCGAGCCTCGTCGCAGCCCATCGCTCCAAGCACGTAGCTGGGTTGGAGCAGCGCGCTGGTGCAGGCCGAACTCGACGAGACCGCCAGATCCGGCATCCGCTTCATCAGCTTCGCACCATCCACCCCGCCGAAGCTGAGGTTGGTGGTGGTTGCGAGTCGGGCGGCGCCGTGACCATTTACCTCGACGTCGTCCAGTCTCGACACGAGGGCCTGCTCCAACCGATCGCGAAGCGTCCCGATCCGCTCGTCGAACGACAGGGTCGCCGCAACCCCCATGCCGACAACGGCCGGCACGTTCAGGGTTCCGGAACGCAGTCCGCGCTCGTGTCCACCACCGTGCAGAAGCGGCTGGCACCGCACGCGTGGATCGCGGCGACGGACATACAAGACGCCAACGCCTTTGGGGCCGTGGATCTTGTGCGCGCTCGCGCTCAGCAGGTCGATACGCATGGCGTTGACATCGATCGGTATCTTGGCGAACGTCTGCGTCGCATCGGTGTGGAACAGCACGCCGCGTTCCCGGCAACGCGCCCCGATTTGGGCAATCGGATGGATCACGCCGGTCTCGTTGTTCCCGTGCATCACCGACACCAACAGCGTTTCGCGTGTGATCGCCGTAGCCAGTCGGTCGAGATCGATACGACCGGCGGCGTCGACTGGCAGGTAGGTGACGTCAACGTCCCGGAGTGCGAGCACCTCACAGGTGTCGAGCACGGCTCGATGCTCGGTGGCGACAGTGACGACATGTCGCTTCTTGTAGACCGGCGACCCGAGCACGCCCTGCAGCGCAAGATTGTCCGACTCGGTCGCGCCGCTCGTCCAGACAATCTCGCGCGGGTCGGCCCCAATCGTCGACGCGACCTGCGCTCTCGCTGTTTCCACCGCCGTCGCTGCGTCGCATCCCAGAGGGTGATGACGGCTGGCCGCATTGCCGAACCGGTCCGTCAAGAACGGCATCATCGCGTCCAGCACCCGCGGGTCGAGCGGGGTCGTGGCGTTGTGGTCCAGGTAGATCATGTCTCCGCACGCCCGGGCGCCGGCAGCGCCGCCACCGTGAAGATTAGCGGATAGAGCTTCTCGTAGTACCACAGCTTCGCAAAGTACAGCCCGATCGGCGCGGCGGTCATGTCGGTTCGTTCCGTCAACCAGCGCAGGCCTCGCTCGTCACCGGTGGCGGACACCGCGAGCGCGGTCTCCTCGATGGTGCCGAAGCTGCCGTCAGCCTGCTGCATCGACGACAGAAACTCCCTGCCGCGTTGTCGCGCCGTCGCCGGCAGCAGGTCGCCACATTCGAGGACCCGTGCCGTGCCGTAGACCGGATTGGTCTGCTCCTCGGTCCACGGGTTGCCAAACCATAGGGGGACCCAGGCGCCGTCGGCTCGTTGCTCGCGCACGAGATAGCGCACGGCCCGCTCCATCGCGCGTTCGATCCGTGGGTCGACCGCCCGCCAGGTCTGCCAGGCGCGCAGGGCGTGCGCGGTCAGGTCAGGGCTGCTCTGGTCGAACGGCAGCGTGCCCCAGCCGCGGCAGAACGTGGGGATGCCCCCGTCCCGGTTCTGGAGGTCGATGAGCCAGCCGGCGCCGGCCGTGGCGGCGGTTCGCACTTCCGGGTCGTCGCCGAGTACCGCCAACGCGAGCAACGTCCCGGCGGTGTCGTCGCCGTCGGGCACGCCGCCCGGCAGATCCGTCCACGCCCATCCGCCCGGCGCCGACTGCGTATAGGGGTGCACCGTGGTGTACTGCTGGTCGAGCAGCCAGCGGCGCAAGGTCGCTCGCTCTGCGTCAGAGAACGCGTCGGCTCCCAACGCATTGATGGACAAGGTGGTCAGCCAGGTCGCCAGATTTGTGTCGATCGGCCAGCTTCCATCTGGTCGGACGGAGGCCACGAGGAACTCCACTCCGCGGGTGGTGACAGGATGGTCGGCCAGACCGATGCCAGCCAGGCTCATGGTGACGAAGCTGGTCAACGGCGTCGCTTCGAGGAACCCACCGGACGTTGGTTGGATCGACTCGAGAACCTCCAACGTGCGTTGTCGAGCCAGACTGCGGAGCAGGCGGCTGAGTCGGTAGCGGCTGGGATGGTGGTGGTGTTGCGCCTGCCCGATGGCGATCAGGGCCGGCAGCGCGTAGCTGACGACCGGGAGCCCGACCCACTTGAATGAAGCTTGTGGCAGGGCCGCACACTCGAACGGCAGCGCCGGGATGTGGTCCCACCCGAATCGTCCCGCCAGCGCGCAGTGGGTCAAGATCGGCACCGCGAACGTCTGGTCGTCGCCGTAGACCTCTCGGATGCCGGCGGCAATCGATTCGCTCGACAACGGCCCGACGCGTGCTTCGAGCCAGGCGGACGCGCCGGCTCCGCCGGCCGCCTCGTGCATCGAGAGGGTGGCCCAGGCCAGCGTCGTGGTGCTGATGTTGCTCGGGCAGCCCGCGGCGTCGCCGAATCCACCGTCGTCGTTCTGGTGTGCGGCCAGCCACCGGAGTCCGTCGCGTACGAGGGCATCGTGTCCGCCGACCAGGCTCAGCGCCGAGACAGCGGTGGCGGTGGACAGAGGGCTCGACGAGAGCTCGCCCTCCCAGTGACCGTCCGACGTGCGGGCGGCGAGCAGACGCTCACGCCAGGCTGAGGTGGCCCATGGCGAGGAGGGCATAGTAGGTGTATTCACAATCCGGCTCATCATCCGCCCAGGTGCCGCAAAAGGCCTTGCCGGTCCATAGCGTATCGATAAAGTCCAGCGTCGGTTCCTTGAGACGTGCGAGTGAGGCTTTTTGTCCCGACAGCGCATGGAGCGCCGTTGCGGTCGAGAGCAGGTCGGGCATCGGGGCGTCCTCGGTGGCGGAGAATCCGCCATCGGGATGTGCACGCGCGAGCAGCCAGGGCACGGCGTCCGGTGGCACCGGTGACTGCAGGTGACGAAGCAGTGTCACCGCGGCTGCCGTGGTCGGGGTGGTCCGGACCGCGTTCTGCAGGCTGGTCGGCGACAGTGCGTCGCTGAGAAAGACTGGTTCCGACGCGTGGCCCAGATCCTGCAACGCGCCCCAGGCCAGAAATCCGTGATATACGCTGTCGCGGTTCCATCGCTCGTTGATCTGACTCACCAGTCGCTCAGCCAGGTCGGGCGGCGTTTGCTTGAGGGCCGCCCAGCATCGGGCCAGGCAGCACAGGTGCACCAGACCCAAGCCGTCGCCATCTCCCAATCCTTCCAGATAGCCACGGACACCAGGCGGGAATTCCTGTTGCAGCGCGATCAGTCCCTCGAGCGCGAAGACGGTGTAGTACAGATCGCTCTGGCCGGCGCGGTCGGCGGCGCCGCCATCGTCGTTGAACTGGGAGAGGAGGTACTCGGCGACCGGGCTAGACGCTTCCTGCAGCAGATTCGGTGCCAGGCGCGCGACCTGCAGCATTTCGAGTCTCAAACTCACTGCAATAGCCCTCTATCAATTTCTCACCGAAGATCTTGCCGACGATTCGGCGCATCAGCCCTTTGAGGGTTGGGCTCGACAGGAATCGCAAGGACCGTATCGACTCCTCCTTATAGGCTTCCAGGAGATCGTCTGTCTTGTCCAGCACGCCGCACTCGTTCGCAATTCGGTGTACGTCTTCGGGGAGATCGGGCGCGCCGTGTCTGATCACCGAGGCGATGCGTTCGCGGTCGGCGCCCTCGGCCCGTTTGTGGGCGATGGCCAGGATGAGGGACAGACGCACCTGGGCCAGATCGTTCGAGTCGGCTTCGCCTCTGAAGTCTTCCAGATCGT
>JAPYUM010000001.1:151042-169405 GCA_029940535.1 Vicinamibacterales bacterium
CGCACCTGGGCCAGATCGTTCGAGTCGGCTTCGCCTCTGAAGTCTTCCAGATCGTCCTTGATCTGGTACGCAATACCGAGCGCCTCACTGTATTTGCGCAGCACATCGTGCGTTTTCTCGTCTGCCTGCCCGAGAATGGCGCCCAGACGCAACGCCACTTCGAAGGCGGCCGATGTCTTTTGGCGGAAGATGTCCAGCACCTGCATCGCTGTCAACGGCTGCGGGTCGCGGGCCCAGAGCAACTCGCGTCCCTGACCACGGCTGAGCGTGACATGGCCCTGCGCGGCCACGGCCATCAGTTCGGCGTTGCCCAGCTCGCTGAGCAGCCGATACCCTTCGCCCACCAGATAGTCGCCGATGTTGAGCGCGACCGGCATGCCGATTTCGGTGTGCAGCGCGGGGCTGTCGTATCGCTGCTCGTCGCCATCCTCGATGTCGTCGTGAATCAGCGAGGCCTTGTGAAAGCACTCGATCGCAACCGCTGCCTTGTTAACCGTTTGGGTCAGCACCGGGTCGGCGTCTTGCCGGTCTGATTCGAGCGCCATGTAGGTGCAGGCGGCCAGGTAGGGGCGCCACCGGTTGCCACCCTTTTCGAGGTATCCGCGCGCGATCCGGGCCGTCTCGTCGTCCGGGTCCGGCGTGCCCATGATGGCGTTCAACGAGGCTGACCCGAACCAACTCCGTACCGTCGTTTTCAGACTGTCGAGATCGAGACGATAGGTCTTGTCGTCCGAGGTCAGGTGGATCAGGTCCCACACCCAGTCGAGGTCGACCGTGGTATTGATGCAGTCGTCCTGCAGCAGCGGGATCGCGACACCCGGAATGGCGGCCGCCTCGATGTGCGGGAAGCACTTCTCCAGCACGTTGATACAACTCACGCCGACGATGGCTTCGATCTTGCCCGTCTCGATCATCGATCGGACGATGGCCGACCCTTCCGCCACCAGCACCGCATAGCCGAGACGCTCCGCCTCGACCGTGAGGTCTTGGATGGAGCAGAGCCCGCACTCTTTGCACAGCAGGCCGAATTCGTCAAAGGGCGCCGGGCACTTGTCTTCGACCCGCAGGCACTTGGGAATCAGGAGCAGACGCCGGTCGTACGGAATTTGCGCCAACGAGTCGCGCCACGCCGCGTTGCTCACCAGAATCGAGGCGTAGTCGCTGTAGACCGGGTCGAGGCCGGCCGCGGCCAGCACCGCGCCGGTATGCTCGGTCAACTCATCCAGGGTCAGCGGCGGAATGGCGCCCACCCCCGCGACGTAGTCCTCGGCAATTTTCTTGAGCCGAACGCGGTCCTGCTTGTCGTCGGGAATATTCGATTGCGCCTGCCGATACGTCTGCCGAGGCACCTGCATTGGTAGCTGCAGGCCCACGCCCTGCGGCTCGACAGGCGCCTCGATCTGGTCAGGGGTTTCGGTGCTCATACGGTCCACTGCCCCTTATGTATACGCACCGAAGCCGAAAAACCAGTGCTTTTTCGCAAAACGATAGACCCAGTTCTCTTCTGGAATCTCGTTCCCCGGGTTGTACTGGCTCGGTCGCGACTGCAACCCATCGAGCTCGGTGGCGGCCGTTTTGCGAAGCGTCGTGTCGGCGGCACCGTGTCGGGTGACGATCTGTTGGAGCAGATCGGGGCGCTCGAGCACGATGCAGCCTTGGGTGGCCTTGGCCGCCGTTTTGCGGAAGTCCTGCAGTAACGGCGACTCGGTCATCGTCTTGTAGATGTCGCCGTCGTTGTCCTGAATCTTCTCGGTCGCGAACTGGATGATCGGGCACGGTTCGACGTCCCCGAATGGACTGATGTGATGGCTGATGCCGGTGGCGGCGGGACACAGCGCCTCACCCTTGTCGTCCCAATACGCGTCAATCAAGCCGATGGGCTTGCGGTTTCGCATGTCCATCACGAATCGGCGCACGCCCAGTACCTGCTCCGGTCGCAGCGCAAGCTGCTCGTTCGGCACCGGTCCAACGACGCGATACGTGTGGAACCAGCAATAGTGCACGCCCATGCCGATCAGCGTGTCGATCCACTCTTCGCGGACCAGATCGTCGATATTCGTCTGACAGACGCTGCTGGCCACCCCGGTGATGAGGCCGTGTCGGACACACGCCCGAATGCCCTCGAGCGTTCGGTTCAGCACCCCGCTTCGCCCCCGGCGGGTGTCGCTGATTGACTCTGTCCCTTCGACGCTGATCAGCGGCGTGGCGTTCCCCGCCTCGCGCAACTGCGCCGCCACGGTGTCGGTAATGGGATGGCCATTGGTAAAAATCTGGAAGTAGCAGTCGGGGTGCGCCTTCAGAATCCGGATCAGGTCCGGGTGCATGAATGGTTCGCCGCCCAGGATCCCGAAGAAGCTGTTGCCGTGCTTCTTGGCGTTGTTGATCAGCGTGTTCATGTCCTCGAAGCTGATCATGTGCTGTGGTTTGTCGACGTCCACCCAGCACCCCTGGCACCGCAGGTTGCAACTGTTCGTGATCGAGATATAGATGAACGGCGGGAACGTGATGCCTTGCTTGAGCCGTTTCTTGAACCGTTGGACCGACCGCACGCCCTTGTACCCGAAGTTGTAGGCGAACTTCCACAGAATGCGCGCGTCAGCCGAGCGCATGGTCCGATACCCGAGTTCGGCGGTGGCGGCCAGCATCAAATGCCCCACTCGGTTTCTGACGGTGCCGGGCGCGTGTCCTTGACGGTTTGCGACATCGCCTGGCGCTTCGCTAATTTGGCCTTGGCGCGGGCGGCCCGTTCTTCGATGTCTTCGGCCGACGGAAGGGTCATCAGCACTTCGTCCGGAATATCCAGGTCCTTCCTCAGCTTGCCCAGGCAACGTTTCCGCTCGAGGAGCGCTTTTGACTCATCTCGTTCGGTCGAGAATCGCTTCCGCGCGTCTCGCTGCCGGGTGCGGAGCGACCCATAGAGGTCGCCGCCCAGCAGCGTCGAGATGTCCACCTTCATCGCTTCGCGCTGGATGTCTTGCTCACGCACCACGTCGCCGTTGATCGGCCCCTTCCCGTACTTCGGAAACAGGATCGCCACTTCCGGACACACGCGGGAGCAGGCGGGGCAGTCGGTCTTGCAATTGTCCTGGTTCTGCACAGTGATCTGCTGCTGCTTGTCGACGCCGTAGACATCGAAGAGGCAAAAGGTTAGACACTGCATGCAGTTGGTGCAACGGTCAAAGTCGATCACCGGAAACCACGGTTTCCATGCTTCGAGCGCCCGTGCGCCCGTGGTCTCTCGCACTTCCCGGGCCGCCTCGAGGGGGTTCCCCTCGGCAAGGTTGCGAAAGTGCACCTCCTGGTCGGGCGGCACGATGGGGGGTGTGTCCAGTCGGTCCAGCAAGCCCAACACGAGGACCGGGGCGTCGTCGGCCGGCGCCACCTGCTGCCCGGAGACCGGGCGCGTCACTTCGAAGCCGCTGTCCAGCAGCGCCGACAACGTGTCGAAGCGCGCGTCATCGGCCAGCGGGGTGCTGCCCGGCCCTTCGTACAGGACAACACGGAGGTTCTTGCCCTCCGTCCGGCTCACGCGAGCAGCTCCTTGATCACGTCGTCAGCCGAGTCCTCGCGCATGTTCAGCACCTCGACGCCATCAGCCGGCAGCGGCGTCCCGGCGGCGTGGAAGAGCCACTTCACCGCGCGTGGATAGCAGGCGGCGATTTTCGTGCAGCCGCCGTCGGCGATCTTCTGCAGGGCCGGATCCTTGCGCGCCGACATGTCGCACAGGTCCGCCACGGCGTCGAACGCCTGGCCGGAATCGCTCAGCCGGCGCAGGACGTCCTTCTTCACCTCGGGCGGGACCACCTTGGCGTAGGTGCAGTTGCAGTACAGGATGCTCATCACGCCATCCGGTGTGTCGGTGTCGGCCGGCCGGGACGCAGTTGTTCGAGATGTTCCATGGTGGCCCGCACGCCGCCCAGCGAGGTCAACGCCTCGCGCGTGAGCGACTCCAGCACCGCCGGGTCGGCCTCCGCGCGTAAATTGATGACGAGTTCACCGCCCTCGACGCGGTCGAGCAACGACTCCCGCAGGTCAGGCTCTCGGTCCGTACCCACCAAGCTTACGACCGACAGCGTGCCGGTTCCGTCCCGGGAGTCGAGCGTCATCTTGAGATGGGCGATTTCGTGTCCCGCGTCCGCAACGCCCGCGCGGATCCGGTGCGCCAGTGTGACCAGCGCCTGATTGCCGTCGAACGGCTCGTCCGATACGAGCTGGACGGTACAATTCAACCAGCCCAGCAAGGCCTCCCCCTCAGCATATATATCGTAGTCGATCTCCAGTGGCCGGGAAGCGAACGCGGAATTTTCCCCGGTCAACACGGTCTCAAACCACTCCGGGGCCCCGGTGCCATCCTTGGCGGAGCAGGTGAATATGCGAGCCTGCGGGTAGGCGCCGGCCAGCGCCGCGATCAGGCGATCGAGAAACTCCGCCGGGTGCGCGTCGCACTTGTTGACGACGATGAGGTCCGCCTCCTGGAGCTGTTTTCGGTAGACGTAGGCGACCTTGTCGGAAAATGACCGACCATCGGCAATGCCCAGGATGCGCGCGGCGCGCATGGGGTCGACCAGCACGCTGAGCGGCGCCACCCTGAAGCGGTCGCCATAGATGCGTCGAAGCGGATAGGAGACGGTGGCGATCAGGTCGGTGCAACTGCCCACCGGCTCTGCCAGAAAGATGTCAGGCCTCGAATTCTGGGTCAGGTTGTCGGCGGCATCGAGTAGCGAATTAAAACGGCAGCAGAAGCACCCGCCGGTGATTTCCTCCACTGGGAATCCCTTCGACCGCAGGAGCGTCGTATCGACCAGGCCGCTGCTCTGGTCGTTGCAGATCAGACCGACCCGCTTGCCCTGGTCCGTGAGATGTTGCGCGAAACGAGCGACCGCCGTGGTCTTCCCCGCGCCCAGGAACCCTCCGATCATGACGTAGCGCGCCAGATTACTCATGCCGTTGCCCCAACATCTTGTCGATGGTCGTGTCGAGCAGAGAGATGTAGCCTTGCACGTCCATGCACTCGTCCCCGGGTTGGCCGCGGACCCTGAACAGCCATCCTCGACCGTAGGGGTCGGTTGTCAGCAATCGGACGCTTTCGACCTCGTTCATAGCCGGATTGAACCCCTCGAAACGACCAGGCAGGGGCGAGAACATGTCCGTCACGGCCTTGAACCCCTCCAGCCAGCCGATGACCTGCCCGGTTTCGACTGCGGTGCCTGGTTCGGTCTCAAACCCCAACTCCACGATTTCACCCAGCATCCGCACCGCGAACTTGGTGAACCCGACCCGCCAGACGTCGTCCTTCTCCAGCTCGAGCCAGCTGTGGCCAGCGGTGTAGAGCCGGTGCTCGAGAAGCCGCGTGGAAAAGCGCGACCGTTTGTACGGAACCTCTTCCGGCGGCATCATTTAGACGGGGCTTCGCCCCGAGCCCAGCGGTCGCTACGGGGGGACCCCGAGAGCCCCACTCCGCGGCCGTCCTCGGTTCGACCGGCCCACCTTCAGGCTGGGGCCATGCCATGATCGTAACAGGTTAGAGAGATCGAGAATCGGCAGGAGCCCTCTCACCCCCGGGGTTCCGTCCTTCAGGTCAATTGGCTCTAACCGCGGCCAGGATGGGCTGCAGGTCCGCGAGTCGCCGCACGGTTACGACACCCGGCGGGATGTTCGGGTCGTCTCCGTCGGGCTGGTAGGCGAAGACGGTCATGCCGGCCGCGACGCCGGCGTGGATACCGGGCAGGCTGTCATCCACGACTCGACACGCCTGTGGCTCCGCCCCGAGGCTGCGGGCGACGTGCAGAAACAACCCAGGGTCGGGTTTCCAGGAGTTGATTGCATAGCTGCTGAAGATGCGTCCCTCAAAGTATCGCAGCATCCCCGTCAACGACAGGCTCAGCATGATCTTCTCCGGCGGCCCGCTCGAGGCGACGCAGATCGTGCCGGTGGTCGCCCGAACCAGGTCGAGCGCTTCCTCCACCGGGCGCAGCCGGTCCCGGAATGTGTCGGCGGTCCGCGCGCGTAGTCGCGGTACGAAGTCGCTCGGAAGGGGACGCCCCAGTCTGGCTTCGAGTGCTGCCACGCAGTCCGCCATCTTGGCCCCGCGAAACTGCGCCAGTGCGTCCTCCACGGAGAGCGTCAGACGGCCTCCTCGAGCAACGATGGAGTCCCGAGCAAATCGCGGGTCGCCTGCGGCGCGCAGGTACGCTCTCGATCAGCCATGAAACGATCTACGTTGACATCTGGCGGGACAAGGCGGCGGGCAACGCCACGCGTCCCCGCTTTCGGAGAGGTCGCGTTCGTGGAGGCGCTTTGCGGTGCGGATGTGTTCGTGAAGGGGCTCGGCCAGCGAGTCCGGTAACAGTGACCGGCGGTCATGCCGACCTTCGGGGTCGCGGATCAGGACTTCCCGCCGTTCGAAGTCGATGTCTTTCCGGCGAAGCCGGAGACTCTCAAGAAGACGGAGGCCGGCCCCATAGAGCAACGTTGCCACCAGGCGGCTGGGCCCGTGCATACGGCCGAGCACCGCGGCGACCTCCGGACGTGTGAGGACGACCGGGACCCGAGTGGGGCGACGAGCGTGTCGTGGCGGGTCCAGCGTATCAAGGTCGCGTCTCAGAACCTGCGCGTAGAGAAAGAGTAGGGCGGCCAGCGCCTGGTTCTGGGTGGAGGCCGCCACGCCGTGTTGGGTGGCCAGGTGGGTCAGAAACGCGGTGACCGCAGCCTCGCCCATCTGGTCGGGGTGACGCCGATCGTGGAACAGGATGAACCGGCGTATCCATGAGACATAGGCTTTTTCGGTACGGGGGCTGTAGTGGCGGGTCCGCAGGCGGTTGCGCACCCGGTCGCGCAGCCGGGGCTCGGACGTCGAGGGCGGTCGCTGGTGGTCGGCGCACATGGTATCTGTGCATACGCCAGAAGTGTGCCGGTTCGGATTTGTCGCGGCGGGGCAGGCCGATCGGAAGGAGTTCGTGGATCTTGCGCGGGCGCCGGCGGCCGGCGTGCGCAGCAACTGCGTACCGAGCGCGGTCAAGCTGAGGGCTGTGTGCTCAGCGGATCTTTGTTCAGGGCAAGGATGGCCCCGAAGACGACGACGCCAGCGGCATCAAGCATCGGCACGGGCAGGCCGCCGATCGCCACGCTTGGACCCGGCGCGAGCAGGAGGGCCGCGGCGCCGAACATGGCGATGCGAAACGGCGGTGTAAGGGTGCTGCGTAGCTGGCCGGTGATGGCCGAGGCGAAGCAGAGCACGCCCAGCGTGCCAATCAGCACCGGCACGAACATGGCCAACGGACTCGCGGTCTCGCCGGAAGGGGTCAGCATGAGCAGTTCCGGGCGATACACGAAGATGAAGGGCAGGGTGAAGCCGACCAGCGCGAAGCGGAACGCCGCGAAACTCGTCTGCATGATGTTGGTGCCGGCAATCGAGGCGGCGGCGTAGCCGGCGAGCGCGACCGGCGGGGTCACCATGGACATCATCCCGAAATAGAAGATGAACATGTGCGCGGCAAGGGGCACGACGCCCAGGTTGCCCAGCACCGGGCCGATCAGGGTGGCCAGCAACAGGTAGCAGACGGCTGACGGAAGTCCCATGCCGAGCACGATCGACGACACCATGATCAGCAACAGCGCCAGAAACAGGCTCTGTTCGGCGAGCGGCAGAATGGTGGCCGGCAGTCGGGTGCCTATGCCGGTGAGGGTGACGATACCGATGATGATGCCGACGGAAGCCGAGGCGGCAACGAGCGACACGACGTCCCGCGCAGATTTGGCAAACGCCTGGATGATGGCGCCGAGAGACAGACGGGTGCGTGGATTGAACCCGCCCACCACGACAATCGCCAGCAGCGACACGCTGACCGCGCGGAACGGGGTGTAGCCGACAATCAGCAGCACGATCAGCGTGCCGAGCGCCGTCGCGAAGACGATGCCCTCCATCAGCGACTCGCCGAGCGGCGTCGCCTTGGCGGTGCTGGCCTTCAAGGCCGCGGCGCCGCCTTCGGCGCTGCGAGCGTGGAAGTGGGTAATCAGGAACAGCGACAGATAGTAGAGAATGGCCGGAATCAGGGCGGCGCGGATGATCTGCAGATACGTGACCGGCGGGTCGACGATCTCCAGCATCATGTAGGCGCCCGCGCCCATCACCGGCGGCATCAGCGCGCCGCCCGAACTGGCCGCCGCCTGAATGCCGGCGGCCGTGGTGGCTTTGAACCCGGCGCTTCGCATCATCGGGATGGTGAAGGTGCCGGTGGTGGCGGTGTTGGCCACCGCGCTGCCCGAGAGCGACCCCATCAGCCCACTGCTGAGGACGGCGACTTTTGCGGGGCCGCCGGGGCTGGCACCGAAGACGGACTGCGCGAAGTCGATGATGAAGCGGGTCGCGCCGGTGGCGGCCAGGAACGCACCGAAAATCACAAACAAGAAGACGTAGGTAAACATCACGCTCAGCGCGACGCCGAACGTACCTTGGGCCTGCAGAAACGCCTGCGCGACGATTCGTTCGATGGAGTACCCGCGATGCGGAAACAGCCAATCCGGCATGCTGGGTCCAATAAACGCGTACACCAGGAAGAGCCCGGACATGATGGGCAGCGCCCACCCCAGCGACCGGCGAGCCGCCTCGATCACGATGAGGAGTCCGACGACGCCGACCACAATGTCGGTCGAGGTTTCGAAGCCGGCCCGGTTGCCGAGCGAAGATCCGCCCTGCCAGAGATTCTCGAAGAACGGCTCGTTCTGTACCAGAATCCAGCCGCAGCAGAGGGCGGCCAGCACTGCGAGTACCAGGTCGCTGGCCTTGGCGAGAGCGTTGTCTTTGAGCGTCGGGTGAATCGGGATGTTCAGGAAGCAGATGACCAGTCCCAGCAGCGCGAAGACGGCGAGCTGCGGTTGCGGCGCCAGCACGGGGTAGTTCACCTGCGCCAGCGTGAACACGCAGAGGGCGACGGCCAGCACGCGGGAGACAAGCTGCCTGGGAGTGGTCTGGGCGCCGTCGGCCGCCGTCGTTACGGCCAGATCCCGATCTCCTGGTAGAACCGGATAGCGCCCGGGTGAAACTCGGTGCCGGTGTCGCGGACGACGTTGTTCGGGTTGATGGCGCGCCCCGCGGCATGTTTCTCGACCACGCTCGCGCGCTGCTCATACAGGGTCTTGGTGATGTTGTAGACCAACTCTTCGTCAACCGCGGCGGAAGTAATCAGATGCATCGACCCGACATCGAGACCCTCGTAGGGCTCCGTCTGGCCACGGTAGGTGTCGGCCGGTATCGTCGCGGACCGGAAAAACACGTACTCATCGGTCAGCTGCTGCTTGGCGGCATCGTCGAACGGAATGAAGTGAATGTCTTGTGACGCCGACGCCTGCGTAATGGACGCGGTCGGCACCGCGCCTCCAACGAACACCGCCGCGGCCGAGCCGTCGGCGATCAGGTCGACGGCCCCCGCCTGGGTTGCGTTGAGTGGCGTGAAGTCGTCGTAGGTGATCCCGTGGGCGCCGAGGAGCGGTCCGACGAAATACTCGAACCCGGCGCCCGCGGGGCCGACGCCGACCCGGTTGCCGCGGAGGTCCTCAATGGTCTCGACACCCGACCCGGCCGGGGCAATGAACAGCGCCACGTTGGGAGCCAGCGTCATCACGGTTCGCATTGGGTAGGCCTTGGCCCACCCCTCACCCCCGCGCACGGCAAAGTAGGTGATGGCCGCGTTGGACATGGCGAGATCGAGTTCGCCGCTGTCGAGCCGCCTGATGTTTTCTTGCGACCCGCTCGTGGCTTCGGCCGTCGTGCTCCAGCCGAAGTCGTCGCCAAATTCATTAATCACCTCGGCCAGGGCGCTGCCGACAACAAAGAACGCGCCCCCGGGCGGTGCGGTGCCCACACTCAGGAAGACCCGTGACGGCGCCGCCGTGCCGGACTCACTATCCCCACCGCCGCCGCCACACGCGACGGCCAGCGCGCACAGCATCGACGTAACCAGCATTCCTGCTCGGCGCATTCTGTTCTCCACTACTCGAGCCGACGCGTCGGCTTGGTCCGCCACGACGCACATCGTCGACGGCGAACGCACGTCAAACCTGTAATGCTACTCCAGCCGGCGCCTGACGAGCCACCGGCCGAGCCTCTGATGCTTCTTCAGGTCCGAAGATCGAAAGCAGATGACCGTCGGGGTCGCGGAAATTGGCCGCCCACTGGTCGCCGGTGACGTTGCGGGGCGCGTTGAGGAACTCCACGCCGCGCGCGCTCAGCGCCTGGTGCGCGGCGGTGACGTCGGCCACCCCGAACCCCACTTCGGTGGCGCCGGCCGGTGGGGTTGCCAGCCGCGCGTGCGCCGTGCTCAGCGCCAGCACGACACCCCCGGCGTCCAGAAATACAAACCCGTCCGATTCGAACTGCACTTCGAGTCCCAGCGTCTCGCGATAGAAGGCACTTGATCGGGCGAGGTCGGTCACGCCGAAGATGATGTTGTTGATCTGGGTCAGCCGGATGTCATTCATGGCGCCTCCACGACGAATCGACGTGCTTTCATCTCGAATCGCGGCAGGGTGCCCGCGTCGACCACCCGTACCGGTACGGTCAGCCCCATCGACTCGCGGAGCGCCTGCGCCACGCGGGTGGAGACGTCCTGGGACACGGACCCTGGTTCCAGCTCGAGTTCCACCGTCAGCTCGGACAAGGCGTCGGTCACCGAAATCGTCGACCGGAACTCCACCACTTCGGGTACGCGCCGAACCACCGCCTCCACCGCGGTCGGGTACACATTGACGCCGCGGACGCAGACCATGTCGTCAGCCCGAGACAGGATGCCGCCGGCGGCCCTGACCAGCGTCCGACCACAGGGGCACGCCGTTCGGTCGAGCCGCACCACGTCCGCGGTCCGATAACGAATCACTGGACTGGCGGTGCGTCCCAGATTGGTCACCACCAGCTCGCCGGCCGCGCCGTCGGCGACCGGGTCTCCCGTCGTGGGGTCGATCACTTCGCAGATGAATTCGCACTCGTTGAGGTGCAGCCCGCCCGGCGCCTCCCAACACTCGAAGCTGATCGGTCCCACCTCGGTCAACCCGTGGTGGTCAATGACTCGTGCGTCCCAGCCTGCTTCGATCTGAGCCCGGGTGGCCGCAATGCTCCCGCCGGGCTCGCCGGCGACGATCACGGTCCGCACCGGGCTGGCCGCGAGATCGAGGAGACCGGTCTCCCGGGCCACCTGGGCCAGTCTCAGCGCGTAGGTCGGCGTGCAACAGACGATGGTGGGCTGACTGGCGTCCAGCAGTTGGAGACGGGTCTCACTCGACATGCCGCCACCGGGGATACACAGAGCCCCCAGTTGCGACCCCGCGTCGAAAGCGGACCAGAATCCGAGAAACGGCCCGAAGCCGAACGGGAAGAAAACGCGGTCGTGGGCGGTGACCTGGGCCGCGCGAAACACGGTGGCCCAGCAGTGCATCACCCACTGCCAGCTCTCGTCGGTATCCAGCCAGCGCAGCGGGCGGCCGGTGGTGGATGACGTCTGATGATAGCGGGTGTAGTGGGCGAGCGGTTCCGTGTGGGCCGTACCCCAGGGCGGGGTGTCGTCCTGGTCAGCCGCTAGCTCTTGCTTCGAGGTCAGCGGCAGCAACCGCAGGTCGTCGGGGGTGCGGAGCGTTGCGGCGCTGATCCCGGCGTCGTCGAGCTTCCGGGTATAGAAACGGTTGGGGCCGTGGACGGCATCCAGCAGGGTCCGCAGCCGGTCGAGCTGCTGCGCCTCGATGTGCGCGCGTGGCACACACTCGGACGCGGGTGGTACGAGGTGGGGCGCCCCGGTTGTGGTCATCGGTTGCCCGGCGCCACCTCGAACCGGTCGGCGATGTCTGACGGAATCGCCGTGCCGCGCATCGGCTTGTTCGGACGCTTGCTCACGCAGGCGATCGTCAGCGTGCCGCGGGCGGCCACCACACCGCCGGTCTCGATGGTCGCGGCATAAGAGAGACTCTTGGTCGACTTCCGGGTGACCCGCAACACGACCTCGAATTCATCTTCGAAACGGAGCGGCCGCAGGAACTCGAAGCTGGTGGCCACCCTGGGGAATCCGATCGCGGCACCGGGTACGGCGATACTCAGCCCGGCCGCTCGCCACATCGCGTGCTCGGCTTCCTCCATGTAGCGGAAGAACACGCTGAAATGGACGATCCCGGCGGTGTCGGTTTCGTAGAACTGCACGCGTCGGGTGAGCCGAAATTCGCTGATCGCCACGGTGACAAGTGCCTATGAACCGCTCGCATCCGCCGCCTGTGCCGCGCGCCCGGTGTAGCTGCCCAACGCGTTCATTAACGGTTGGAGGTCCTTGAAGACGTTGCCTACGAGCGCGTCCACGAGCTGCGGCTGCAGGTCGGGGTGCTTGCCGATGAACTCGCCGAAGTTGAACCTGGGGTCGTAGAACGCCAGCACCAGCTGTCGGAAGCTGTCGAGCCCATGCCGGACATCTCGCTCGTACTGCTCAAAGGTCGTCGCCGTCACCTCGCCCGTCTCGAGCGCGGCGTGAATGGTGTCGGCGGCCAACTCGCCGCTCTTCAAGGCCAGATAGACGCCGGAGGAAAACACCGGGTCGAGAAACGAGAAGGCATCGCCCACCAGACAGAAGCCGTCACCGGACGCCTGGGTCGCACGATAGCTGAATTCTCCGGTCACCCGCAACGGGCCCTGGTGCGTGCCTGGCGCAAGATGCTCCCGGATCCAGCGGCAGTCTTCAGCCTCACGGCGGAATATCGTCTCTGGGTCCCGCGTGTCTCGATAGAGGTAGTCGTGCTCGGCGACCACGCCCACCCCGACCGTGTCATCCACGAGTGGGATGTACCAGAACCACCCCTTGTCAGGGATGTACGCCACGGTGGTTGCGCCCTCATCGAGGCCGGGGTCTCGCAGCGCTCCCGTGTAGTAGGTGAACATGGCGATCTTGTTCAGGTCCGGGTCGCGCTGTTTCCAGCCCAGCTTGGCGGCCAGCAGCGCGTCCCGTCCGGTGGCGTCCACGACCACTCGCGCCCGGTGCGTTTCTGAGCCGCCCGCCCCGTCGGCACGCACGCCGACCACTCGGTCGCCCTGCCGGACGACGTCGCGCACCGCTATGCCCTGCCGCACGTCGACCCCAGTGGCGACGGCATTCTCCAACATCATCTTGTCGAAGTCGCTCCGTCGAATTTGCCAGGTGCTGGCCCAGTCTTCGGTAATCGTCTTGAAGAAATAGAACGGCTGCGACACTTTGCCGCTGGTCGACACGAACTGCACGCTGTGTTTCCGGGGACTGCCCGACTGATTCAGCCAGTCGAGCACGCCAAGACGCTCGAAGGTGAACCAGGTCTGCGGCATCAGCGATTCGCCAATGTGGTACCGCGGGAACGATTCGCGCTCCAGCAGCAGCACCTGTCGGCCGTGCTGCGCAAGCAGGGTCGCCGTGGTGGCCCCGGCCGGCCCGCCTCCGACCACGATGGCGTCGTAGGTGGATGTGGACATGATGGGTTGGACTTCTCGCGGGTCTACACGTGCGGCAGCACTTCTACGATGTCGCCGATCTTGCGGCTCGCGTTCATGATCTCGGTCCGTCGCCCGTACAGCGTCCGGGGCTCGCGCATCCAGAAGACCCCCATCATCTCTGGGTTTGGCGTCAGAGCGACGTAGTCTTTCACGCGGCTCGCGTAGTTGAGCCGGCCTTCCGACAGCAGTCGTCCCAACGGCACTTCGTTCTTGAGAATAGCGGCCTTGAGGCGTGTCCCGAACGCGTCGAGCTTGATGCGGATGGCGCCCATTTCGACCGGTCGCCCGCTGTATTCCTGGACCAGAAGGACTCGCCGAAAATACCAGGCCCCACTGGAAAACGTCGACAGCGCTCGCAGCACCACCTGCCCGCCGTAGTGGTGCTCGAGCGTACTCGTCATGTCGTCCTCATGCACCAGCATCGAGCGATACGGGGCCGGGATCTGGTCCGGGGTCACCGTGCGCCAGGCCGGCATGTCCACCCCGGCCCGGGCATACACCACGTTGAGCGGGTACAAGGTGTCTCGCGTCGACGGTCGTGCGGCGGTAGTGCGGGTTCTCCGGGCACGAGGCGTGCGTGTCGACTTGGCCATGAGGTGTATGGGGCAGCGGAGTGACTCGAGCGAGCGTTTCCGGTTCTATGTGTACCGAAGATTGGTGTGCTCGGGGAGGAAGAATCGCGGCAACAGGCTGTCCACCCGGAGCAGACCGTCTCGCGTGAGCGCGATCTGGTTGGCGTCCGCTGCCATCAGATAGCCGTCCGCGCGAAGCGACCCGAGCGCCTGGCCGAAGCGATCCAGGACGTCGACGCCATACTTGTCGTTGAAATAGCCGGGACTGACCGATCCACGCTTGAGCTGCAACACCAGCTCACGGATGAGTCGTTCCTCCTCGGTCGGTCTGAAGGCGCGGCTCAGCGGGAGCTCGCCGCGCCGTACCGCTGCGGCGTAGGGTCCCCAGGAGTCCAGGTTCTGCATGTGGACTCCGTTTACATGTCCAAACGAGGAAACGCCCAGGGCCGCCAGGTCGGCACCTTGCCAGAGCTGGTCGCGATAGACGAACCGGGTCGTCTCCGGGTTCTTGACCGCCGTGTACGCGCTGCTGACCGTGTAGCCGGCGGCTTCGAGCGCGTCGAACGCCTCACGGACCCAGCGCCGTTTGGTCGACCAGTTTGCCACCGAATCGGTGAACTGTCCGGTTCCCTTCAGGAGATCGCTGCTGATCGTGGTGTTGTAGGGCAGCTCCATCTGGTAGATGGTGACGCTATCCGGACCCAGCTCGATGGTCCGCGCCACGGCCGCGTGCCATTTCTCGTCCGTATCGCCGAGCATGCCGGCAATGAGGTCGATGTTCACCTGGGCAAAATCGAGGGACTGGGCGAATCCGTAGGCGCGGAAAACCTCCGCCGACCGGTGCGCCCGGCCGTTGAGCTCCAGCACCTGATCGTCGAAGTGCTCAACCCCGAGACTGAGGCGGGTAATACCCATGTCGCGAATCTGTGACAGCTTCGGCTCGGTCAGGGTTCCCGGCTCGCACTCGAACGTGATTTCCTCGGAGTCGGTCCATGGGGTCACGGCGGACAGCCGATCGACCAAGCTCTTCAACTGACGCACGGACAGAAACGACGGGGTCCCGCCACCAAAATAGATGAACCGCAACGGCCGTCCCGTGATGGCCGGTTGGGTCGCATAGAGCTCCCACTCGCGCCCCAGCACATCCAGATAGTCAGCTACCTCGCTCGCGTTCTTGTCGGTATACACGCGGTAGTAGCAAAAATGGCATCGCTTCCGACAGAACGGAATGTGCAGATACAGCCCCAGGGGGACGTCCGCCGGGGGTTGGGCCAATGCCGACCTGGCGTCGGTCTCTACCGCCTCGGGCGTCCAGAGTGAGAACGGGGGGTAGTTGGCGACGAAATAGCTGCCGACGTCGGTCTGCTCGGGCGTCGTCGAGTGTCCAAGATCAGCCATCAATTTTCACCATACATGAGCGTCGGCGCTCCGGAGGGACGCTGCACTAGCCAAAGCAATACAACACGCCGTCCTCGGACCCGATCACCAGCCGGCCCTCGGCGATCGCCGGCGATGCCACCAACGGCGCCGCGGTGTCGAACTCCCACAACTTCTCGCCGGTGTCGAGGTCGAGCACGTAGAGTCGGCCGTCGCTCGAGGTAGTGCGGGTTCTCCGGGCACGAGGCGTGCGTGTCGACTTGGCCATGAGGTGTATGGGGCAGCGGAGTGACTCGAGCGAGCGTTTCCGGTTCTATGTGTACCGAAGATTGGTGTGCTCGGGGAGGAAGAATCGCGGCAACAGGCTGTCCACCCGGAGCAGACCGTCTCGCGTGAGCGCGATCTGGTTGGCGTCCGCTGCCATCAGATAGCCGTCCGCGCGAAGCGACCCGAGCGCCTGGCCGAAGCGATCCAGGACGTCGACGCCATACTTGTCGTTGAAATAGCCGGGACTGACCGATCCACGCTTGAGCTGCAACACCAGCTCACGGATGAGTCGTTCCTCCTCGGTCGGTCTGAAGGCGCGGCTCAGCGGGAGCTCGCCGCGCCGTACCGCTGCGGCGTAGGGTCCCCAGGAGTCCAGGTTCTGCATGTGGACTCCGTTTACATGTCCAAACGAGGAAACGCCCAGGGCCGCCAGGTCGGCACCTTGCCAGAGCTGGTCGCGATAGACGAACCGGGTCGTCTCCGGGTTCTTGACCGCCGTGTACGCGCTGCTGACCGTGTAGCCGGCGGCTTCGAGCGCGTCGAACGCCTCACGGACCCAGCGCCGTTTGGTCGACCAGTTTGCCACCGAATCGGTGAACTGTCCGGTTCCCTTCAGGAGATCGCTGCTGATCGTGGTGTTGTAGGGCAGCTCCATCTGGTAGATGGTGACGCTATCCGGACCCAGCTCGATGGTCCGCGCCACGGCCGCGTGCCATTTCTCGTCCGTATCGCCGAGCATGCCGGCAATGAGGTCGATGTTCACCTGGGCAAAATCGAGGGACTGGGCGAATCCGTAGGCGCGGAAAACCTCCGCCGACCGGTGCGCCCGGCCGTTGAGCTCCAGCACCTGATCGTCGAAGTGCTCAACCCCGAGACTGAGGCGGGTAATACCCATGTCGCGAATCTGTGACAGCTTCGGCTCGGTCAGGGTTCCCGGCTCGCACTCGAACGTGATTTCCTCGGAGTCGGTCCATGGGGTCACGGCGGACAGCCGATCGACCAAGCTCTTCAACTGACGCACGGACAGAAACGACGGGGTCCCGCCACCAAAATAGATGAACCGCAACGGCCGTCCCGTGATGGCCGGTTGGGTCGCATAGAGCTCCCACTCGCGCCCCAGCACATCCAGATAGTCAGCTACCTCGCTCGCGTTCTTGTCGGTATACACGCGGTAGTAGCAAAAATGGCATCGCTTCCGACAGAACGGAATGTGCAGATACAGCCCCAGGGGGACGTCCGCCGGGGGTTGGGCCAATGCCGACCTGGCGTCGGTCTCTACCGCCTCGGGCGTCCAGAGTGAGAACGGGGGGTAGTTGGCGACGAAATAGCTGCCGACGTCGGTCTGCTCGGGCGTCGTCGAGTGTCCAAGATCAGCCATCAATTTTCACCATACATGAGCGTCGGCGCTCCGGAGGGACGCTGCACTAGCCAAAGCAATACAACACGCCGTCCTCGGACCCGATCACCAGCCGGCCCTCGGCGATCGCCGGCGATGCCACCAACGGCGCCGCGGTGTCGAACTCCCACAACTTCTCGCCGGTGTCGAGGTCGAGCACGTAGAGTCGGCCGTCGCTCGACCCCGCATACACCCGGCCGCCGCTCGCGGCCGGCGACGAATCGACCCGCGCCTTGGTGGTGAACGTCCAGCGTGGCTCGCCGGTCGCTTCATCGATGGCGTGCACCATCTTGTCGCGACCGCCGATCACGATCGTATCCGCCGTGGCCAACGCCGAGGAATAGAACGGGAAGTGCCGTTGCGGATGCTCGTATCTCCAGAGCAACTCGTGGGTGTCGAGGTCAATACCGATCACTTCGTTGTCGAACGTGCCGAAGTAGACGTTGCCGTCGGCAATCACCGGCGACGCGGCCGTGTACGCGCCGGCCGACAGACTGACGACCTCCTCGCCATCGCTGATCCGGACGCCGTGGAACAGCTCGTCGCACCCCCCGAAGTAGGCGACGCCGTCCCAGACCGCCGGCGTGGCATGGACGTAGTTCTGGGTTTCGTACTTCCACACCTGTTCGCCGTCGGCAATGGCCAGCGCGTACAAGAAACCGTCGTACGATCCGATCAGGACACGGTTCCCGACGATGACGGGTGACGATTTGATTTCGCCCATCGTCTCGAAGGTCCAGCGGGCCTTACCCGTCGCCGTGTCGACCGCATGGAACACACCGCCCAGGTCGCCGATGAACACCAGGTCTCCGGCCACGGCCGGCGACGACTCGCCGATGCCCATGTCGCCGGTGGAATAGGTCCAGCGCTCGGTCCCGGTCTCGAGGTCGAGCGAGATCAACGTGCCGGCATAAGTCCCCACGTAGACGGCGCCATCGACGATCGCCGCCGACGAGTCAATGGCCTCGTCCGCCTCGTAGGTCCACTTCAGGGTCAGGTCGGCCGGCAGTGTGGACTGGGAGACCCCGTTTCCCGCGTTGCCGCGAAACTGCGACCACGTGTCGGAACTGGTCTGAGCCTGGCCCGCGTGGGGCACGGTGGCCAGCGCCAGCGCCACCGTCAGAACGCGGAACGACACTGTCATCAAAAGGCGCATCGGTAGATCTCCAGGGCATCGGCTGCCGTAAACGGTCTCGGGTTGAATGAACCGGTCCATTGCACTGCGGCGTCATCGGCCAGCTGCGGCAGGTCGGTCTCGCTGACCC
>JAPYUM010000100.1:0-1388 GCA_029940535.1 Vicinamibacterales bacterium
GCGATGAAGCCGAGCACCTGATCCGCACCCGGCGGGAGCTTGATCAAGATGACCCCCTTGCCGGGGCCGGACAGGAAGTTGACCTCTCCGGCCTCGCACAACATGGCGCGGGCCTGGGCCGTGGCGGCGATGATCACTTCAGCGCCCGTCGTCTGGGCGACGCCGACGACGTGGGCGCCGGTGGTCGGTCTGGCGAATCGCCGTCCGGCCCGCGTACTCGGTTCGAGAAACGGTTCCAGGCTGAAGCGCAAACTGTAGCCGTCGGTCGTGACCGCGACCGCGTGGCTGGGCGGCTCGGCACCCTCGTGCGCCGGCGCGATCTTCGAGGCCACCCGCGGGTCCAGGCTCATGGCGGCCACGATACGCTCGTGGTCCTTCAGCTTGAAGAAGCGCTGTATCGGCTCGCCGTGACCGGTCGTGGCCGGAATGTCGGTGATGCGCAGGGTATAGGCCACACCGAAACTGCTGAAGAACACACAGGTCGCGCGAGTGCTTCCGGCCAAGGCCGCCACCAGTCGGTCGCCCTCCCGGAGCCGGGTGGCGGTGACGTCGCGGACCTCCTTCTGGCGTTTGATCCAGCCGTCGGCGGTCACCAGGACGATGGCGTCCTCGTCCACGATGAAATCGTCGGCGTGGTACTCGACCTCTTCCTCGACGCTCTCGATCACGGTCCGGCGCGGATTGGTCTTCGTGCGCCCGTAGGCCTGTCTTACCTCGCGCAGTTCGTCTCGCACGAGCGTCCACCGTTGCGCGTCGTCCGCGAGCAGCCCGCCGATGTGGGCGGCGCGGTCACGCTTCTGCCCGAGCTCCTCCCGGATGACCAGAATCTCCAAGCGTGCCAGGCGGTAGACCTTCAGCTCGAGGATGGCGTCGGTCTGTTCTGCGTCCAGCCCGAAGCGCGCCATGATCTTGCCGGCGGCGTCCGCTTTCCCGTCCGACGTGCGGACGATTCGCAACACCTCGTCAAGCGCGTCGAAGACTGTCTCGAACCCTTCCAGAATGTGGATGCGTCGTTCCAGTGCCGCCAGTTCGTGCTCGAGCCGGCGGGTGACGACGTCGAGTCGGAACCGCAGAAAATGCCACAGCACTTGATGCAGGTCCAGTCGCTCTGGTCGGCCCACTTCCGGTTGCTCGGTGGGAACCAGGCAGGTCAGGTTGACGGCGAAGTTGGTCTGGAGGGGCGTGTGCTTGAACAGATACGCCATGACCATCAGCTCGTCGGCATCACGCTTGATTTCGAGGGCGATCCGAACTTCGTCGGTGGAGAGGTCCTTGACGTCGAGGAGTGGGGGCAGTTTGCGGGCAATGATGATGTCGGCGATCCGCTCGACCAGCTGCGCCTTGTTGACCATGTAGGGAATGCTGGTGACGTGGATGGTCTTGGTGGA
>JAPYUM010000100.1:1488-14735 GCA_029940535.1 Vicinamibacterales bacterium
CCGTCGATCAAGGGATACCGCAGGGCGAAGGGCTGCGCCATCCGGACCAGGGTGTCGTAGAGCGCCGTGTCGCCGTGCGGATGGTAGCTGCCCATGACGTCCCCGACGACCTTGGCCGACTTGCGGGGTTTGGAATCAGCCGTGATGCGCTGCTCCCACATGGTGTACAGGATTCGCCGCTGGACCGGTTTCAGGCCGTCTCGGACATCGGGGAGGGCGCGCGCGGTGATAACCGACAACGCGTAATTCAGATAACGACTCTGCGCGGCGTCGATCAGCTCGACGGTCGTTTCGCCCGGCGTCGAGGTCGCCGAGGCGGGCGTGGGCGTGTCTGTTTTGCTCGTGCCGTCAGGTTCATCGAAGAGCGGCGCGCTGCGGCGCGGAGGTCGTTTGGCCATGGTCTGCTACGTGCGAGCCGTCTCGCCCGATGCGTCGGGCGACGGATCGGTGTCCAGCACGGTCAGGAGCTCGCCCAGCACCATCGCGGTTGCGCCCCACACCCGTTCCCCTTGCAGTTCGAAGTAGGGCACGCGAATCGCCTGGCCCTCTCGCCAGCGCCATCCCTGCCTCAGATGGTCCGGGTGCCGCAGTTCGTCCAGCGACACCTCCAGGATCTGCTCGACCTCCCCCAGGGCCGGCGTCAGCCGTGGCCGCTCGTCCGACACCGCCACCACCGGGTGCAACGCGAAATTGCTGACCGGGATGTACAGGGGTGAGAGGCGTCCTAAGACGCGCACGTCAGCGGTGAGGCCGATTTCCTCACGCGCTTCCCGGAGTGCGGCCGCCTCGACCGACTCATCGCCGTCGACCGCACCGCCCGGCAGCGACACCTGGCCGGCATGCTGACCCAGGGTGCCCGCCCGGCGTGTCAGCACCACATGCACCTGATGCGCCACCGGGTAGAACAACACCAGCGCCGCGGCGGCGCGGGCTCCGCTGGGAATCACCCCCGCTTGCCACCCGACTCGGGGCCGCGGGGCGAACGCGTTGTGCGTCTCGTGGCGCGGTGTGGGGGCGTCGAGGACGGCGCGAACCTGCGCTTCGATCTGATAGAGTGTCGGTGCGACTTCCACGTGCAACTCCCCATCCTACCGCGTTTCATGACGGTGTCCGTATTCTCGCTCGTCGCCTGACCGACACCGTATGACCGACTCCGCGCCGGCCACGAAAAAATTCGATCGGTCTATCGTCGAGGGGCCATTGGGTCGCGCGGTCTGGCATATCGCCTGGCCCACGATGGTGCAGAACGTCATCGGCGGGCTGCAGGGCATCATCGACCAGGCCATGGTCGGCAACTTCGTTGGGTACACCGGTAACGCCGCTATCGGGGTCAGCCTGCAGCTGTTCATCCTCGTCATCGTGTTCGTGGCGTCTGTCTTCACCGGGATGGGTGTGCTGGTGGCGCGATTCGCCGGCGCCGGCGACCGCGACAAAGTCAACCGGTCGGTCTATCAGGCCTTTCTGGTGGCGGTCGTGCTGGCCGTCGGGGTGATGGCGCCGGTGGGCTATTGGGCGGCGCCGACGCTGTTGACGCTGATCAACGCGCCGGCCGAAGTGCAGGTCGAGGCGCTGCCCTATATCAGGATCATGTTCGTCTTCAGCATCGGCATGCTGATGTTCTTCATGTTCAGTGGCGCCTTGCGCGCCGCCGGCGATGCCAAAACCCCGATGCGCCTCGGCATCCTGATGACCGCGATGAATATCGTGTTCAACATCGTGCTGATCCGCGGGCTCGGACCGATTCCGGCATTCGGGACCACGGGCGCGGCCATGGGGACGGCGATCGCCAGCGGCATCACCGGCATCATTTTCATGTGGTTGCTGTTTTCGAATCGGTTGGTCATCCAGTTCACACGGACGATGTCATTCCGTCCCGACTGGGACATTATTCGGCAGCTGTTCAGGTTTGGGCTTCCCGCCGGCATCCAGGGCATTGCCATGAACTTGGGAGGAGTGTTGATGCTCCGTTTCATCGGGTCACTCGAGTACAGCGGTGAAGCACAGGCTGCCTATTCGGTCGGCTACACGGAGCTGTTTTCGCTGATTACCTGGACCTCCGTGGGCCTGATGGGCGCCACTGCCGCGGTCGCGGGTCAGAACCTGGGGGCGGGGAAGCCAGACCGTAGCGCCCGGTCCGCACAGGCGGCGGCCCTGATGGGACTCGGCGTGGCCGCGTCGGTCGGCGTGCTGTTCCTTGCGATACCGCGCCCGCTGCTCTCGATCTTCGGGATGCACGATGGTGTCGTCGTCGACCTCGGCGTCGAGTTGCTCGGCTATCTCGCCATTTCTGGACTGTTTGTCACCGTGGCGCTCGCGTACACGGGCGGGCTCCAGGGCACGGGCGACACGCGGAGCCCACTGTACATCTCCATCGTCTCTCAGGTGATCATGCCGCTCGGCATCTGTGCCGTCATCCAGGCGACCTCCGGGCTCGAATCGCACGACATTTGGCTCGCCATCGTCATCGGGCATGTGACTCGTGCCGCCCTCAGCGTGATACGGTTCCGCCAAGGCAAGTGGCGCGACATCCACGTCGATATCAGCTCGGCGTAGGCCTGAGGCGATATAGCCGCGACGTCCGCGCCCGATCTGCCTCGGGGAACACCCATCGACGTCTCATGGCTGACGGGTCACAGGACCACCCTTCCACGCTGGCCGCGCAGGCGCTCGGGCGGGTCGACCCCGACACTCGGGCCATCATTCCGCCGATCCATCCCTCCGCGACCTACGAACGGGCGTCGGATGGCAGCTACCCCGGCGGGCGGACGTACACCCGCGACCACAACCCCACCTACGATCAAGCGGAGGCGCTGCTGGCGCGTCTCGAAGGTGGCGACGCGGCACTGTTGTTCAGCTCGGGTATGGCGGCCGCGACCACCATCTTCGACACACTCGATGCCGGAGACCATGTCATCGCGCCTCAGCAGATGTATTGGACGATTCGGCGCTGGCTCGAGGAACTGGTCGCGCGCGGACGCATCGAACTCGACCTCGTCCCCAACGGCGACCACGTGGCGCTCAAGCGTGCGTTGCGGCGCGGCCGCACCCGAATTGTCTGGGTGGAGACCCCGGCGAATCCGACCTGCGCCATCACCGACATTGCCGCGACCGCCGAGCTGGCCCATGCCGCGGGTGCCCGGGTGGTCGCCGACAGCACGCTGTCGACACCGGTGCTGTGCCGTCCGATCGAACACGGCGCCGATCTCGTCATGCACTCGGCGACGAAACAGCTCAATGGCCATGCCGACGTGCTGGCCGGCGCCCTGGTCACGGCGCGGCGTGATGACCTCTGGGACCGCATCGTCCATGATCGCGCCTATCGGGGCGCAGTGCTCGGGCCGTTCGAGGCCTGGCTGCTCCTTCGTGGCATGCGGACGCTGTTTCTTCGTGTGCCGCACTCGGCCGCGAGCGCGCAGCTGATCGCCGAGCGGCTGGTGGCGCATCCGGCCGTCGTCGAAGTCTTCTATCCCGGGCTCGCGTCACATCCAGACCATGCGGTGGCGGCTCGGCAGATGTCTGGCGGCTTCGGCATGCTGCTATCGTTTCGTGTCGCGGGGGGCGCGGCCGAAGCAAGACGCGTGGCCGGGGCGCTGCGACTGTTCAAGAACGCGACGTCGCTCGGTGGCGTCGAAAGTCTCGTCGAACATCGCGCCCCCGTCGAGGGACCAGGAACACCGGTGCCGGACGATCTGCTCCGCCTCTCGATCGGCATCGAAGCGGTCGCCGACCTGCTGGCCGACCTGGATCAGGCGCTGGGCAGAAAGAGCACGAATTGAGCCCGGACGTGGAGTTCGGGGCGTAGCCCCGATTAAAGAATGCTTAGTTACCAGTTGACCCAATACGGCCGGCCTCTCGAACGGGTCGAATCGGTGCGACCGGTTCCGGTTGGCACCGAAGTGCTGCTCCAAGTCGAAGCCTGCGGCGTCTGCCACAGCGACCTGCATCTGCGGGACGGCTTTTTCAACATGGGAGCCGACAAGCGCCTCGACCTGTCGAAGGGACGAGAACTGCCCCTGACCCTGGGACACGAGATCGCGGGCCGCGTCGTGGCGTGCGGCGTCGATGCCCCCGGGGTGGAGGTGGGTGAGCGTCGGGTCGTCTATCCCTGGATCGGATGCGGCGGCTGCGTGACCTGCGCGGCGGGGGAGGAGCACCTGTGTCCGCGGTCACTCGCGCTCGGCGTGGCGCGGCACGGTGGGTTCAGCGACTACGTGGTGGTCCCGCATCCTCGCTATCTACTCGACTTCGGCGACCGGCCGGTCACGCTGGCCTGCACCTACGCCTGCTCAGGGCTCACCGCCTATGGCGCGGTGCGAAAAGTGCAGCCTCGGGTCGAGGGACGCCCCCTCGTGATCATTGGGCTCGGCGGCGTGGGGTTCGCGGCGTTGCGACTGGCTCAGGCGGTGACGACGGCGGAAGTGATCGCGGTGGACGTCAACGAGGCGACGCTCCAGGCGGCGGCACAGACGGGCGCCGCCGTGGTCGACGCGCGAGCCGATGACGCGCCAAAACAGATCCGAGCGCTGACCGGCGGCGCGGCGGCGGCGATCGATTTCGTAGGTGCAGAGACCACGACCTCACTCGGCTTCAAGGCACTCGGCACCGGTGGCGTGCTGGTGATCGTCGGGCTCTTCGGCGGGCAGTTCCGGGCGTCGATTCCGCTGTGGCCGCTCCGGAGCCTCACCGTCCAGGGCTCGTTTGTCGGCAGTCTCGACGAGATGCGGGAGCTGATGCGTCTGGTTGAGGGCGGCGCAGTGTCGCCGATTCCGATTCAGTCTCGACCGCTGGGCGACGCGCAGACCGTGTTGGATGACTTGGGTCGCGGCGGGTCCGTAGGGCGGATGGTTCTCACGCCGTAGGTTTCCGAGCGAGGCGTCCGCCTGGCGGCGTTGCTGCGTCGGTCACAGCCCACCTGGCTGCTCCCTCCTTGCGCCTGGCCAGACGAACGCCTCGCCCGGAAACCACCCCTGGGCGTTTTTCCGCACCCTGCTATTTGGTCTGTGGCCTTGAGGGGGTTGACTGTGCGTCTGGTGATGGGCGGCGTGGTCGGCCAAGTACCCAGACCACGCCGCCGGTCGCGACCGACACGGCCACCCATTGCAGTATCAGTCGCTGGATGTCGATCTCGGCCGCCCAGAGCCCGAGGGGCACACCCCGGTAGGTTCGTCTGAACCGACCGAAACGGCGACCCCCTCTCCCGTCGGGTGGCTCGGTCAGCTCGTCCGGCGCGATCTGTCGACCTACGCTGATGAAGGCGTAACCGGCCGACACCCGAGTGTCCGGTTCGTCCGATCGCACGTGCACCCACGGCGGCATCATGCCCATCAGGCTGAAGCACATCATGCCGACGCCGAGGGCGAGGTGCTGGCGGTTTGTCATCCCGCCGCCTCTCCGGCGCGCGCCTCAATCAGGCGTCGCGCCTCATCGCGCAACCGCACGGTCTCGTCCCACCCCCTGTCACCGGGGTGAAGCGGCGGGCACACGGTCAGCGTGATGCGTCCCGGACGCAGCAGCATCGTGTCCGCGGGGAAGACCTGCCGCGTGCCGGCGAGCGCGATCGGCACGACCGGACGTCCGGAGTTGGCGGCGGCCCGGAACGCACCCAGTCTGAATGGCAGGAGACCGGGTGCCCGTACGAATGTGCCTTCCGGAAAGACGAACATCGATTCACCGTCGGCGAGCGCGGCGCTGAGGTCGTCGGCGCCTTCCATCCGCTCGGTCTGTTTCGTCTTCTCGATGGTGATGTATCCCGCTTTCGGAATGATGGTGCCCAATACCGGATAGCTCGCCAGACGGCCCTTGGCCGCGAAGCGCAGGTTTCCGGGAAGTGTGGCGAGAATCACCAGAACGTCGACATAGCTCGCGTGGTTGGCGACGAAGATGGCCGGTCCGAGATCGCGCAGGTGTTCGAGCCCGGTCACCGTGAGCGGGCATCCCGACGCGGCGATCACGCCCCGCGAGAAGCGCTTCAGCTGGCGACGGGCCGTGGTCGTGTGTCGGCTCAGCCCGACCAGCGCCCACAGCGGCGGGACGGCGACGAGCGTGAGGCCCAGAATGTACCCGGTATAGACGAGACGTTGCAGGAGACGTCCCGCTTGAGACAGGCGCCCTTTGGCAGCCTGCGCGGCCAGGGTCAACCACTGGGTGACCACCGAGCCCGTCCCCCGGTCCAGCGACCCCGTCAGGTACGCATCTCTGGTCGCTCCGCGACGCACTTTCCCGCTGGATGTCTTCAGCACCGAGCCGGGTCGGGCGACCACGACCGTGTCCGGTGGCATCCCGATCGCATCGGCGACCTGTTCGTGCACCGCCTGTCGGAGCCGCTCGCGTGCCGCGGCGTCGGTCTCGCGCGTTTCGGCCACGACCACGAGTCGCTCGGTGCCCAATGCCGGGTCGGCCACCCCAAAGGCCGCAACGCAGCCTTTGCGAACGCCCGGCACCGTCGCGACGACCGCCTCTGCCTCCTGGGGATAGATGTTCCGGCCGCCTTTGATGATGACGTCTTTTCGGCGTCCGGTCAGGAACAGCTCGCTATCCGCCAAGTACCCCAGATCGCCAGTGTCGAACCAGCCGTCGGCGGTGGTGATGGCCCGCGTCGCGTCCGGGTTCCGGTAGTAGCCGGCCATCATCGACGGGCCACGGAACTGGACTCGTCCTTCGAGGCGCTCGTCGACGGCGACGTCGTCGTGGTCGACCACCCGGATTTCATGTTCGGGAAGCGGCACACCGCACGCGACGAACGCGAGCGCATCTGCCGCCGTGCTCGGGATGGCACGTCCGGTCGTTTGGAAGGTCCGGTCGAGATGGTCCACCCGGGCCGGAAACCTCCGGGGGGTGACCGCCAAGCCGACGGAGCATTCGGCCAGCCCGTACACCGGTCGCATCGCCTCGCGTGGCAGACCCATCGGGGCGAATCGTTCAACGAAGCGGGTCATCGTGTCCGGCAGCACCGCCTCCGATCCGTTGAGCACGTTGCGCAGGGAGCTGAGGTCCAGACCCTCGATCTCGTCGTCCGCGATCTTGGCCACACAGAGGTCGAACGCGAAGTTGGGAGCAACAGCCAGGGTGGCCCGATGGGCGTGGATGGCCCACAGCCATCGCGACGGTCTCGACAGGAAGGCGAGCGGCGAGAGAATCGCCACCGGGATGCCGGCGTACATCGTGCCGAGCCAGGCGCCGATGAGTCCCATGTCGTGATACAGCGGCAGCCAGCTCACGAGCACATCAGCCGGTTCGACTTCGAGCCCGGCCACGATGGCGCGGACGTTGGCCAGCAGGTTGGCCTGCGTCAGCAGAACTCCCTTCGGTTGTCCGGTGCTCCCGGAGGTGTATTGGATCAGCGCCGGATCCTCCGGCGTGAGCCACGGCGCCGGGTTGGCGGGCAAGGGCTCCATCTCGGGCTCGTCTCGGGACAGGTCGGGAGACAGTGCGTCCAGGGTCGTGACCGACGTGAGCGTCGCCACGCGTCCGCGCAGCAGGCCGGCGAGCCTTTCGACTTCCGCGAAGGTGATCATCAGGCGCGTGCCGGCGTTGACGAGGATGCCGACCTGGCGCTCGGCGTACTCCGCTATGCGGTCGGCGCGGAACGGGGGATAGATGGGCACCGGAATGGCGCCGGCCAGCAAGGTGCCGAAGAAGGCCGGAAAGAACGCCGACTCGGTGCGCAGCATGATCGTGACGGTGTCCCGGCGGCCGATGCCGCGGGCGCCCAGCGCTGACGCGACACGGACGGACTGTCGCCACAACCGGCCGTAGGTGATCGACTGTTCCGAGCCGTCGTCCTGTCGAAGAAAGATGTGCGTACGGTCCGGCGTGGTGCGTGCATGCCATTCCAACACTTCGACGAGGGTGGTCGCCGACTCTGGCGCCGCGGCACCAATCCCGACAGCCACGGCGAGCGGCGGACGTGTCTCGATGCTCGCCGGCTCGGCCGTGCTGATCGCGCGTGCGAGGTCGGCCGCGGTGTCGGCGCCCGCCATGACCTCGTCGGGGAGCCGCACCCCCAGTTCCCGCTGGATGCGAGCCAGCAGCTCAACCCGTTCCAGCGAACCGATTCCGAGTTCACGTTCGAGCGAGTCGTTCGGACCAATACCCGCGGCCGACGAGCCGGGTCGCAGCTCGGCCACCAACCGGCCGACGAGTTTGAGCAGGGTGCGTTCGAGCGCGGCGTCGTCGCTCGGGGGAGAGATAGGGTCGGACATGGGCGCGACCGGCGGGGCGCTTGGGTCCCCGAGTGGTCATGATACTCCCACTCGTCTCGCGCCTCGTTGGTCGTGGCCCTTCTGCGCCGCTGGGCGCCGCGTGGGTGTCTGGCCGTGGCCCTGGGTGGCTACGGCGCGGCTTCGATCCTGGTGATGGATGTGATGACAACCGGCTCGTTAGGAACGTCTGGAGCTTGATCGCCCGTGCGTACTCGGCCGATGTCGCGGACGACATTCAGACCATCGGTGACGCGACCGAACACCGCGTACCCGATGCCTTCCGGGGTCGGATTCTTGAAATCGAAGCTGGAATTGTCGTCGAGGTTGACAAAGAACTGCTGCCGGGCGCTGTCGGGGGCACCACCTCGCGCCATCGCGACGGTGCCCCGACGATTCTGGAGGTTGCGGGTCGCCTGGTTCACGATCTGACCGCGCAGTCCTTCCATTTTTGGTACGAGCTGCCCATCCTCGCCCACCATGAATCCGCCGCCCTGGACCAGCAGGTCCCTCATCGTCCGATGGAAGACGGTGCCGTCGTAGTAACCGTCGCGCACATAGCCGAGAAAGTTCACGACGGTGGCGATGACGTCCGTTTCGTTGCGGAACAGTTCTATTTCGAAGTCACCCTTGGTGGTTTCGACGAGGACGCGTGGGTTCGGTGGGGGGTCCTGTGCTCCCACTGGGGTGGCCACACTCAGGGGCAACGCCAAACTCAGCCAGACGACGAATGCACGTAAAGACAAGTCTTGCTCCTAACTTGAAGATGGTTGCGGTGGAACCACGGGGCCTCCGCGTGGGGCGGGGCCGACACTTCACCGCCGGGGTCGGACCCGACCCTCGTCCGGTTCCTGCCGTATTCGTCCTATTGCACCGTGATCGAGAGGATGTCGACGGCGGTGGTCGGCACGTTCTGATACGGTCCTCGGTTGCCGACCTCCACGTCCGCAATCTTGTCGACCACGTCCGCCCCCTCAGTGACGCGGCCGAACACCGCGTATCCATACGCAGCCGGCGTGATCCCGCTGTTGTTGAGCGCGGCGTTGTCGGCGGTGTTGATGAAGAACTGGGCGGTGGCACTGTCGACCACGTTGGTCCTGGCCATGGCCAGCGTGTACTTGTCGTTCGACACGCCGTTCCGCGCTTCGTTCTTGACCGGCGGGTTGACCGGCTTCTGCTGCATATCAGCGGTGAATCCGCCGCCCTGGATCATGAACGTCTTGATGACCCGGTGGAACACGGTGCCGCCGTAGTGTCCGCTTTCGACGTACTCGAGGAAGTTCGCGACGGAGAGCGGTGCATTCGCCTGATCGAGCTCGGCGGTGATGTTGCCCAGACTGGTTTCGATCACGACGACCGGGTTGCCCTGAGCGGCCGCCTGCGGCGCGTGCATGGTCACGAGGACCGCCAGGCAACAGCCTGCGAGGAGAGTCAGCGTTCTGACCGACATGGTAGGGTTCCTTTCTCCCCTGAGCGGTCAACGCCGCTCATTCAAATTTTGGTATCGTGCGATCCAACCAAACGTTGATCGAACCGGCAAAGGAGCGCTCGACGGTGTCTCTCGCTCCGGTTTGGCGGGCGATTGATGAATCCGCCAATTCGGCCCAGAGTATGCATAATTCCCGGTGGCGCTGTCCAGTGCGGCCAGGCCGGTGATTCCTAGGTTATCGTACAGCAGATGAGTTTACTCGATCGTCTTCGGGGCCAGCCCGAGTGGCAACATGCGGATCCGTCCGTTCGGTCCGCCGCCGTCGACGATCTCGACGACGACGCACAGGAGTTGCTCCTGGCGATTGCCACCGAAGACGCGGACCCTGGCGTGCGTTCGGCGGCGGTGATGCGGCTCACCGCTCCGGCGGTGCTGGGGAGTATCGCTGTGTCCGATCAGGACGACGGGGTCCGGACCGACGCCGTGGCGGCGCTGCGCGAGATGGCGGTCGGTGGCACCGACACGGACGTGGCTCGTGCGGCACTGTCCGGTCTCTCGGAGCCGCGCGATTTGGGCGAGGTGGCGCGAGTCGCGGCGCTCGAGTCGGTCAGCCTGGCTGCGTTGGAGCGTCTCGACGCGCAGAAGACACTCTCTGCGGTGTCACGTCGGTCGGCACATCCGGTGGTACGTCAGGCGGCACTGGCGCGCGTGACAGACGGCGACGAGCTGCTGGCGGTGGCTGTCAAGAGCGACCATCGTGACATCGCGCTCGCCGCCTTCGAGCGCGTGTTGGCTCAGGCGCCAGACGATCGGGAGCGCCTCAAGACCGTCGCCGCGCGGGCTCGCGTGAAGCCGGTGGCGCGGCGAGCCAAGGCGGCACTGGTCGCGCTTGATACAGAGCCGGTGCCGCCCCCGTCGGCCGGTCGTCGACAGCAACGGGAGCGGTTGTGCGAGAGCGTGGAAGCGCTGACCGGAACGACCAACTGGGACCTCGTCCGCCAGAGTCTGACCGACGCAGAACGGGAGTGGTCCGCGCTGGATGCGGTGGCTCGTAATCTGTCGGCCCCGCCGAGCCCCGCCGGCACGACGGTTGATTCCGTGAGCACGGACAAGGAGGAGACCGACCCGGATCCGGCCGTGGCCGAGCGTTGGGCCAGCGCTCTGGCCCAGGTGGCCGAGCACGTGGGTCGGCTCGACACGGAACGGGGTCAGGCCGAGGGTCGGCGCGAGACGCAGATGGCGGCGTTGGCGGCTCGAACGGCGCTGTGCGAGCGGTTGAGCGGCCTCGTGTCCGTCGCCTCCCCCATTGATATTGACGCGGACGAGCTGGTCGCGGGTGTGGCCGCCATTCGGGCTGAGTGGACGGCGTTGGCCGTGGTGTCGTCGTCGTCCGACGAGGACCCTCCCGACGATCTCCAAGATGGCGTGTCGGGTGCGGCCGGCGCCTCCCAGGGTGAAGCGGCGCTCAATCAGATTCAGCGGCGCTTCAACGAGTTGCTGACGCGGGTGGACGGTGTGGTGCAGAACCGTCAGTCCGCCGGCCAACGCGGTGCGCGACTGACCGAGCTGGTGGCCGCGCTCGAGGAGATCAGCGGGACGGCGGCGGCCGACGAACTGAAACGACGATGGGCGGCGCCGCACGCCGAGTGGCGCGAACTGGTACGCGCTTCGGAGCCGCTCGAGGTCGCCGACCTCGTGACACGCGTCGCAGGCGCTGCCGTGAAACGGGCCGAGCGTCTGGAGACGATGCGGGAAGCTCGGCTGAAGCGCGAACAGGCGAATCTCCTCAAGCAGCAGCGCCGGTGCGAGGAACTCGAGCAGGCGGTAGCCGACGAGACGCTTGAGCTCCCTGCCGCTGAGCGGGAGTTGCGTAGGACGCGGTCGCTGCTGGGCAACCTTGGCCGGCTCCCGCGCGAGGGCCGCGAGGCCCTGACGCCGCGCTTGCGCGAGGTGCAGACCGGTCTGACCGGGCGCGTGCGCGAGTTGCGCGGCCTGGTCGAGTGGAAACAATGGGCCAACCTGAGCGTACAGGCATCGCTGTGTCACCGGCTCGAAGCGCTGGCGGCGGTCGAGGACGACGCCGCCGTGGCGAACGAATACAAGGAGGTCATGCTGGCCTGGCGGCAGGCCAGCGAAGTGCAACCGGGCGAGGGTGACGAGATCTGGAAACGTTTCAAGGTGGCCCACGACGCGATACGCCCGCGGGCGGAGGCGCACCTGGCCCGGCAGGACACGGTGCGGCAGGAGAACCTGGCGAAGAAGATCGCGCTGTGCGAGGAGGCTGAACGGCTGGCCGCGTCGACGGATTGGATTGCGACGGCGCAGCGCATGACCCAATTGCAGGCCGACTGGAAACAGGTGGGTCCGGCCACACGGAAGCAGGAGCGCGACGTCTGGAATCGTTTTCGCGCCGCGTGCGGAGAATTCTTCACGCGTCGGCGCGACGATCTGACCGAACGGAAACAGGTGTGGTCGAAGAACGCCGCGCTAAAAGAGGCCTTGTCCCAGAGGGCCGAGGCCTTGTCGGACGAGAGCGACCTTGTGGTAGCGAGAGAGACGGTTCGGCGGTTGCAGGCTGAGTGGAAGACCGTGGGACCGGTCCGGCGTGCCCGGTCCGAGGCGCTATGGAAGCGGTTCCGCGCTGCCTGCGACCAGGTCTACAGCCGCTCCCAGCAGGCGACCGCGGCCGAATTCGAAGACAAGCTCGCCGCGCGGACCACTGTCTGTGAGCGGCTCGAGGGGCTGACGTCGGACGGAGACAGCGACGCGGGTGAGCCGCCCGAGGGTCTGAAGAATCTGGTGGCGACGATCAGGACGGATTGGCGGCAGCTCCCTCCGGTGCCACGGCCTCAAGAAGGAGAACTCACCGCGCGCTTCCAGTCCGCCTTGGCCCGCGTGGTGGAGCGGTACCCGGCGGCATTCGCCGGGTCAGACCTGGACCCGGAGCGCAACCGAGCCGCGCTTGAGCGGTTGTGCGAGCGGGTCGAGGCGCGGCTGGACGATGCGACCACGTCGTCGGCGAGCGACGACCGGTCGCCGGCCGAGGTGCTGGCGGCGCAATTGAGGGAAGCGCTGGCCAGCAACACGATGGGCGCGCGGGTGGATCCCGCCGTGCAGGCACGTACCGACATTGAGGAGGTCAAGCGGCTGCAGATCGAGCGTCGCAGTGTGGGCAGCGTGCCTGGCGAGTCTGGTCAGCAGCTCTCGGACCGATTCCGTACTGCGTGCGACCGTTTCTTTCAGCAGCACCCACCGTCTGCGGATCGTGCGTCACGGCCGCGCCAGGGCGGCGCCCGGTCGGGACGTGCCAGGCGACCCGAGTCGGGCGCGCGTGGCCGCGCGTAGTGGCCCCGGCACCCAGAGGGCCACATATCGAGGGTCGCTCGCGGTGAGGCCACCGTTCAGTCCGGATCCAACATGCACGCGTTCCATCGGCTGATCGCCGACTGGTTCCAACGCCGATTTGCCTCGGCCACCCCATCACAGTTGGAAGCCTGGCCACATATCGAGGCCGGTGATGATGTGCTCGTGTCCGCCCCCACCGGTTCCGGCAAGACGCTCGCCGCGGGGCGGCGCCGTCGCTCCCGTTCTGGCGCGGCGAAGCGCCGGGGCGTACGACC
>JAPYUM010000101.1 GCA_029940535.1 Vicinamibacterales bacterium
CGCCTGACGGGGACGGCACCTTGTTCGACCACATGTTGATGATGTACGGCTGCGGCATCAGCGACGGCAACCAGCATCTGCATGTCAATCTACCCGTCTTGCTGGCGGGTGGCGCCGGCGGGCGTCTGCGGGGCGGCCGTCATGTGCGGGTCACCGAAGGCACACCACTGACCAACCTGCAGCTCACCCTGCTCGACAAGCTGGGGGTGCCTACCGAGCAGCTCGGTGACAGCACCGGTCAGTTAGCCCATCTGTCCGACGTTTAGATGGGGCTTCGCCCCAAACCCCACGCGACCGCTACGCGGGGACCCCGAGTGCCCCACTCCGCGGCCGCGGGGCGCGCATTGTCGCGCGCCGGGCGTCGGGCGATTTCTCCTATCCGGCGCGTTAGTCAGACGGGGCTTCGCCGCGAGGCCACGCGGCGCTCCCACCGCCCGAGCGCACCGGCCTCAGCCCTCACCGGCCTTCTTAGACGGCGCTCGGTGCGGTCACGGCCAGCGGATTTCCCAGTCCGTGAAGTACTCAGCGGTACCCCAGGTAACTCGAAGCGTGCCTGAAGGGACGGCCTCGTTCTCGCCACCGAGATTGGGTTCTAGCGTGATCGCCAGGCTCTGGGTCGTTTCGGCCAGGGGCCGGCGACCGAGGGGCGTGCGTCCGAAATCCCGTGACGGGTCATAGTCCGTGCCCCACTGCCGAGTCTCGAGACTGACGATCAGTTCGGCGTCGGTTTCTCGTGGCAGCAGAAAGAGCGTGTATTCGCCTCGCGGCACGTCGAGGTCGCCGATGCGCACGTCGAGATCGAGTGTCAGCCGCGTGGCCCAATTGGCACCGACCCGCCAGACCTGGTCGTAGGGCACGAGACCCCCGAAGATCGTGCGGCCCCGAGCGTGGGGTTGACCGTAGTCGATGGTGATGCGAGACGGACCCGAGTGGGACGGTGTGCCTGGAAACCAGCCGCCTCCGCGCAGCACACGACCATCGAACGTGACGCTGGTCGTCACCCGCCCGCTGGGCGCCACGTGCGGCTTCGGTCGGGCGTCCTGTGCGATGACCGAACCGCCGATGAGGAGCGCAGCCACGACGGCCAGTCCGACCCAGGAGCGGGATGTCGACATTGTTTCTGGCTATCCGGTGACTGTGGCAGTGGCCCGTGTCACGGGTCAGTGTTCAGTGATGGTGGTGGTGATACGCCTCGTGCTCGGCGTGCGCCTTGTCACGTTGGACCTTCTTGGCGTCTTTTCTCGCCAGCCCCAATGTGCGTTGGCGGGTTCCATCGGAACTCACCGACGAAATGGAGAGCAGCTTCTCGAGTGAGGTGCTCTTGCAGGCCGGGCAGGCCGCCGTGTCTCTCGGCAGCACCAGGAGTTCAAACTCGTTCTGACAATCGCGGCATCTGTACTCGAAGATCGGCATCTGTCGCCTCAGAGGTCCGACCGAAGCCAATGATGAAGCGACAAGGGCTTCCGGCCGGATTGGCCGCAGATTATCACAGCGGAGCCCGTCACACGCGGGGCGTGAAGCCGCCGGCAGACAACGAGTGAGGCCCTGTGGCGCGGGCCCGCAGGCCTGCGATCGCACGGCTAGAGCCGTGCGCCACACTGAGATCTGTGGCCCGGTCGAGGTGAGCCGACTCCGACGTGCCAGGCCGTTCGCGATAAGATGCGCGGCGAGACCAGACACCACAGATCGGGAGGATTTCGATGGGACTGATGAGGACATTGACTGCAGCGACGGGGCTCAGCCTCGTGCTCGGGTTCGGAACCGCGGTGGCGCAGTCGGTCGTCCCGCCGGGCACCGTCGCGACGGGCGCGGACTTGCAGAAGACGCTAGCCGAAGCGCCAGCGGGCCCGATGACGGTCGCGAGGGTCGAGACCACCGAGACCACCCGGGTCAATCTCATCCATCGCACCATCCCGCAGAACGCCATCATTCACGCCACCGGTTGGGAAGTGCATCACATCACAGACGGCACCGGCACCGTCGTCACCGGCGGGCGTGTGGTGCGGTCAACCGGTCCGGACGGTGAACGGGTTGCAAAGATCGAAGAAGGCGACAGCCGGGTCGTCACGGTCGGCGACGTCGTGATCATCCCGGCCGGCACGCCGCACTGGTACTCCGACATCGACGGCTCGGTCACCTACCTCGAGATCCGCTACGACCCGGGATCCAACTGAGTGGCGAAGGCGCGGAGGTCCTCGCGGCGTCCGCGGCTACTCCGCTCTGAGCGCCGTCGCCGGCTCGACGCGGGCTGCGCGTCGGGCAGGTAGCCAACTCGCGAGCAGAGACACGGCGACCAATAACGCCGCGACGGCGACGAACACGACCGGGTCGAGCGGGCTGGTTTCGAAGAGCAGCGCTTGGAGCCTGCGGGTGAGCGCGCTGGCGGTCCCGATGCCGAGCGCGATGCCCACCAGCGCCATCCCGGCGGCGTCGACCAGCACGAGTCTGCGAATGTCGGCGACCTCAGCGCCCACCGCCATCCGGATGGCGATTTCCCGGGTGCGCTGGGCGACGACATAGGAAATGACGCCGTAGAGGCCAACTGCGCCGAGGAGCAGGGCAAAGGCCGACGCGACCAGCAGCAGAGTCATGACGAACGCCCGCTGTGCGCGGGCGCGACCGACTAGTGTTTCGAGCGTGTCGACGTCAGACACTGGCAGACCGGGGTCGAGGTCGCGGACCGCGGCGCGAGCCGGCCCGGCGACGACGCTGGTATTACGTGCTCGTACCACGTAGCTCATCGCAGACGGGACCCGAAGCGTGTCTCCAGACCGGTTCGCGAGCGGGTAGTACGCGATCTCGGGCGGCGGGTCGTGCAGCGACTGTTGGTGCACGTCGTCGACCACACCGACAATACGGAACCAGTCCTCACCCTCGTCGGGTGGTCCGCCCTGACGGATGCCTTTGTCGAGTGCGCTTTCGTTCGGCCAGTGCGTCCTGGCCAAGCCACGCGAGACGATGACCACAGGCGTGTCGCGCTCACCGTCCAACCCATCAAATTCGCGTCCCTCGACCAGTTCGATACCCATCGTGGCGAAGTAGCCGGCCGAGACGTTCTTCATCATGAATACCGGCGGTATCTGATCGTCGGCGATCGGATGGTCTTCAAGACTGTGTCCGGAGCCGCTCAGTGAGCCGCCCAGCGGGAGGTCAGACACCGCCGCGACCTTCACCGCGCCAGGTAAGGCGGCGAGGGTCACAAGCAACTGCTGGTGAAAATTTAGCCGCGCCTCCCCTGACTCGTATCGCTGCTCCGGCAGCGAGAGCCGCAGGCTGAGGAGGTCCGACGGGTCGAATCCCGGGTCGACCGCCGCGAGGCGCTGGAACGAACGGACGGCAAGACCAGACCCGACCAGTAGCGTCAACGCCAGCGCGATCTGAGCGACTACGAGCCCGTGACGCGCGAGGTGTCGTTCGCGCGTCGCGCTGGCCCCGCGGGCGCCAGCGCCGAGGCTGGCCGATGCGGGGATGAGGGCGGCTCGCCAGGCTGGGAGCAGACCGAACAACAGGCCAGCGACGATCGACAATGTCAGTCCGAAGCCGAGGACCGTGGCATCGACAGAGATCTCATCGAGACGGGGTAGGTCCCGCGGACCGAAGCGCACCAACAGTCGTACGGCGACCCAGGCAAGGGGGACCGCGGTGAGGCCTCCGACAAGACCTAGGGCCACGCTCTCCCCCAAGGAGGACCCGACCATTCGGGCGCGGCTCTCGCCGAGCGCCACTCGAATGGCCAATTCGCGGTGGCGCGCTTCGGCGCGTGCCAGGAATAGATTGGCGACGTTGGCGCAGGCAATCAAGAGCAGGAAACCGACCGCTCCAACCAGCATCCACAAGGTTGTGCGGATGTCGCCCACGAACATCTCTCGGGCCTGTCGGACACGGGGGGCGAACCCCGCGTTGACGAGCACTGGCGCCGCAGAATCGTCCGGGAACAGCTCCACGAGGTTGGCAGCCATGCCCGTGAGTTCGGCTTGCACCTGACCGAGCGTCCGCTCGTCAGCGATTCGAGCCATACCCATGGATCCGAACTGTCCAAGCGGTGCCTCTGCCGGGTCGAGCCGGAGCGTCAGCCACAGTCTGGTATCCGAGTCGGGGAAACGGAACCCGGCCGGCATCACCCCGATGATTTCCGCGCTCGCACCCTCGATCTCGACGACCCGGCCGATGACATCAGGAGCCCCGCCGAAACGGTCGTGCCACAACCCGTCGGTCAGCATGACGACCGCCGGCGCGTCAGGTTGTTCGTCTTCGACCCGGAACGCTCGGCCCAGTTGGGGCCGCGTGCGGACGATGTCGAAGAAGGACGCGGTGACCCGGGACGCGTCCACCCGTTGCGGGCTCTCCGGGCCGGTGAAGCTCACCTGCTCGTCGGTGAGCAGTGATACACCGCTTAGCGTCCGGCTCTCATTGGCATAGAGAAAGTAGAGCGCGTTGGACATCGGCAGGCTGCTGAGCTGCGCAAGCCCCGGGGCGACGTGACCCAGGATGACCAACCGCTCCGAGTCCGGGACTGGCAGCGGGCGCAGCAGGATGGTGTTGACGACGGTGAAGATGGCGAGGTTGGCGCCGATACCGATGGCCAGCGTCAGCGCGGCAATTGCCACGAAGTTGGGCTCGGCCAACAGCCGCCGGCACACGATGCGGAGTGTCGACATCTGGCAAGCTCTGGCGGCGCCGTCGTCCGCGGGGGGTGGGGTGGGTACCCGCGTCGAAGACGAGGCCTGGCCGGGCCCCGTCCTCGACGCGTCACCGAGTGGCCGATTCAGGGTTGAACGGTTGTCTCATCCTCAGCGCGGCCAGACCGCAGGCTGTTCTCGAGACCGTAGTTGCCTTCGTGACACGCGTATTCGTAAATCTGATACGTACTGTCTCGGTTCAGCGGCATCGCCACCGTCCAGGGCGCCGTGAACGGTTTGGGGTCTTCGATCGTGACCGAGTAGTTGATGGTCTCGTCATCGACACGGGTGAACCGCTCGACAATCTTCAGTGCCTGGCTCTGCTCGATGCCCCTCACGCCGCGGCTGGCGATGTTGGTGCCGATCGTGCCCTGGTTGTTGTAGTTGCCGGTCTCGACGATCAGCGTGTCGCCTTCCCAGCGTCCGCGCGGGTCGCCGTTCCACAGGCGGATGTTTTCGGACAAGGCGGCCCGGTCGTCCACGGGAATGACACGCGCTTCATGAATCATCTCGTAGAAGATGATGACGTAGCCCGGCACTTGCAGAATCTGGTAGCCGGCGCCATACCCGCCCGGGAACATGCCGCCCGGTATGCCACGGGTGATGCACCGTTCCCACGGTGTGTGGGTCAACCAGCCGTCCGTCAAGTTGATCAGGTTGTTGTTCCGACTGGCGATGGCCTCCCGTCGGAGTGGGACGCGGCCGCTGGGCGGGTCGACGACCATCGATTGGCGCCGTTCGTTCCGCAGCGCATTGCCGGGACCATCGCCCCAGGGGCCGGCGGGTCCGGCTGACCGGGCGTCTGGATTGGGCTCGGCCGGAGGACGTTGTGGCCGGTTGCTGCCGGGGAACCAGGCGGCCAGGGGCGCGAGCCGCTCCAGGTCGATGTCGTTCGGGGCTTCAAACGGTGTGGGGTCGAAGTTGGTCCAGACACCCTGGATGTCAGGCTGCCCGTGGGCCGCGGTCTGCGCCAGGGCTGGGGCGCTGATCGCCACGACGAGGGCGAATGCGAGCGCTGGCAGTGTTTCGGGTACGCTGGGTCGCATCTTCATGAAGAACTCTCCCTTGTATCGAGCCATCAGCCACCGTTGCGCGGATTGGCGACTGTGGAGCAATCGCGATCACGGTCTCCAGAGACTATAGAACGAAGACGGTTCAAACACCCCGGACATTTCTCTACGTGGCCGCGCTGGCGGCCGGGTTCGGGGTCTTGCAGGGGGCTGGCCGCCGTGCTGTTCTTCACCTGGCGGGACCTGTTCTGAGCGTCCCCTGCCGGTGCGTCTGGCCGCGCGGGACGCACTAAAAGGAGAGGGACTTGGTTCTGTCCTGCTCCGTCGCCAGGTTGCCTCTCTACCGAGCCTCCGGGTCCCGCGCGAGACCTTGAGTGGAGGCACTGGCGGTTCGGCGCGCGGTTACCAACTGGAGCCGCGTCTGTTGCGACATGACTTGAACGGAGGCGCTGATCAGGTGTACAACGTTTACCGGTGTTGGTCGCCGACGGGCCTCAATCGGTGGGGCGTAGTGGTTGGCCGGGGTGGTTGACGTATGGCGAGGGTCGATCGGGTGGTTGTTCTCGTGCTGGCATTGGTGGTGACCTTGTCCGCCGCGCCACCCCTAGCCACCGCCGACGAATCCTCTGGAGAGCCACCATCCAGCACCGGTGACGGGTTGACCGCCGATGCGGTCGCCGCCCAGACCTGGGCCGTCGAGTTGACCGGTGGGTTCTTTGTCGAGTCGTGGGACATGAATCAGTTCCGCGAACAGCTCACCGGGGCGGCGGTCGGCCTGTACCGTCAGTTGAGTCCACGCTGGGCCATCGGCTTCGAGGCCCAAATGCTGCATGTGAACCAGACTCCGGCCAGCAACGTGCTAATGCCCGCCCTGAGCGTGATGCTCCGCTGGACCGCTCTGGAGGTTGGCCAGACGTCCGTGTTCTTCGAGGGGGGGGCCGGGCCGGCCTACGCCTCGAATCGGGTGCCGTCCCATGGGACTCAGTTCAACATCATGGCGCAGACAGGCGTCGGCCTGTCGCGTCGGATCGCCTCTCGGGTCGACATGCTGGGCGGCGCGCGTTGGCTCCATCTGTCGAACAACAGCCTAGACGGTCGTTGGCGGAACCCGGATATCCAGGCGCTCGGGCTCTACATCGGCTGGCGCGTTCACTAGCCGCCCGTGCCTGGGCAGACCCGGCGCCCTCCTCGAAGAACACGTCACAACCGCTCTGCCGAGCATGGGGACAGAACTAAGGCGTTGACTCTGGCCAAGCCCGGCTCGAGTCGCGTATGTCGGTTCAGGAGTCGTCTCCGACTCGATCCCCCGTATGTCGTCCACCATCAGGAAGGACGCCCGCGGCCCGGCCCGCCGACCGATGCCGTGCGGCTCTACGAGCTTGACGGCGACGTCCTGCGGCTCGGAGGGCGGCCGAGAATATCGGACGGCGAGGCCACCGGAGGGCACCTCTACTGGGAGTGGTTGCGCGCGCGGCCTAAATAGTTGCGGGAGCTGACGATTGCAGTGTCCTAAACCTCTTGAGATCACAGGGCACCCTCATTGCCGCCTGCGAATCGAGGCGTCGCTGTCCCTGTTCCGTGGTCGCCGCGTTCGCGGTCGATGTCAAGCAGGTCAACGAGGTCGCAGTTCGTGGCGAGGGACAAACGTCGATGCTGGTGGCTCTGAGCCTTCCTCCCCGACCGATGCTAGATACTCCACAATCTGTCGCACTTGGTCGTCGGTAAGCTCGCGGCTCGAAATCGGGGGCATCTGCCCGTAGCCTTCCCTGACAATCGCCAACACGTACTCGGGGTCGAATCGACCCGGAATGAGCGGCGGGGCGATGTCGCCTTTGCCCGCCTCACCGTGACACATCCCACAGACTTGCGCGTAGGGTGCGGCGCCGGGATGCTCGTCCTGGGCGCTGGCGGTCGAGATCGATCCGAGTACGACGATGAGGGTGGCGATGGCGGTGCGGCGTGACACACATTCCCCTTCCGAATAGAGCCTAAGCCCACTGGCGGCTAGTCCGGCAGGCTGAACGCGACGAGCGACGCGTCCGGGCCGGCGCCGGTGGCGATCAGAATGAACTGTTTGCCCGCACGTGACCGATAGCTCATCGGGTTGCCACTCGTACGGAACTCGGTGGGCACCCGATACAGCTCCTGGCCCGTGCTGGCGTCGAATGCATACAGATACGGGTCGCCCCCCCCGAGGAACACCAGGCCGCCGGCCGTCACCATCGGACCGTTGGCGCCACGTGTGCCGAGGCGATCCGGTAGGTCGACGTCTCGGAGCAACGGATGACTCCGCATGACCCGGCTGCCTTCGCCAAACGGCACGCTCCAGGCGATGTCCCCGTCGTTGAGGTCGATCGCCACCAGTCGTGCATACGGCGGTTTGATCAGCGGAATCGGACCCAGCGGGCTGCGCTCGATCGGGACGTATCCCTCCAACCCTTGAAAGATGCCTGGCGAGGCGCCGCGGGCGCAGTTGTTGGTGTAGGGCACATCGACATCCAGCACGTTGGGATCGATGGCACAGACCTGGTTCGGAGTGCCGCCCTCCGATGTTCGCACATACAGGAAGTTGGTGGCCGGGTCGAGCGCGGCGCCGCCCCAGTTGGCGCCGCCGTCGACCCGAGGGCGCTGCAGGGTGCCTTTGAGGCTGGGTGGCGTGAAGAGCGGGCCGAGCCGGAACGTCCGCAGATGTTCTAGGGCCATCGCGTGTATTTCCGGTGTGAGGTTGTTCGCGTCGTCGAGACTCACGCCTTGTCCCGAGAACGGTGGCGGCTTCGTCGGAAACGGTTGGGTCGGATAGGGCACCTCGCCCGGCACATCCGTCTCCGTGTCGACCGGTCGCTCCTCGATCGGCCACACCGGTTCGCCGGTCACCCGGTCGAACACATATGTGAACCCCTGCTTCGAGACCTCGGCCACCGCGTCGATGCGGCGGCCGTTCACCTCCAACGTCATCAAGTTTGGCGCCGACGTGAGGTCGTAATCCCACAGACCGTGGTGCACGGTCTGGAAGTGCCACTCGCGCTCGCCGGTGCGCGCGTCGAGCACGACCAGCGATTCGGCAAACAGGTTGGCGCCCAGTCGCTGGCCGCCCCAGAAGTCACTGCTGGGTGTACTGGTCGGGACATACAACAGGCCGCGTTCCTCGTCGAGCGACATCAACCCCCACACGTTGGCGTGGCCGGTGTACCGCCACGACCCATCCTGCCAGGTGTCGGCCCCGAAGGCGTCGTTCGATTGCGGCACGGTGTAGAACACCCACCGGCGCTCGCCCGTGTGCACATCGAACGCTTGGACGGCGCCGGGGGTGTCGAACCGGTGCTGCACCCGGTCGGGCACCCGGCTCCCGATGATGATGAGGTCGTCGAAAATGACCGCCGGCGATGTCTGGTCGAATTCGTCGCTGGTGACCGGATTGGGGAAGTCTTCCGTAATGACGATATGCCCGTCGTCGCCAAACGAGCGGATTGGCTCGCCGGTCTGCGCGTCGACGACGTGGATGCGGTCTCGGCTGTTGATGAACACCCGCATGTCGTCACCGGTGCCCCAGACCGCCACGCCGCGATGCTTGAAGCCGCCGGGTCCGGCGCCGCGGGGCCCGGTCCGGTAGGCTTCCGGGTCAAAGGCCCAGAGTTCTTCCCCCGTCTCGGCATCGAGCGCCACGATACGGGTGTACATCGTCGCGACGTAGATGATGTTGTCGATCATCAGCGGGGTGGCCTCGAAGCTGCCGGGTCGCGTGTTGAATTCCTGATTGGGAAATTCGTTCGGCTCCCACGTCCAGGCGACTTCGAGTTGCTCGATGTTCGACCGGTTGATGTCGGCCACGGGCGAGTACTTCGAGGCGCCCTGCGTGGCACCGACATAGCGCCATTCGACCATTTCGCCGGACCGGTCCTGGGCCGTCAACGCCACCGTGGCCCCCATGGCCGACATCACTACAACTGCCGCCAGCGATCTGGTAGAAAGCATGCACACCCTTGTGAACAAGAAAAGCCATTGGGCTAACGCCGCATCCGAAGTCCGAAGCCCGCCTACCACTTGTCGAACCGAACCAGCTCCCGGTCAATCATGCTGATCGTGGGTCTGCCCGACATCGCCATGTTTCTGGCCAACTCGGTCTGCAGGATCTCGACCACCGTCTGCACACCCTCGGCCCCATAGGCCGCCAGCCCCCACATCGGCGGCCGCGCCACCATGACCGCGGTCGCCCCGAGCGCCAGCCCTTTCAGCACGTCGGTGCCGCGCCGGAAGCTCCCGTCGACCAGGATCGGGACCTGGCCGTTGACCGCGTCAGCCACCGCCGGCAGCACGTCGACCGGCAGCGCACTGTGACCGCCCACCACTCCGCCGTGGTTCGAGACCACGAGTCCATCCGCACCGCGCTCCAGCGCCGTTCGGGCGTCGCCAACGCTCATGATGCCTTTGACGACCACCGGCACGTTCACGGCCAGGGTCAACTGTTGGACCGCGTCCCAGTTGGTGGCGATGGGTGCGCCGTCGGGGGATACGCCAATCGTGACGCACAGCGCCTTGCACCCGGCCGCGACCGCTCGCGCGGCGTCATCACCCGCCCGGCCGGACGCGGCGTACACCTGCGACCAGACCGGTTCACCGCTGGCGCTGACGATCTGGTCGATGGGATGGCTCGACTCGCTGGTGGCCACCATGATCGCCTTGGCCGCCGCGGCGCCACGCGCCGTGCCCAACTCACCGTCCGCGTGCAGATCGCCCTGGTTCGCCACCGGGCCCACGATGATCGGCGCGAACATCTCGTAGCCGAACAGTTCCGTCGTCAGGTCGAGGTCCATCGCGTACACCATCAGACGCTGACGGAACGTCATCTTGTCGAACGAGCGTCGATGACCGCCGCTGATGGTCTGATAGCGCGCCGGCGGCAGCACGAGTCTGGCCATCGACTCGAACTCGGTCGCATTGACCAGTTCCAGCACGGGCGCGAGGAGTCCCGTCTGCGGGCCGCCTGACGAGGTTGGCTGACCGGGGGCGGCGGCTCCGGCCACGAACGCCCCGAATGTCCGTAACGATTCCCGTCTATCGACCGTCATCTTCCGTGTACCTCGTTCCCCGTTGCGTGTCGGCTAGGGGAAATTCGTCTTCACCATCGTGCGGTTGATGTCGGCGAGCGTGGCCGCACCGACCGACGCCATTGCTTGTCTCAGCTCGGCGTTGATCATCTCAATCACCTTCTGCGCGCCCGGTTCGCCAAACGCGCCGAGCCCCCAGCGCGAAGCGCGACCAAGGCACACCGCGTCCGCCCCCAGCGCCAGTGCCTTGAGCACGTCCGTACCGCGACGGAACCCACTGTCGATGATCACCGGTATCTGGTCACCGACCGCGTCGACGACCTCTTCCAGCACTTCAAGAGTGGACGGTCCGTAGTCGAGCGACCGCCCGCCATGGTTCGACACGATGATGCCGTCCACCCCGTGCTCCAGACACTTCTTGGCTCCCTCACCGGTGAGGATGCCCTTGGCTAGCATCGGAACCTGGCACATCGGCTTCAGGTCGTCGAACAGTTTCCACTCGTACCACAGCCGGCCGGCGCCTACCCGATAGGGGTTCGGCGGGTTCGGCCGGGTGCGTCGGGTGACCTCACGGGGCCGACCACCCAGATGGCGGACGTGCAGGTCACGTTCATACAAGGTCGCCTGCTGGTCGATGGTCACGACGATGGTCTGCGCCCCGGCCTCCTGGCCCGCGTCGAGGGCCTCACGGTTGGGGTCAAGCTCGCGCGTGGCGTAGCGCTGATACCAGAGCGGTCCGTCCGCCTCCTCGGCGATGCGGGTATACGGAAAACTGGACGCGTTGCTGACGATCATCGTGGTCGCCGTGGTGGTGGCGGCGCGGTACATGCCCAACTCGCCATCGGGGTGCAGGTCCCGCTGTCGTGACGTCGGCGCCAGCATGATCGGGCTGGGCATCGCGTGCCCGAACAGCTCGGTCGACGTGTCGACAGCGGCCGGCGCGACCCCACCGCCGCCGACCAGCTGGACCCAGTCGAACGCGTCGCGATTGCGATACAACGTGAACTCCGACTCCGTCCCATGCGCGCTGTAGTCGTAGGTTGAGAGCGGGACGTTGGCGCGGAACAAGGGCTCGAAGTCGAACACATCCCGTATTTCGTCGAAGCCCATGAACCGGCGGTGCGAGCCGAGCGGCCACGGGTCGCGTTGCGCGTGCAGCAACGGCGACGCGGCCAGAAACGAGCCCAGGCCGGCGATCGCCTGGCGCCGCGAAAATCCTCGACGCCACGCGTGTTCAGCTTTCCCCACGATGCCTCCAGTGTTGTGCGCCTCGCCACAGCGGGAAACCGGGCGACTCAGGCCGGGTCGAGCCTGTCCGCCGGGTCCGCTTCATGGCAGGAATACAGAGAATCTTAACAGGGCGCCAATAAAAGAGCCGAGGGGTTTTCTGACGAGGCGCCTCGTCCGGAAAACCTTAAATCACCCCCACGGTCCAGAGCACGTAGACCATCGCCATGGCGGTGACCCCGTTCACCAGCGTCACACCGCCGAACGAGATCAGCGCCGCTTTCAGGGACATCCGCGAGAGCGACGTGCAGACCCAGAAATAGCTGGAGTTCACATACTTGATGATGATGGAACCGGACGCGCCGGCCAGCATCGTTGCTTCGGGGCTCAACCCCAGGGTGTCCATCATCGGGGCGGCGACCGAGGCGGCCGTAATGACGCCGACCGTGGTCGAGCCGGTAATCATATTGCCGGCGATGCCGAGGACGAATGGGAGGAAGATGGCCGGGAGCCCGGTGGCGGCCACCGTCTGTGCGATGGCGTCGACGGCCGGGGTTTCGCGGAGAATCTGGCTGAGCGCGCCGCCCAGGCCGGTGACCATGATGATCATGGCAGAGGCGCGGAGCGCGTCCTCGATCCAGACGCTCTTCCGGTCCTGCCCCTGGCTCGTATTGGTGTTCCGGTAGGCGAGCAGAATGCCGATGCCCAGCGCGACCACCGGCCATCCGAGATACAGCATTGCGGCGTTCACCAGGTGGTCTGGCGGCAGGGCGAATGCCGCGACACTCTTTCCGGCAATGAGCGACAACGGAATCAGAATCGGCGCGTATGACCGCCAGGTTGACGGAAGCTCTGACTCGCGCCCCTGTTCGATGAGGGACTGCCCGACGAATTCGTGAGACGGTGGCGAAACGATGTGAGGCCCGACCACCAGGGCGTATCCCCACCCCGCCAGCGCCGCGACCAGGGTGCACAGACCGCCCCACAGGATGACTTGACCGATGTCGGCCCCCACCAGGGCCACCGCCGCCAGGGGTCCGGGGGTCGGTGGCACCATGGCGTGGGTGAGCTGCATCGCTCCCACCAGACCGGTGGCCATGACACTCATGTTCAGTCCGCTGTTGATCGCGGCCGAATGCACGAGCGGGTTGAGGATGAGATAGCCGACGTCGGAAAAAATCGCGAGCCCGATGACAAACCCGCTCAGGGTCAACGCGAGCGGCATCCGGGCTTCGCCGACCCATCTGATCATTGACCCGGTGATCCGCTCGATGCCCCCGGTGTGTTTGAGCGCTTCGGCCAGGATCGAGCCGAGCACGATCACCACCGCGATGTCCTCGATGGTCCCGCCGAAGCCCTGTTCGAACGCGCGGATGAACGCTTCCCGGTCGAAACCGGGCAGCAACGCGAACAACACGATCGGGACGAGCAGCGCGATGAAGACGTGCCACTTGGACACGGTGATCAGCAGGAACAGGAGGGCGACGACGGCCACGAGGCCGCTGATGGCGATGAGTGCGCTCTCGGTAATCATGGGCGGGCTGCGGGGGATCCTATCTCAGTCCGGCCGGTACGTCCGTCACGGGCACCTCGGGTTACGCATCCTGGGTGTCGATAGTCCCCGCTTCTATCATCGGTACGTCCTATGGGCGCGGAGATATACTCCTGCCCGTAGTGGATTTCTGCGGACCATGATCTACACCGATGGCGGTGAGGGACGCGGGTGATCATCCCATGACCATCAGTGGACCACTGCTCACATGGAAGCAGGCATATCAGGCCGGAGCGTCCGCCGTCGGCGGCAAGGGCTGGAACCTCAGTCGGCTGTCTCGGTACGGATTCGACGTGCCCGCCGGAGGCGTGCTCGATGCGTCGGTGTATCGCGCGCTGGTCGAGACGCCGGAGATCGCGGCCTGTCTGGCCGTGGTGCGTGAGGTGGGGGGCGACGACCTCGCGATTCCACGGGTGCACGACCTGCAGAAGACCACGCGGGGCCAGGTCACGGGTCTGGGGCTTCCGACCGCGACGCGGGCGGCCGTCGCCCGGTTTCTGCGAGACCACGGGCTGCACCACCAGCCGGTCGCGGTTCGCTCGAGCGCGGTCGGCGAAGACAGCGCGGGTCTGGTGTTTGCGGGGATCCACGAGAGCGCCCTCACTGTGCGCGGGCCTGATGCGGTGTGTGAGGCGATCGCACACTGCTTCGCGTCGCTGTGGACGCCGCAGGCGTTGGCGTACCGGCGGCGCTTCAACGTGGGCGATCTTGAGACGCCGTGCGCGGTGGTCATCTGCCGAATGGTGGGCGACGAGACGACCGGTCCGTCGGCGGGCTCTGCGCGATCTGCAGAACGTGCCGTGGTACGTCCGTCCCGTCGTGCGACGGTTGCTCAACCGGTCTCGAGTTGGTGCCGGTTTGCGCGAGAACGCCAAGTCCGGGATGGCGGCCGCGGTGGCGATGGTGCGTCACGTGTGCCTGGAGTTGGGTCGCCGGTGCGTGGAGCGGGGGCACCTCGTCGCCGTCGACGACATTTTTCACCTTGCCGCCGTCGAGGCCGAGGCGTATCTGGATGGGGCATGGGACGGAACCGGCGCGAGCCGCCTCGTCGACGATCGTAAAGCGCGGCTCGAACGCCAGGCGCGTCATCGACTGCCCGGCGTGGTCTCCGGCCCCGCGGGGACTCGACCCGTGCCGGTTCCATCCGCTACGGACGGTCGGAGCCGGTCGGACGCGGGCGCCCGCGTCTGGGC
>JAPYUM010000102.1:0-10140 GCA_029940535.1 Vicinamibacterales bacterium
CGCCAGCCGTGAGCCAGCTCGTAGGTGAAAGTTCAGCAGCGCTACGGTTGCCCTCGGGGGTGTTCGGGCTCGACCAAGACCTGACATCAATCGCGAGCTGGAGGTAGCGCGAACACGTAGAGCGCGCTGCCCGCCCGCCGGAAGCGGGCGCCCGCATCGGGCTCTGTGTCTGCCGTCACTTGCGAACTCCCCGTGCGCTGGCTGCCGATGATGGCGAGATACTGACGGCCGTCCGGTCCGATGTAGGTGATGGGCGAGTTCCGGAAATTGCTCCCGGTCCGGAACGTCCACACGATGTCGCCGGTGCGGGCATCGAACGCCCGGACCACACCCTCGTTGGGGCCGCCTTGGAACAGCAGGTCCCCTCCCGTGGCCATGACCGGCGTATTGTTGGCCGACGTCCACGGGATCCGCCAGACGGTCTCTCCCGCCACCGGGTCGTTGGCCTGCAGCTCTCCGACATACTCTTCACCGGGCGGGCGTGGGGCCTGACCGCCGCGCTCACGCAGGGTGTAGCCGTCACCGGGAACATACTGGCCCTCGACCACCCTCTGGACCCCGCACCGGTTCGAGGTCGGGGTGTACACGAGTCCGGTGCGCGGAGAAAACGCGTCGTTCTGCCAGTTCCTGGCCGCGATACCGGGGCACCAACCGACCGCTATGTCCTCAGCATCCGGGACATACTTCTGTCGATCCTCCAGGTCCGTGAACATCATTTTCCCGATGTCGTACCGCGGTCGCCCGGTCTCCATGTTGACCCCGTCGATGAGGTCGTTGTACACGAAGTTCCAGGGCTCGAGAATCATCTCCCCCGTGGCGCGGTCGAACACGTAGAAGAAGCCGTTTCGGGCCGGGCGAACCAGCGCCTTTCGCACGCGGCCATCGATCTCGAGATCGACGAGGATGTTCGCATTGGGCTCGTCCAGGTCCCACTGGTCTTGCGGGGTCAGGTTGTAGGCCCAGATCAAATCGCCGCTGTCGGCATCGCGGGCCAGAATCGACGAGCAGTAGTTGTTCCGGAAGCCGGTGAGCCCCTTGTCCTCGTCCAGTTCGACCACGCCCCACTCCCGCCGGTAGTCCGGATTCCACGGACCGCAGTTACTGGTGCCGTAGTAGAACAGATTCAGCTCCGCGTCGAACGTGAACCAGCCCCAGACGGAGCCGCCGCCGCGCCGCCAGGAATCGCCATACCAGGAATCGAGCGCCGGGTCGGGGATCCGATCGTCTGGGTAGAACGGGTCAAATCTGGGCCCGATGCCCACCTCGTTGTTCGGCCCCATGCTGTAGTAGCGCCACCGGAAGCGCCCGGTGTCGATGCTGTACGCGGTGACGTGGCCCCGGACGCCGCGCTCGCCACCCGCCACCCCGACAATGACCTTGTCGCCGACGACCAGCGGCATGCCGCTCACCGTCTCGCCGGTCCTGACGGTGGCGTTCTCAGCCCGCCAGACGACCTCTCCCGTCTCCGCATCGAGCGCGAATACCTGACCGTCGAGGGTGGCGAAGAAGACTCGACCGTCAGCGTAACCCAAGCCGCGGGTCTGCGCGCCACAACAGGCGCTCCGCACCGTCGTTTCCAGGTCGGGGATCTCGGGCCGGAACTCCCACTTGATGACCCCCTCACGCACGAGGTCCAGCGCGTAGACGTAGTTCGGCTTCGGGGTGACGATATACATCGTGTCGCCGATCACGAGCGGCGACGCTTCGTGTGAATCCTGGACGCCGAGCTGCAGCGTCCACGCCATCGTGAGGGTGTGCACGTTGTCAACGGTGATCTGATCCAGCGGGCTGTAGTTCCAGCCTGCATAGTTCGCGTTGGGCATGACCCACTGCGACGGGTCGTCCTCCACACCCGGCTGGGCAACCGCAGCTTCCGGCACGGGCAAGACGCACAGAAGCGACAGGATTGGTATCCACACCCAGCCACGCCAGTTGGTCGGTAGGCTCACTCGGCACGCTCCTCGGGGTTGGGGCGAATTTTTCGGGTTGCTGCGCTGATCTCGAGGATGTTATGTCGCTGGCACGCCCTGAGCAAGCGTTTCTGCCGAGGAGCCGAGACAGCGCCACGTCTTCGTCGAGTTGCGTACCGCTGCTCCGAAAGGTCTGCTCAGTAGGCGTCCAGCCCCTCCGTGAGCTCGATGTACGTGCCCTCGGGATCCGTGAGAAACGCGTAGGCGAGGTTGAGCTCATCGACACGCCCATACGGCCGGTCGAACACCACCCCCTTCGCCTCGAGACGGCGGCAGAACGCTTCGAGGTTATCGACCTCGAAGCCGATGTGGTCGAGACTGCGTCCCTGGGTGCCGGCCGTCTTCGGCGTTTCGGAGAACCGGAGGTTGACCCCCGGGAGATCGGCCACCTTGAAATTTCCGTTCATCCCGGGCACCGCGCCGAACATCTCGACGTACCACGCCCGAAGCGCATCCACATCCGGCGTATTGAAATGGATGTGGTGATGCTGGATCGCCATCGACTGAGTCCGGTTGCCCATGATCTCGACCTTGACGTCGTCGGGACCGAGGACATAGCCCAGGCAGTACGTGCCGCCCTGGGGGCAATAAACGTCGTCCTGCACGTCCGCGTCGGGTAGCTCGCGCTCGGTGATGAGCGGATACCCCGCCGCGCGGAGGCCGGCGAGCGTGGCCCGCGCGTCGGGCACCCAGAACCCCACATGATTCACGGTCGACCCAATCGTCCCGGCCGACGGCGCACGCTCTGTCAGAAAGACGAGTGCATTCGGAAACTTGAAAATCTGGACGTCACTCCAGGGCGTCGGCACCCCGCCCAGCGCGTCGCCCCAGAACCGTTCGTGAGCCGCGCGGTCGGTGATGTTGAAGTGGTGATGGCCATGCACGACCGGACCGTCACTGGCCCAGGGCGAAGCCACCGCCGTCGCCGACTGGGCCTGAGCCGTGCCCGGTCCGCCCACCAACAGCGACACTGCCAGGACGAGCGCTCCGTGAAGCGTGAAGATCGGTTTCATCGCTGCTCCTTCTGTCTCTTGTGCGGTGCGGGACGTCGCCCGTCTCAGTACTACATTAGCGCATCAGCGCTGGCGAGTGGTTGCCTGGTCGGGAGTCGCACCGGTAGGCTGTTGGCACCATGACTGACCATCTCCTCGAAACTCACCAGGACGGCATCGCCACAATCACGTTCAACCGACCAGAGGCACGAAACGCCATGTCACCCGAGATGATGACCGCTCTCGCGGACGCGTTGCCACGGCTGGCCGCCGACCGGTCGGTCCGAGCCGTCGTGCTGACCGGTGCGGGTGGGGCCTTCTGTGCCGGCGGCGATGTAAAGGGGTTTGCGTCCCGATCAGGCGGCGACTTCAACGTCGAAGACCGCGTGCATCGCCTGCGGAGCGCGATGGAGTTGAGCCGGTGCCTGCACGAGATGCCGAAACCGACGCTGGCCGTCATCCCGGGACCGGCGGCCGGAGCCGGGCTGTCGCTGGCGCTGGCCTGCGACCTGCGCATCGCGGCAAATACCGCGAAGTTGACCACGGCATTCGCCCGCATTGGTCTGTCCGGCGACTATGGCGGCTCCTACTTCCTGACGCATCTCGTGGGGGCGGCCAAAGCGCGCGAACTCTTCTTCACCGCAGAGGTGATTTCCGGCCAGCAGGCGTTCGAGCTCGGCATCGTCACCCGCGTCACCACGGCCGACGACCTCGACGCCGCCGCGGCGGCGTTCGCCACCCAACTCGCGGGGCTCCCCACGGTCGCGGTTGGCTACATGAAGAAGAACCTCAACGCGGCCCAGCGTGGCTCATTGAGCGAGGTCATGGATCTGGAAGCCCTGCACATGATCCGGACGTTCATGACGGACGACCACAAAGGCGCGGCGGAGGCGTTCGTCGAAAAACGAGCGCCGACCTTCACGGGGCGTTGATCGCGGCTTTCGTCCTTGGCCAGTTCGACGGGCCAAATTCTCGGCGGGCTCGACGTTCGGCGTCTTCTCGGCTGAGCCCCTCGCGCATGAAGGTGTCGACCAGGTTGTCGAGATGAAAGCGGAACTCGGCGTCCATCTCCCGTGCCCAGCGCCCCCGGCGCCACCAGTCGAATGACATCGTGTCTCTGTGTTACTCGGCCGTCTCCAGCACCAGCGCAATCGCGTCGCAGAGGCGCTTCCACCCTGACGTCTCCACGTCGAGTTGGTCACGTCCAGACGGTGTCAGCCGATAGAACTTGGCCTGGCGGCCGCGCTCCGTCTGCTTCCAGTTGGCCTTGACCCACCCACGCCGCTCGAGGCGGTAGAGGGCGGGGTAGAGGGAGCCTTGCCTCACCAGCAGCGCCTCCTTCGAGATGTGTCGAAGACGCTGAACGATGGCGTAGCCGTGAATGGGCCGCAGTGCCACGACCTTCAGGATGAGCATGTCTAAGGTGCCTTGCAGGAGCTCGGCTTCCGTCGGCTCTTTAGAATGCCTAGACATTCGAGGTGTCATTGTGTTCAGCAATGCCTAGAAAATCAAGGCATACAGCCGAACAACCGTGCGCACTGCGCGCCAACGTGTCACCATGGTCGGCCGATGCCGAATTCGGACTCCAGAGGAACGCGCTATGACTGATTTCTCACGACGGCAAGCAATGTTAGGACTTTCCTCACTCGGACTGGCTTCGCTTGGGTCAGTCTCGGTGGGTGCTCGCCGCGGGTATGCACAGCCGACGGGGATGGGCACTGAGTTGGAACCCTACCCTTCCGCCTGGCTCCCTGATGGCGTGCGGTCTCGATTCGTCAACAATATCAACGGGCTCCGCATGCATGTACTGGAGGCGGGGTACGAGACTCCCAACCGACCGGCCTTGCTGCTGCTGCATGGTTTCCCGGAGCTCGCCTACAGTTGGAGAAACGTGATGGCGCCGCTGGCAGAGGCCGGCTATCACGTGTTCGCCCCGGATGTTCGCGGCTACGGTCGCACGACCGGCTGGAGCTCTGACTACGACGCCGGTCTCGCGCCATTTCGCCGGCTCAACAAGGTGCGAGACGCCCTGGGCCTGGTACTGGCGTTCGGCCACCGGTCTGTCGCCGCCGTCATCGGCCATGACGCCGGCTCGCCCCTCGCCGGCTGGTGTGCCGTCACCCGTCCAGATATTTTCCCCGCGGTGGTGATGATGAGCGCGCCGTTCGGCGGCACATCAACGTTGCCCTTCGACACAGCAGACGATCCACCCCAGGCCCCCGCCGCCAGGCAGCAGAGTATCTACGACGATCTGGCCACATTACCGCGGCCGAGAAAGCACTATCAGCGGTACTACACGACTCGGGGCGCCAACGAAAACATGTGGCACGCCAACCAGGGCATCCATGACTTCATTCGGGGCTACTACCACTTCAAGAGTGCGGACTGGGAGGGTAACGCACCCTATCGACTGGCGGCCCGGACGGCGGAAGAATGGGCCAAGATGCCCAACTACTACATCATGCAGCTGAACCAGGGCATGGCAGAAACGGTGGCGGACGTCATGCCGTCCGCGGCGCACATTGCGGCCAATACGTGGCTACCCGACTCGGCATTACGTGTGTATGCCGAAGAGTATGGACGTACCAGTTTTCAGGGTGGCCTCAACGGCTATCGCATGGGCGGCAGCCGCGTCGGCGCCGAAGAGGTGCAACTGTACGCCGGCCGGACCATCGATCAGCCGTCCATGTTCATCAGCGGCGCGAGCGACTGGGGTACCTACCAGAGCCCAGGGTCCTTCGAGCGGATGCAGGAAGTGGCCTGTACCAACATGCGAGCCGTGCACCTGGTGGACGGTGCGGGGCATTGGGTGCAGCAGGAACAAGCGGAAGTAACGAGTCAACTCCTGCTGGATTTTCTGGGGGGGCTCGGCTAGGTTGCCTGGCGATCCGTCCGCCTGGCGGCGTTGCTTCGTCGGTCACAGGTCGCCTACCTAGTCCCTCCTCGCGCCTACCCAGACGAACGGCTTGCCAGGCAACCGTCTGCCAAGACCCGGATTCAGTCCAGCTCGATCGGCACCAAAGCGCGGAGTCCCTCCAGTTCGACGACCAGAGTGTATGTACCGTTCGCCCACGCGTCAGTGGGCGATGCGAAGAACAGATCCCCAAGGACCGTTCTGTCACTGTCGACGACGAAATCATCCTGGATGGTTCCGGTTCCGGGGAGCCTGAAGAAGCGGAATGGCTCCTGGCGCCAGCGCCTGAAGTACGAGCCGATATTGTGCCGGGTCGGCGAAGCGTTCTGGACAAGGCCTCGGACCCGCTCGACATCGCTGCGGAAGCGCGCGTGCGACGCCAGCGGGATCTCGACGCCGTCGGGCGTGACCACCCGGAACGCGTCGCGATGTATCGTGGTCCGCTCCTCGGTTGTCACCGCTGCTTCAATGAGCAGCCAGCGCGAGTCGTGGTTCTCTTGGGAGTAGTAATAGGCGGCGACGAGTTGGATCGCGTCGTTCTCGAATTCAACCGCCGCCCGGCCCAACTCGGTGGTGAACGAGGACGCGTCGTCCTGCCCCCGTGCGGGCGCGGACTGAGCGAGAACTAGAACCAGGGCCAGCATCGAGAGGCGTAACGGCATGGTGAGACGATACGCTTCTCGTGCCAATCTCTCAACGGCTCGCTGCCCGTATCGCTTCGTTGCGACCCAGCCGATCCGGGTTGCAAGACCTTCCGCCAGATAGGCACAACCTGTCCCTTTCCGGTGACACGGCATCGCGAGTCGCGTCGTTGCCGATGCACGGGCACCCCGGCCTGCAGGCGATCCCGGCGATACTCCGCGCTGACACGCATGTTGAATTCTCTGACCGTGAGAGGAAGCCCTAGCAGTCCGTGGTGAAAGTCCCGCTGCATTCGACGGCCGCTGAATCCCGCCGATCTGCGTTGTTCATCGGTCGAATACTGCCGGTATTCTCCCTCTTCTCGCCTTGTTCGACGAGTCCAGCGCCCGCCTCGGTGCAACGCGGGACTTCCACCACGGGCTGCGAACGTGGCACACGTCTCATGATGCCAAGCGCGAACTCCCCCACCCGTGAGTGCGACCAGGATTCACTGGGGTGGCTCATCGCCCCGGTGACACGCGAGGAGTTCGAGCGGAACTTCTATGAGCAACGGCCGTACCTCGTCACGCGGACCGACCCGAGCTGCTACGCCGGTCTCCTCGGCGCTGAGGACCTTGACACGGTCTTGGGTACGCACGACATCACCCATGCCGAGGTGAAGCTCGTGCCGGGCGAGACGGATGTCCCGCCACGGTCGTATACCCACGAGTCCGGCCGCATCCATCCGCTCGAAGTCGCGAGTCGGTTCGACCGGGGCGCGACGATCATCTTCGGACAGCTCCATCGGCGGGTGCCCGCCCTGGTGCGGTTGTGTGTCTCCATCGGCCAGATCTTCGGTTCCCGTGTCCAGACCAATATCTATTTCACCCCGCCCCACGCCCAAGGGTTCCAGGCGCATTGGGATACGCATAATGTGTTCGTCCTCCAGGTCGCCGGAAAGAAGGACCGGTCTACGACACGAAGGTCACGCTCCCGCTCAAAGGCCAGGGCTTCGACGCCGACCAGCACGAACCGGGTCCGGTAAGCCGGCAGTTCGAGCTTGAGTCGGACGACATGGCCTATCTGCCGCGAGGTCTCATGCACTCGGCCACGTCGAGCGACCAGGCGTCGTCACACATTACTCTGGGACTCACGGCCTTTACCTGGACCGATTTCTTCCTGGAGGGTGTGGCCGCCGCGAGACTGAAAGAGGAATCACTACGCGAGACCTTGCCACTCGGCTTCGCTAACGGGAGTTGCTCCCCCGACGACCGTGAACGTCTCTATCGCAAGAAACTCGCGGTGCTGCAATCGCGGTTCGATCCTCTGCCGGTGTGGACGCACTTCCAACAGGCGCTCCTGGCTGCGAACACCCCGCTCCTGACTGACCTGCTAGGGTCGCGTCTGCGCGAGGCCCCGTTGACACTCGACGCGCTGGTCGGCAGGCGTGCTGGCCTGACGGTGGAGGTGCGCACGGTGCCAATACCTGTGTCCTTCGTTTCGCTCAGCGGGAGCTCAGACTTCCTGCCCGGGTATTGGCGGCCGTCGAGTTCGTGACATCGCGGAAGGTCTTTGCCGTACGGGACCTTCCCGATTGCCTGGATGCGGAGGGTAAGATGACGCTCGTCCGCCGACTCCTCAAAGAGGGACGGCTTCAGAGGCGGGCGGCCTGACGATGATGCGTCGGTTAGGTTGGTGGGGGGCGCGGTACTTGGATCGATGCTCGTCGTGGCGGGGGTGGTCTCCGCGCCCGCTGGAGACACCCAACACCGGCCCCGCCACCGGTAAATTTCGTGCCGGCTTCGATCGAGGAGACGGGCGAAGCCCGAGCCCGCGCGATATTCAGCGAGATCCGGCGGGCCCAGAATCTGGCCATGACCGAAGCCACGAAACTAGCCCGACAGTCCTGAGGCCTGGGATCGCCGATGTCGCCCACGTCACGAAAACAGGAGTCGCTGAGCGTGACCCTGGCGGCGGAATCGACGGGACGATCTCTGCACCAGATGGCTCTGGCGTACGGGATGACGGTCGGGGACCTCAACGTGGTGTATCTGCGAAGCGACGCGGCTGGTTGGGACCCACCCTGAAGTCCGGCTCGTCGTCGCTCATCGGTGTGCATCGGATTGTGCTGTGAGACACAGCTACACGGGGGGTGAACATGGACAGGCTGACGACTGGCGACGACACGGGCGACGCTCTGACGACAACACCGGATGAGCGAACCAAGGGGCGACACGGGGGCTCGCTGCGCGATAGCGAGGTGACGACGGCACGGCTCGACCGACAGTCGTTTCTGGTCAGGGCCGCCGGCGCGGGCACGTTGGCGGTCGGCGCCGCCCTCGCTGCCGCGTGTGGAGATCCTTGTGACTCGGACACCGTGACGGACAATGACTTCGGCCCGTTCGCTGATCCAATCAACCGTGCCCGCGACCGCACGTGCGATAAGGGCGACTAGCCGAGATACGACGACGCTCAACCGTTTCCAGACGGGCCGCCCGAGGGACGCCTTGGCGATCTAGCCGCTTGCTGAAAAACGCCAAAGGGGATTTTCTGACGAGGCGTCTGTCTGGCCAGGCGCAAGAAGGGAGCAGCCAGGCGGGCGCCCCGCCCGGCCGGGCGGGGGTGACCAACGAAGCAACGCCGCCAGACGGGCGCCTCGTCGGAAAACCTGCGACCTGGCCTCGCCCTGTGGTCTACTCGCCTACCGTGACCATCGGGACGCTGAACGAAGGCCCGCTGCACCAGGCTCTAAAGGCGCAATACGCGCTTCGATACGCGACGTCCAGTCGCGCTTCATCAGAGGTCCCGGTGGGCGACTACGTCGCCGACGTGCTTGGCGATGACGACGTCCTCTACGAAATCCAGACCGGCGGGTTTGGCTCCATCCGACGCAAGCTCGAGCATCTCATTACGGAATACAAGGTGGTGCTCGTGCACCCGATCGCGGCCGTCCGGGTCATCGTCAAAGTGCGGGACGCGATGGACGCTGGCACCACCCGGCGGCGCTCGCCAAAACGCGGCCATCCGGCGCACGTCCTGGACCAGCTGGTGTACATCCCGCGGTTGCTTGCCCACCCCAACTTCGAGCTCGAGGTCGTGATGGTCGAAGAGGACGAGACGCGTGAATTCGATCCCAAGCGAGTCCGTCGGCGAGGGGGCTGGCGCGTACTACGCCGACAGCTGGTGGCTGTCGTTGACCGCCACCGTTTCCAAAGCGTGGAGGACCTGTTCAACCTGCTCCAGTCGCCGCTGTCGGACCCCTTCACGACCCTCGAGCTGGCAGACGCGCTCGGTCAGCCGCGCCGGCTCGCGCAGAAGATGGCGTACATCCTGCGCGAAGCCGGGGTCACGCAAGTGTGTGGGAAGACCGGTAACTCCCTGGTCTACCGTCTTGCCGCGTCGAGCACCTCGGCCAGATAGACCGGGACGATCGCGGTCTCGTGCATCATAGAATTATGGATTCTAGAATGCACACATGCTCCAACGGCACTTCGGCCGGCGCCTACGCCGATTGTTGAAGCGGTTCCCCGTCGTCTGCCTGCTCGGACCGCGCCAGGCCGGAAAGACCACGTTCATCAAGACGGCTCTGCCCCGATGGCGGTATCTGGATCTAGAGAAGCCATCTGACTACGCCGCACTCTCC
>JAPYUM010000102.1:10240-14678 GCA_029940535.1 Vicinamibacterales bacterium
CCCGGACTCTCCGGACAGATCGCCGAATCGCTGGCGGGGCGAGCCGGATTCCTGAACGTCACGCTGTTCCAGTGGCACGAGGTGCAGGGCAAGAGACGTTTCGCGCTCGAGACGCTGTGGCTCCGCGGTGGGTTCCCCGATGCCGCCCTCGCGTCGTCAACGCCGGGGCGACAGGACTGGTTCGACGGCTACACCAGGACCTTCATCGAACGCGCCCTGACGGCGCTGGGCATTACGGTGACACCGTCGCAGATGCGAAAACTCTGGACGATGCTGGCCCACTTCCACGGCAACGTCTGGAACGCGTCCAAACTGGCAGCGTCGATGGGCACCAGCTATCACACGATCAACAGGTACACCGACATCCTGGAACAGACCTTCCTGGTGAGGAAGCTCCCTCCCTACTACGCGAACATCGGCAAGCGCCTGGTCAAGAGCCCGAATATTTATCTGCGCGACTCTGGCCTCCTGCACTACTTCATCGGCGTACAGGACGCTCGCACCCTTGCGGTGCACCCCAGTCGTGGGGCGAGTTGGGAGGGCTTCGTCATCGAACAGCTGGTCAACGCCTTCACTCTGGAATCGCCGTCAGCCGAGGCCTTCTACTGGCGCACGGCAGGGGTGACGAGGTCGACCTGCTGATCAAGCAGGGGCAGCGGATATTGCCATTCGAGATCAAGCTACACACAGCACCGACGCGCGAGGATGTCGGCGGTCTGCGGGCCTGCATGCGTGACCTGAAGTTGACACGAGGGTACGTGCTCCATGGAGGGCGTACGAGCTACTCGCTGGGCGATGGCATCGAGGCGCTTCCGGCGGAACTGCTCCTGCGTGACTACGGTCGCCTAAGGACGCTCTGATGCGGTCCCGCGCTGGCGGTGACGTCCGGAGGGTCACCTTGGCGCGTTCAAGCTCACTCGCCCGGCACCCGCTCAGCAGGATGGGAGTCCCGAGTGACTACCGAGCATCCGCAGCGCGGGCTTCGGCTTGCGCACCGGCCAGAATATTGAACAGTCCGTAGTTGCCTTCGTGGCACGCATACTCGTAGAGCGGGCTCGATGTTTTCGTCATCGTCGTCTCAACGCTCCAGGACTGGGCAAACGCCGTCGGATCATCGACCGTGAACGTATACGACAGCGTGTCACCGTCGAGGCGGCTGAAGCGCTCGGTCAGATGGAGTTGCGGGCCGAGGGCTTCGAGGAGTTCCATGTTGGGCGCCGGGTGCGCGGTGCCGATGTCTCTGAAGTTGCGGGTTTCGATCACCAACGTCTCGCCCTCCCAGCGACCACGTGAATCGCCCTTCCACTGTCGTATGTGCGAGGGCAGCGCCGGGTGCCCGTCCAGCGGGATGACACGCACGTCATTCACCATCTCGTTGAGAATCACGACGTATCCGGGAGCCTGAAACAGCTGCACGAGGTTGTTGTAGGCACCCGGCAGCATCGGTGGTCCTGAGTTGAACCCGAGGATGCACCGTTCGTCGACGTCACGGTCCTCGGGACCCGCGTTCCGCCCTCGCGCGTCCGCGCGGGCGGCCATCCGGGCCTCTCCCACTGCCGTGTGCGCAGGCAATTGCCCGTCTGGTGGGTCCGAAATCAGCGACGTGCGCCTGGTGCCGGCGACCGTCGTGCCCCCGGCAAACCAGAACTGGTTGTAGCTGCCGGGGTCACCGGCGCGCGGTGGACGGTCGACTCGCCCGGCGGCCGCCTGGGTTTCCAGCGCCGACACTTCCTCCTCGGTCAGAAACACTTTGTCGCCCAGCGCGGCGGGTCGCTGCAGTGGGGTCACGGACCCGAAGTCCCAGACGCCCTGGAGGTCCGGTTGCCCGTCGGCCGTGCGTGCCGCAGGTGTTCCGGCGGGCGATGACGGCTGCGCCACGGCGGATACCGGGGCCAGGGAGGCAACCATCGTCAGGACGCCGACAACTCGACCGCGAGTGATCGCTTGAAAACGCATCTATCCTCCTCCTTGAACCAGCGTGAACCAGGCCACAAGGTTCGACCCCGGCTCGTCCATACTCTACTCAGCTAGCCGTCGCGCAAGCTCGGCCCGGGCGCATTCCTCGGCCACCTTCACGTAGCTCCGCACCGCGTCGGTACCAATCACGTACGGATGCGGATCGCTGGGCTGGCGGTCCGCCAGCGCCGCGAGCTTGTCAGGTGTGCGGTCGAAGCTGGTGTGATTGGCGATCAGCACATCGGCGCCACGCGTCTCGATGAGTTGCTGATAGCGGACGGCCGAGTCGATGTAGGCCTGAATCGACTCGTTTGACGTGGTGGCGAACAACGACGTGCCGCCCCACGACGCGGTCAGATGTGACCGGCCCCGGTCGCGGACCTCGATCATCGTCGACACGGTGCCCGCGGTGTGCCCCGGTGTCAGGTACATCGTGACGGTAGTTTCACCAAGCCGGATCTCCATCTCGTCGGTGGCGACCACATCGCGACGCGGAATCGGAACACGCGTGCTGCGCTCGACGAGGTCCCAGTCTGGCGCTCCCATCACAATCTCAGCGCCGAACTGGTCCTGCAGATACTTGGCCCCCCCGTGATGGTCGCCATGACCGTGGCTGATGACCACCTGGGTGATGTCTTCGGGGTCGAGTCCCAGCTTCCTCAGGCCATCGACCACGGCGGCCTCGACGGCGTAGTCGTAGAGTGCATCGATGATGATGATCCCCTCCGACGTCGTCACGGCCCAGGCGCCGTGGTCCTGGGTGCCGACGAAGTAGAGATTGTCGAACACCTGGGCCGGTTCGGCGTACCATTCCTCTTTGGCTGGTACCGATCGCACCGGCCGCGGGGCACTGGCCGCACGAGGCTGAACGGACCGCGGCACGCGGCACACCGTCTGGAGCAGGGCCAGGTGCTCCTCACCCGCTGCCGTCCGGGCCAAAGCTCGGTGCGCCTCCACTGGGTCTGTCTGTTGTGCGGCATGGGTCGCCGCTCCCAGTAGCGTGGCGAGTATCGTCCCGATCAAGATCCGTGGCCGCCAGTCGCTCATGGTCGCCTCCTGTCCCGGTAATCGTCGCGTACGTCTGATCATTCGACCATTATCGGTCAACCGCTTCGGTTGCGCTGCGTGCCCGCCAACAGCGGCTATGACTCCCCAAGGAACACCGCCCGATCACTTTCCTGGCCACCTCGGGTCCAGCCGCCTGATGCTGGCACACATCGCCTTGGCATCCTCGGCGGCCACATGTCGAAGCTGGTCCAGATCGTCCGTGACCGCCTCATACACGACCTCGGCAATCTGCTCGGCACTGGACGCCTGGGCGGCGCGCGCGGGATCGCTGAAAACGGCGAATACTTTCTGCAGTTGCTCGGCGTAGGCGGGATGGGCCACCAGGTCGAGCGAGCGTCCGGCGAAGTCGGTCTTGATGCCGCCCGGTGACACCGTCCTAATCCGGATGTTGTGTGGGGCCAGTTCGAACGCCATGCTCTCACTCCATCCCTCGAGTGCCCACTTGGTAGCGTGATACACGGAGTTGAACGGAAACGTCATAAGGCCGCCGATCGAGGTCGTCGTGATGATCAGGCCGGACTGTCGTTCGCGGAAGTGTGGGAGAAACGCCTGCGTCGTACGGATGACGCCCAGCAGGTTCGTGTCCATCTGGCGTGTGAGTTTCTCGTCGCTCACCCCCTCGAGCGGACCAGCGAGCCCATATCCCGCGTTGTTGAACAGCACGGCCACGCCCCCGAGCTCGACCGCCTGACGCGCGGCGGTCTCGATCTGGGACTGGTCGGTCACGTCAAGCGGGGGGACAGTGACCCCGGAGACGCCGGCGAGTTCGGTTTCGTTCTCGGGTCGTCGCATCGTCGCGATGACCTTCCAGCCCCGCTCCGCAAACAGCATGGCGGCCGCGCGGCCAAGTCCGGTTGAACTTCCGGTGATGAAAATGGTCTGTGATATCGAATTCCTTTCAACGCATGTATGGTGCCGAGCAGTCACCAGCCTTCCGAACCCAGCACAGCCTACCTGTTACACACTGAGAGTGAACCCGGGTTCGAGAACCAGAGATCGCCGAGGACCATCTGACCATCCGGATGGTGTGCGGGGGCAGAGGAGTCGGCCGAACTGCAGTCTCGCGGTATTTCGGCGAGCCCCCCCCGAGCCATAGGGCCACGGCTCGGATTCCCCAGGCGAGATAAGGAGGTCAGCGGACGGCGAGATCGAGTGCCTTGCGGACGATACGGCTCATTGCGCGGCGCGGCACGGTCACGTTGACGTGTGCGTCCGGCGCGATCACCTCGACGCGGAACTTCCCGTCCGTGTGTTGCACGACCACTCGCTCGTCGTCGGTGACGACGCGCACCAGCTCACCGTCGGGAAAGTCGTGCAGCTGGTCGGCGATGTCCTCCAGTACCGGGCGGTACGGGTGCACCGCCTCGTGAAACTCCGCTTGCGCGTCCCGAAGCTCGCTCACGGGCAGCGCCAT
>JAPYUM010000221.1 GCA_029940535.1 Vicinamibacterales bacterium
GAAGTCACGCTGGACGGAGAGCGGGTGGAGCTGTTCACGGTGGGACGCACGCTCGCGCCGGGCGAGCGGCGTGGACAATACGCGGAGGCCGATCCGCGTATTGTCCGGCTCAGAGTCAACGCCGGACCGCACCAGATCGGCGTCGCGTTCCTCCGGAAAACAGCGGCCGAACCGGAACGAACGCGCAAGCTGTATCTCAGACCGTTCACGGGTGAAGGCTCGGGCGGCGATTCCCGTTACCAGCCGTATATCGACCGGGTGTCCATCACCGGTCCGTTCGAGTCGAGTGGCACTCGCCCAGCCCTCGACACCCCCAGCCGAGTCCGTCTCTTCGTCTGTCACGCCTCGGCGTCCGACGGCCCGGAGGCTACCGCCTGCGCGACCGACATTCTCTCCGCGCTGGCCCGCCGGGCGTTCCGCCGTCCGGTCACGAACGAAGACGTCGGCCGCCTGCTGACCTTCTATGAGCAGGGTGCCGCGACCAGCGGGTTCGACGGCGGTATCGAACTGGCCCTGCGGCGCCTGCTCGTCAGTCCGGAGTTCCTCTTCCGCGTCGTGGAGGAGCCAGCCGGAGCGACGCCAGGTGCCCCATACGCACTGAGTGACCTCGAGCTCGCCTCGCGGCTCTCCTTCTTTCTCTGGAGCAGCATCCCCGACGACGAGCTGCTGGACGTGGCCGCGCGTGGAGCATTACGAGACCCGGGCGCTCTGGAGGCGCAGACCCGCCGGATGCTCGCCGACCCCCGGGCCGAGGCGCTGGTCACCAACTTCGCCGGTCAGTGGTTGAGCCTCCGCAATGCCGCCGCGGTGCAGCCGGACGAAGACCAGTTCCCCGACTTCGGCGAAGACCTGCGTCAAGGATTCCGTCGCGAGACCGAGCTGTTGTTCGCCAGCGTCCTGCGTGAAAACCGGAGCGTCATCGACCTGCTGGCCGCCGACTATACATTCCTGAACGAGCGACTGGCGCGCCACTACGGCATTCCGAACGTGCGTGGTAGCCATTTCCGGAAGGTCGCCTTGGAGGACCCGGCCCGCGGCGGGCTCCTAGGGCACGGCAGCATCCTCACCGTCACCTCCTACGCCAATCGAACCTCGCCGGTGCTCCGCGGCAAGTGGGTGCTCGAGAACATTCTCGGCAATCCGCCACCGCCGCCGCCGGCCAACGTGCCGGCGCTCGAGGAAACCACCACGGGCAAACAGCTCACCATGCGAGAGGCGATGGCCCAACACCGGGCCAACCCGGTCTGCGCGAGTTGCCACCAGATGATGGATCCGCCGGGCCTCGCGCTCGAACCCTTCGATGCGATCGGCCGCTGGCGGACGCCCAACCAAACGAAGGGCGACATGGACGTCAGCGGCGTGTTGCCTGACGGCACGACCTTCGAAGGACCGGCGGGACTCAAGCAGGCGCTGCTGGCGCACCCTGATCGATTCGTCACCACGGTCACAGAGAAGTTGCTGACCTACGCCATCGGGCGTGGCGTGGAGTACTACGACGCACCGGCCGTGCGAGCCATCACTCGCGAGGCCGCCCCAGACGATTACCGTTTGACGACCCTCATTCTTGGTGTCGTCAAGAGCACGCCGTTCCGCATGAGGAGCACGCAGTCATGATCATCACCAAGATGTCGCTTCCGCGCCGCACGTTCCTGCGGGGGATGGGTGCCACGCTCGCCCTCCCGTTGCTCGACGCGATGGTGCCGGCCGCCACCGCGCTGGCCCAGACAGCCGCCAGCCCGACCAAGCGGCTGGGCTTCATCTACATCCCGAACGGGGCCAATATGGGGAGATGGACGCCATCGACTGACGGCGCCCTCGAACTGTCGCCGACCCTGAGTCCGCTCGCCCCAGTGCGTGACCAGGTGGTCATCCCCACCGGTCTGGCCCACCGCCAGGCCGAGGCCTGGGGCGACGGGAACGGTGAGCATTCACGCGCCAGCGGTGTCTGGTTGAACGGCGTTCACCCGAAGCGCACCGAGGGCGCCGATGTGCAGGCCGGCACCACGGTCGACCAGATCGCCGCGGCCACGCTGGGGCGCGACACCCCGCTGCCCTCGCTCGAAATCTCACTCGAAAACAGCTTCGTCGTCGGCAATTGCGACAACGGCTACAGCTGCGTCTACACCAACACCATCGCGTGGCGTACCCCCACCACGCCGCTCCCGATGGAGCACAACCCACGGGTCGTGTTCGAGCGGTTGTTCGGCGAGGGCGGCACCACGACCGAGCGGCTCGCACGACTCAGCGAGGACCGGAGCATTCTCGACGCGGTGCGCGACGACATGACTCGTCTGGAGCGAAGACTGGGCGCCAGCGACCGGGCCCGCGTCAGCCAGTATCTCGATGCCGTGCGGGAGATCGAACGGCGTATCCAGCGCGTCGAAGCGACCGCCGACGAGGCGGAGCTTCCGGAGAACCTCGCCAGACCGGTCGGCATCCCGGAGTCGTTCGATGAGCACGCGCGGCTGATGTTCGATCTGCAAGCGCTCGCCTTCCAGGCTGATATCACACGTGTGTTCACATTCCTGGTCGGCCGAGAGCAGAGCGCCCAGAGTTATCCCGAGATTGGGGTGCCGGACGCGCATCACTCGACCTCGCATCACCAACTCGACCCGGCCAAACTCGAACAGTACGCCAAGATCAACACGTACCACGTCGACCTGCTGTCCGGTTTTCTGCAGCG
>JAPYUM010000222.1 GCA_029940535.1 Vicinamibacterales bacterium
GCTCGACCTTCATCCGGATCGGGTGCGCCACGAAGTCGGAGTGCTTCTTGACGATTTCCGTTAGCACCGTGGTGTCGGCGTAGTCCCTGAGGCCGTCCTCTTCGTCCGTGGGCTTGAGATGCAGAGTGACCGTGGTGCCGGGCTGCAGGCGGTCGGCGTCGGCCAGCGTATAGGTGCCGTCTCCCGTCGACTCCCACCGGGCTCCGGTGTCGGTCCCGGCCCGGCGGGTGGTCAAGATGACCCGGTCCGCCACCATGAACGTGGAATAGAATCCGACGCCGAACTGGCCGATGAGGTCGGCCGACGCCGCCGCGGTGTCGCTCTCCTCCGCGCGTTGCTTCTCCTTGAGGGCGGCCAGAAACTCGCGACTGCCCGATTTGGCGATGGTGCCGATGTCGCTCACGACCTGCTCGCGACTCATGCCGATCCCGGTGTCCGAGATGGAGAGCGTGCGGGCGTCGGTGTCGACCTCGAGTCTGATCTCGAGTTCGCTCTCCGGCATGATGCTGGCATCCGACAAGGCCTCGACGCGGAGGCGGTCCAGGGCGTCTGAGCTGTTCGAAATCAACTCTCGGAGAAAGATGTCCTTCTGGGAGTAGAGCGAGTGAACCATCAGATTCAATAGCTCTTGGACTTCAGCGGTAAAGGCGTGTTTCTCGTCGGTGCTCATCGTTGCTCTGTCTGCCTTGATCGGCCCGCCAACGCGGTCCCAGTGGGTTGTTGCGCGCCACGGTTGTGGCGCGGATGGTGTTGTGAGTCGGGGCGCGGGGCGAACTACTGGTCGGGCGCGTTTGTCGCCAGGGCTTCACGCTCCCAGGGGGCCAGGTCCATGGGGCGCCGGATACCGGCGGCCGGGTCCGCGCCCAGCGATTCCAGGAGCGTCACGATACTGGGATGACGGTTGAAGGTGTTCGGATAGAACACGCCTTCCGCGATCGACAACGGAGTCCATCCGGTATTGTTGGCGGCATCCAGGTTCGCGCCTTTTTCATGAAGAAACCGCACAATGTCGTCAGCACCACGATGGACGGCCCCGTGGAGGGCGGTGTCGCTGTTCCCGTCCAGGTCGTTCACGTCATTGCCAAGTTCCCACGCTAGCGTCACCGCCGCCAGGGCTTCTTCGTTCGTGCCGGGATTCTCGCCAATCTTCCAGATACCGACACCCGCTGCCGCCATCATGGCGGTGGTGCCGTTCCAGGTCGTGATATTGGGGTTCGCGCCGAGGTCGGCGAGCAACCGCATCATCGGCACGTCCGCCGCCTTGGCCGCCAGCAGAAACGGCGTGGCCCCTGTACGGTCCAACATGTTGCGATTGCCGTCCCTGGGCTCCTTTTCCTGAGCCAAGTTGGGGTCGGCGCCGTGCTCGATCAGGATGCGCGCCATGTCCAAGCCATCCAAGCGGCCGAGCGGCACCGGGAATGGCGGGTTGCGCCCCAGGTTGGGACGCCGGGTCCAGATGACCTGATGCAGCGCGGCCCAGCCTTGCCCCATCGCGTTCGCGTCCGCGCCAGCCTCGAGCAGTCTGGCGGCCGCCTCGTATTGCGCGTTGTAGACGGTGATCCCCAACGCGCTCGTGCCGTTCGGGAGGGTGTCGTCCGGATTGGCGCCGGCGGCCAACAGCGTATCCAGCGCCTCCAGGCTCCCCTCGCGTGCGGCAAACAAGAGGGGGGTAAAGCCTCCTTCAGACACGGCATGCAGGTTCGCACCACCCGCCAGCAAGGCCCCGGCCGCCGCCGCGTTGTTCTGAGATGCGGTCCACATCAGTGCTGTCTGCCCGCGCCAGCCCTCGACGGCGTCAACCTCGGCGCCATGGTCGAGCAGGAGCCGGATCGCCGGGACGACCCCGGCCCGCGCGGTCGTCATCAACGGCGTCTCGCCGTCACCGTTGACATGGTTCGCGTCGGCGCCGGCCTCCAGGAGCAGCCGCAACATCAGCTCGCTGCCGTTGGTGGCGGCCAGGTGGATCGGGGCCACGCCGTAGCGCGTCGTGGCACTGACCTCGGCTCCCTCGGCGATCAGCATCGCGGCGATGCCGTCATGGTTCAGGTGTGCGGCCCAGTGCAGGGGAGTCGTCTCGTCAGGGGCCGTGGCATTGGCATCTGCGTTCCGGGCCAGGAGTGCCTGGACCGCCACGGGATCCTCCGACTGGACCGCGTCGATGAGCGGGACACGCGCCGGTTGGGCATTGACGACGGACGCCGAGGCGAAGAGCGCCGTGACGACGAGCCATGAACGAATAGACGAGCGTGCCATGAATTGTTTACCTCTTCGCGTCCTGCACGAAGCGGTGTTGACGATCTCGAGTATCCAGCAGTTCCTTGTTTCCGACGCCCGCTTCCTACACGTTCAACGGTTCCAGATCGAGGCGTCCGGTGCTGTCACCAAATTGCTCGGCCGGCGCGACGCCCGCTTTGTCCAGCATCGCCACCAGCAGATTCGTCATTGGCGTGTCGGTTGGGTAGCGCACGTGTCGCCCACCTTGGAGCTGCCCGGCGCTGCCGCCCGCAAGCACCAGCGGGAGGTCGATGTGCGAGTGCTGGTCGCCGTCGCTGATGCCCCCGCCATACAGAATGAGCGAGTGATCGAGCAGCGACCCATCGCCGTCCGGCGTCGACTGCAAACGCTGCAGAAAACCGGACAGCAGGTCGACGTGGTACGTGTTGATCTTGGCGTACT
>JAPYUM010000223.1 GCA_029940535.1 Vicinamibacterales bacterium
TCTCACTGTCGCGGGGGAGGTGCGGCGGGGGCGCATGACGGATCCGATAATGAGGGTCATGTCAACAGGTGGCTCTAATGCTTCCTATCGACTAGAGTTGCGGACTAGATTGGGCGACCTAGCGCTCACTTACTCCTTGGAGACTTCCATGAACTGCCGTGCCACTCTGGCCGTGCTCGCCGTCGGCATCGTGCTCTCTGCATCGGGGGCCCCGGTCTCGGCCCAAACGGCGAACGTGACGCCCGTGACCGACGCTGTGCTCCAGCAGCCGGCGCCCGGCGACTGGCTCAACTGGCGTCGCACGCTCGACGGATGGGGCTACAGTCCGCTCGACGACGTCGATCGAAACAACGTCGGCGATCTGCAGCTGGCCTGGTCGTGGGGCCTCGAGCCAGGCGTCTCGCAGACCACGCCTATCGTGCATGACGGGGTGATGTATGTCGCGAACCCCGGTCACGTCGTCCAGGCGATCGACGCGCGCAACGGCGATTTCATCTGGGAGTACCGTCGAGAGATCGAGAACGCGGCGCGACGCCCCGGCGCCCAGATGCGCAGCCTTGCGATCTACCAGGACCTCGTCATCCTGAATACGTTCGACGCGCACGTCGTCGGCCTGAACGCTCGCACCGGCGCGGTGCGGTGGGATACCGATGTCATGCCTGACGAAGATGGGTACGGCTTTACGAGCGGTCCGGTCGTGGCTGACGGCATGATCGTGGCGGGGTTGATGGGCTGCGACCTGTATCGGGAGGACACCTGCTACATCGTCGGCCTCGATGGGAACACGGGGCAGGTCGCGTGGCGTACCTCGACGGTGGCCAAGCCGGGTGAGCGGGGCGGAGACACCTGGGGCGACTTGCCGCTGCTTCTCCGCGCCGGAGGGGACGCCTGGATTCCTGGCAGCTACGACCCGGTGACCAAATTGGTGTACTACGGCACCTCCCAACCCAAACCCTGGTCGCGCGATGCGCGACGCACAGACGGCGATGCCCTCTACAGCAACTCGACCCTGGCCTTGGACCCTGCCACCGGCGACATGAAGTGGTTCTACCAACACATCCCGGGCGACAGTCACGATATGGATGAGACGTTCGAGCGAATTCTGGTGGACATCGACGGGAGGCAATCGGTGTTCAGCATGGGCAAGCTTGGCGTACTCTGGGAGCTCGATCGCGTCACGGGCGAGTACCGGAACGCGATTGACCTTGGCTATCAGAATATTCTGGACGTCGACCAGGCGACCGGGGCGGTCACTTACCGAGAGGGGATGATCTCCGGCGTCGGGGAAGAGCTGTTCTTCTGCCCCAGCACGGGCGGGTTCAAGAGCTTGCGGGCGATGGCGTATCACCCGGAGACGACGGCGATGTATATCCCGCTCAATCTGAACTGCGAGACCGCCGCATTTGGTCCGGTGGAATATCGGGTTGGCGGCGGCGGCACCGGATGGGTACGGGGCCGTTTGAATCACTTCCATCCCGACTCGCCTGATCAACTCGGCGAGTTCCAGGCGCTCGATGTCCGCACCGGCGAGACGCGTTGGAAGCACCGGCGGCGAGCGCCGTACAACACCGCGGCCCTGACGACGGCGGGTGGCCTGGTGTTGGTCGGCAGCTGGGACCGGTATCTGTTCGCCTACGATGTCGAGACCGGCGAGGAACTGTGGCAAACCCGACTGTCGACGATGGCCAACGGGTATCCGATCACCTATGCGGTCGACGGCACTCAGTACATCGCGGTTGGGGCCGGGAACTCCGGGGGCGCGGGGAGTTGGGCGGCCGTCGTGCCCGGCGACCTGTTGTCCGAGATGAAGAACCCGCGAGCCGGCAACGCCATGTTCGTGTTCGCGCTACCGCAGTAGCGCGGAGCCACAGCCCGTCGTGGTCCAGCGTGGAAGGACGACGACTTGAGATTACACCAGAGCGCGATGACAGGGTCGGTGCGCTGGCCGGCCTCGCCGCGTGTGCCGGCCCGGCGACCGGGCAAGCCGATCCGGGTCGTCAGCGAAGGCGTCAGGCAGGATCTTCAGCGCGACCTGGCGGTTGAGCTGGGTGTCGGTAGCCTGCCAGACCTGTCCCATGCCGCCCTCACCAATGAGAGCGGTCACGTCTCGATTCGAAGAATCCTGCGATCTGGTTCCAAGTCGGTGTGCTTGGGGACGTCAACGCACTTGGTTGAAGCACGCCATCCAACAGCGAACCTAGCGTGAACGTTCCGCTGGCCTGGCTGTAGGCGGCGGATCTGAGTGTGACCGCTTTTGTGCCCATCGGGTCCGCAGGACTATGCAGAAACATGCGGTTTCGTGCGGGTCTTCGCATGGTCACGCGAACGCGCATGACACCGATATAGGCCCGTTTATTCAACAACTTAACCCTTGAGTTTTCGGGCGTTCGCAACGCGGAGATCGTGGGTTCGAGCTGTCAACAGGTGCTCTAATGCTTCCTATCAACTTCCATTTGGGCGTCACTGAGTTCCTGGGACGCCTGCACATCCTCAATCGAAAACTCGCACCCATGTGCGGCACCCAAGGCGACCAGGGCATCTTCGGTGGTTTCCTTACCGATCTTCGCCTGAAGTTCCTTACTGTCGGCCACTTGTTTCATGAATTGTTCGAGATTCTCTTTGCTCATGGCTTCTCTCCTTCGATGCGTCCAGTGGCGGTGGCCGATAGGACGGA
>JAPYUM010000103.1:0-1339 GCA_029940535.1 Vicinamibacterales bacterium
ACGACACAGCCGCGCTGGCGGCGATCGCGCCCTTGATGAAACCACGTCTGGAGACACCCTGCTGGGCGGTCTCTTCAGTCAACTCGATGATCTCCTGACTCATGGGACGATCACCTCCCTCATTCTTACGAAATCCTCGAAGGCCGCACTTCCATAGTCGACCCACTTTGCCGAAGGTCCGACGATACCATGCAATGGCTCAAAACGGATCCGGACAATTTCGTAATTCTTCGATCTCGTTAGACGCCTCACCGGCGCGCCTACGGTCATGGCGGGGGCCTTCAGGCGATCCACCGGGTAGTCGACATACAATCGCGCAGCTACTGCCACGCGGGTGAACAATTCCGGAGCTCAACCTCCGGGGGCTGATGAACGGCCACGACGACCAAATCAACATGGCAGATCACGACAGTCCACCAACCTGCCCCCCCCGCATCACCGAGGCGCGCGTGCACGTGGCCCTCGCCGTGCTCGTAACGTGTGTGTGTCTGTTCGGCGGTCTGACCGCCTTCGGTCTCGTCGGACCCGACGAGCCGCGGTATGCGGCCATCGCGCGCGACATGGCGGTGGGCGACGACTGGGTGACCCCCCGACTGCACGGTGAACCGTGGCTCGAAAAGCCGATCTTGTATTACTGGGTGGCCGCCATCGGCTACCGCGTGTTCGGGGACAGCGAGTTGGCGGCGCGACTGCCATCCGCGGCCGGCGCGGCGACCTCCATGCTGGCGCTGGGGTGGCTCGCCTGGCGTTTCTACGGCGGTCCGACCGCCGCTCTGTTCGTGCTGCTCTTTCCGTCCAGCATCGCAATTCTGGTGTTCGCCCGGGCGGCCACGACCGACATGCTGTTCTCCGCGACGCTGGCGCTCGCGCTGGCCTCATCCGCGCCACTCGTGCTGCTGCGACAACCGCGTGGCACGCGCGGCTATCAGATCGGTTTTGGTGCCGCCCTCGGTCTGGCCGTGTTGGCAAAGGGTCCCGCGGGGATCGTGCTGGCCGGATCGGCCATCGTCATCGGTACCCTGCTCGCACGCCGCCTGCCGCTGGTGTGGCGCCTCGCTGGCCCGTGGTCGCTCGGCACCTTCGCACTCGTCGCGCTTCCGTGGTACGTGCTGTGCGCGCTACGTAACCCCGAGTTCATCCAGGTCTTCCTGATCTCACACAACGTCGAGCGCTTTCTGACTCCGGTCTTTCAGCATCAGCAGCCGTTCTGGTATTTCGCGCCGGTGCTGTTGCTGGGTCTGGCCCCGTGGACAGCGGCCATCGTAACCACCGTGTACACGGCGGCGACGACCGTGACGCGCCGCGACTGGGCCGGGTCTCCCTCGATGTTTCTCGCAGG
>JAPYUM010000103.1:1439-8425 GCA_029940535.1 Vicinamibacterales bacterium
CGTCACCGCACCGCCAAAGAACTTCCCGTCGACACACTGGTCCGAGCGGCAGTTGTTCTGAAACGGCGACCCAAGTTCGACGAGGAAATCGGCCGTCTCCGGCTTTGGAATGAAGAACCGCGATGGACCGAACGCCATATCGGCCGCCGAGTCCCCGGCCTTGTTGACCGCCTCCACGTCGGCGCCACGAGCCACGAGAAACTCCACCATCTCCATGTCGCCCAGAGCCGCGGCTCCGTGCAGCGCCGTGTAACCTCGGTCGTCCACGGCGCTGACATCGGCGCCGAGTTCGGACAGAAAATGCACCGCCGTCATCCAGGCATCGGGTGCGTTCTGAGAAAAGTTCCCCCGCCAACCAATACCGGAAGCGACCATCAGGGGCGTCGTCCCGCCGAACGTCGCCACGTTGGCATCCGCGCCGGCCGCCAGCAACAGTCGCATGGACTCGACATCGCTGGCCTGCGCCGCGCGCCAGAACGGAGTCGCGCCGGCGGGGTTGATCCACAGTCTGTTGTGCGACGTCGGACTGAACCACAGTCGCCGCGCGATACGGGTATTCGGATCAGCACCCGCGTCGAGCAACGCCGACAGGAGTGTCAGCGCATCGACCACTTCCTGGTCGGTTCGTGGATTTGGGGCCCAAGACACCGGCGCGAACCGCATGTTGATGGTGGCGTAGAGGGGCGACAGACCATCGATGTTCACCACGTTCGGATCGGCGCCGGCATCCAGAAGATACTTCGCGACGGTGTAGTGCCCATTCGCGATGGCGATCACCAGCGGGCTCGACCCCTCGCTGCCGGCGACCTGATCGACGTTCGCGCCGCCCTCGACGAGTGCACGCGTCGCCTCCAGATGGCCGTCCCGCGCCGCAAAGAGCAGGGCGGTCATTCCGCCCATGATCGAGTTGGCTCCCGGTGCCCGTGGACGGCCCCGCGGCAACTCGTTGCCGTCGCTGTCGAACCGTCGCTCGTCCATCGCCATCACCAGCGATGTGAGCCCCACGTGGGCGCCATGCCCGATGAGCAGCCTGATCGCGTCGGCGCGGTTTTCCCAGGCGGCGAACATCAAGGCGGTCTGTCCGTTCGCGGTCTCTCGAGCATTCACAAACGCCCCGTGATCAAGCAACCGTCCGACCGCGTCAACCCGTCCCGACGTGGCCGCCGCCATCAACGGAGTGGCACCGGTCGATGTCGGCCAGTTCACGAGAGCCCCAGCCTCCTCAAGCAGATCGATCATCCCCACACTGCCGTTGCTCGCGGCCATCGACATCGGCGTAATCGCACCAACACGGGTGGCGGCAGCCACGTCGGCGTCAGCTTCGATGAGCACACCGGCCAGGTCGACGTCGTCACGAAATGCCGCCCAGTGGAGAGCCGTCATCCCGTCGCCTTGCGCAGTGTTGACGTCGCCACCGCTCGCGAGGAGCGCACGGACCCTCTCGGCATCACCGGTCATGGCCGCGTCGGCGATCGGCGCGTCGACGGCCCAAGCCGTCACCGTCTGGGTCGATGACATCAACATGGCCGAGAGGGCGGCGACGGCGAGCGCGTGTGTCATGCGATGCATCGTGTGTCTTCCCCAGCCCAGTCGCTAGATGGCAACTTCGCCGTTGCTGTCGCCGAAACGATCGGCGTTCACGCCCAGCCTGTGCAGCATGGACAGCAGCAGGTTCGCCATCGGCGTGCCGTCATCGCACAGCACGTGCGAGTTGCCCGTGAGTTGACCATTGGCGTGCCCCGCCAGGAACAACGGCACCCGCAGGTGATTGTGCACGCTGCCGTCGCCCATCGGACTGCCGTACAACACCATTGAGTGGTCGAGCAGGTTGCCGTCGCCGTCGGGCGTATTCTTCAGACGGTCGATGAAGTAGCTGACCTGATCCACGTGGAACTCGTTGAGCGTGGCGAATTCCGCCAACTGCTCAGACCGATTGCCATGGTGCGACAAGGAGTGGAACGGGGTGTCGACACCGCTATCGGCATAGACGCGCGAACTGACGTCGCGTCCCATCTTGAAGGTGGACACACGCGTGACGTCGGTCGAGAACGCCAGCACCTGGAGATCAAACATCATCCGCACGTGGTCGGCCCAGGCGTCAGGGACTCCCACCGGCGCCTCCGGCAGGTCGATGCCACGACGCGTCGCGTTCTGGGATTCAACCAACTGAATCCGACGCTCGATCTCCCGCACATCTTCCAGGTAGTCGTCGAGCCGAGCACGATCGACCGCGCCGAGGTCCCGTTGCAAGTCGGACACTTTGCCCAGAATCGCGTCGAGGATACTGGCGTTGGCCCGCCGCCGGTCGAGCCGTTGGGCCGGGGTCGCACCGTCGCCGAACAACCGCTCGAACACCACACGCGGATCACGCTCCATGGGAAGCGGGGTGGTGGGGGACGCCCAGGAAATCGTGTTGGCGTACACGCAACTGTAGCCATAGCCGCACGCACCGGTCAGCGACCCCACGTCCTCAACGCAGACCTGCATGGACGGCAGCGGAGTGTCTTGGCCAAAGGCCTCCGCATACACCTGATCGATGGACACCCCGTTGTAGATGTCGGCGCCCTCGGTCATCTTGGCATGTGCCGACGTCAGAAAGGCGGCGGATGATCGCGTGTGGTCGGCGCCCGCCTCTGCGTCCACCTGGGCGGTGGCCGGAGCGATGTCGGTATGGCTGACCACCGTCACATAGTCGCGATACGGCTCAAGCGACCGTAAGATCGGTGTCGTCTCGAAGTCTCGCCCGACGGTCTTCGGCGACCAGTAGTGCAGTCGCGTGCCCTCCGCGGTGCTCCCGGCTGACCCATGCACCATCTCCAATGCCGCGAAACGTGTCCGCGGTCGCGCCGCCGATCCACGCATCGGCGTCTGCGCCGGCATCATCGCCTCGAGCCATGGCAACGCCAGGGTGACGCCAACGCCTCGAAGCGCCGTGCGTCTCGATATGTGCTTTCTGGTGATATACATCCCGTTCTCCGGTCGGTCCGCCCCCCGTGGGGGGCCTGGCGGGTCTGAAGACCCGCAGCTACGGCAGCGCTCTATTGCTCGACACTGGCGGTGCCCGTGTCGATGTCCGCGCGGCGCATCTGAAACGGGGTGCTCGTCACGATCCCCATGACGTATGCGGAGAATCGATGGTCCTGCTCCGCCGCATCCCGCACAATGGTCCGCACCGCGGGCATGTCATACGGTTGGAAGACACGGCCGTTCGCGTACATCAACAGGTTCCTCGCAAAGTTGGTCAGAAACAGATTCTCGTTCTTCAGGAGGAACTGTCGCAGGCTCACCGGACCGTCGACCGGCGTGCCGTCGTAGATCGTCCCGGAGGGGTCGACGGGAAACCCGCTGTCGCGCGTCCGCCACGCCCCGACAGCATCGAAATTCTCGAGCGAGAACCCGACGGGGTCGATGACGTTGTGGCAGGACGCGCAGAACGCGTTGGCGCGATGGGCCACGATGCGGTCACGCACCGACACGTGCTGCTGCCCGTTCTTGTTCTCCTCGAGCGGCGGCACATCGGCCGGCGGCCGTGGCGGGGGCGTGCCGAGCAACACATCGAGTACCCAGGCCCCGCGGATGACCGGCGAGGTGCGATTGGGGACAGACGTCAGCGTCAGAATGCTGGCGTGTCCCAGCAGCCCGCGACGACGTTCGTCAGTCACCGCGACCCGGCGGAACCGATTGCCGATGACGTCGGGGACACCGTAGTGGGTGGCCAGGCGCTGGTCGACGAACGTATAGTCCGCCTGGAGCAGATCCCGGATCGTGCGATCCTCGCGAACGATGCTGTCAAAGAACAGCTCCGTCTCGCGGCGCATCGACCGGTTCAGATTTTCGTCCCAATCCGGGAACAGAAACACGTCGGGATGGGCATCGCGCAGATTCTGCAAACGCAGCCAGTGCGATGCGAAGTTGGTCGAGAGGGTCTCGGCTCGCGGGTCGGCCAGCATCCGGGTGACTTGACGCTCGAGTTCACCCCGGTCTGACAATCGCCGCTGCTCGGCGGCCGCCAGCAGCGGCTCGTCCGGCATGCTGCTCCAGAGGAAAAACGACAGCCGCGATGCCAGCTCTACCTCGCTGACCCGGTAGCTCGACCCGGCCCTCACCCCGTCCGGGGTGCGCTCGAACCGAAACACGAACTCCGGGTCGGCCAGCATCGCCTGTAGCGCCATGCGGATGCCCGCCTCGAACCCCTGCTCGGCCCGGGCCGTCTCGTAGAGCGCCATCAGGCGCCCGACGTCGCCATCGGTCACCGGCCGGCGAAACGCCCGCCGGGCCAGCCGACCAATGATCTCGCGGGCACAGGGCTCCTCCTCGGCGCTGGTCGCGGGCCGGCAAGACAAGATCCGTCCACGACTCGCCGTCTCGCTGACTCCAGTGACGTCATAGGGCCCGTCCACACCCAGATTGCGCAGGTGCGGCAACCCGGTCAGCCCTGGAAAGTGGCCGGTCGACAAATCCGCGAGCGCCCGCTCAAACGGCATCACGAAATCCTGCACCGGGCCAGACGCGCGTTCCACGAACGCGGCTGCGATGACGTGCGGTCCTGACGTGAGCGAGATTGGGGGTGTCCTGAGGTCTTCGGTCGATTTCAGTTTGCGATCGAAGTCGAGCAGCGCCACCCGCTCGCCGTCCACGGCCAATTCGATCTGCTCACCTTCCGCAGGAATGTTGTCGCCGAACACCGGACCGATGCTCGAGTAATAAAAGGAGAGACGGAACACGTAGTCGCCATCGGCGGGAAAATTGTGCGTGACGACGGTGCCACCCCGGGTGCCAAACGGCGCCCCCGGCACGTGTCGCATTTGGGAGACCGCCTGCGGCACGACGTACGTCTCCACGAGCGGGGTCGCTTCGACATCGCCGAGCGCCAGGCGGCTGATCTTGCCAGCGGCCGAGATGTAGCTTTCGAGCAACGCCGGCGACACGGTCAGCACATCCGACATGTTGTCGTAGCCCTGACTCATGTCGTCAGGCGGCAACAACCCTTCGGCATCGACCTGGAGCCCGACGAGGTCCCGAACCACGTTCGCATACTCCGTGCGATTCAGCCGATGCAGGACCGGGCGACCTGGATTCGGTTCGTCGGCAGCGGCCGCGTCAATCGCGGCCTCGAGCCCGCTCACGAACGCGGTGAGGGTGGGCGCGTCGGGACGCGGTCGACGAGGCGGCGGCATCAGCCCCGCCCGAAGCTTGCGCGCGACCTTCTCGAGCGTCTCGGCGTGGGCGGCGGGCTGGGTAAGCAGGTCGACGCCCTCCAGCGACAAGTCGCCTTGGCGCGCCGCGTCGTTGTGGCAGGTCACACAATACTGGTCGAGGAGCTCGCGTCTGGGCGGGGCGGGCGCCTGGATTGTCGCCGCCGAGACCCCCACGAGCGACACCGGTTGTGCCGCGACCGGGACGGCCGTGAGCATCGCTGCCAGACTTGCGAGAAACAGTCGTCGAAACGTCATGAACGCAGGCCACCGCCATCGCGCCGCGGCAATATGCCGTCCCGGCGCAGGGCACTCCCCATCATGTCTCACAGAGTAGCCGATCCGGGTCGCGAACCCGAAACGAAATATGGGCGGTAGAATCGAGAGGCATGCTCTCTCAGAGGCCGCTCCATTGGCTTGTCCGGATACTCGCCGCGGGGTTCTCGGTCACACCGGCGGGGGCTCAACCGAGCGAACCGTATCGAGACAATCTGCCGGCCGAGCACCCGGCAATTGCCTACGCGGTCGGCGTGTTCGACGACCCGGTGAGCCGGCTGGCGGAGGCCGTGGCGTCGGACCGTGTCACCCTGGTCCACGATGACCGGTTCGGGTATCTCCCGAGCCTGCTGGAGCATCTCGACGTCAGCGTTGACACCCAGGCGCTCGTGTTTTCAAAAACCAGCCTGCAGGCTCCTCTGATTTCCCCTCGCAGCCCGCGCGCCATCTACTTCTCGGACGCGGTCGCCGTCGGCGCAGTGCAGGGGTCCCCCGTCATTGAGCTCGTCGCCTTCGACCCGCGTCGGGGCGCCGTGTTCTACACGCTCGACAGCGCTCGCACGGAACGTCCCGAGTTCGACCGACCCGGGCGGTGTCTCCAGTGCCACCAGCAGGCGGCGACACTGGGGGTCCCGGGCCCGTACATCGGCTCTGTGTCGACTAGCGCCACCGGGCGCGCTGACTTCCGGCTTGGCACCGTGGTTACCGACCACCGGACGCCGTTCGACGAGCGGTGGGGCGGCTGGTACGTGACGGGCACGCATGGGGCCCAGCCCCACCGGGGCAACGCCGTAGCCCGAGACCCAGCGACCCCGGCCGGCCTGGCCGACCCGATCAACCAGAATCTGACCAGTCTGACGCGCTTCATCGACCCCGACCGCTTTCTGGTCCCGACGAGCGATCTGGTCGCGTTGATGACCTTCGAACATCAGACGCAGATGATCAATCTGCTGACCCGGATCGGGTGGGAGGCCCGACTCGCGGACCACGACGGCATCCTGGACGCGAAGGAGACCGACGCCCGTCGCCTCGGTGTCGAAGAAATCGCTCGCTACATGTTGTTTGCTGACGAGGCCCCACTCGTCGAGCCGGTCCAAGGCGTGTCCAGCTTCACCGACACGTTTCCGACCCGCGGACCGCGAGACAGCCAGGACCGGTCTCTCCGCGACTTCGACCTGCGCACCCGCCTGTTCCGATATCCGCTCAGCTTCATGATCTACAGCGACCTGTTCGACGGGCTTCCGGACGGGGTTCGTCGCGGGGTGTACGGTCGGCTGCGGGACGGGTTGGAAGGACGAGCCGACGGCGAGGTCATCTTGGCGATCGTCCGCGAGACCAAAGCCGGGCTGCCCGAGTCCTGGCTACCGCGCTAGGTTTCCTGGCGATCCGTCCTTGTGTTCTTCGGCACCCCTGCCAGTGTCCAACGACTCATCTCAAGCCTAGCCGCTTCTTGTAGTCGGGCCACTCTGTGCGTAGTCGCAGGAACGCGTCCAGGTCGGCACACAGCAGGAACGG